>JAIEQM010000065.1 GCA_019747705.1 Chitinophagaceae bacterium | reverse complement strand
CGTGCCCCGATTCGAATCGGGGCCCCTGCAGCTTCTCATGCTTTTTTATTTACTGTCCCGACTTAAAGCGGGAGCTTTTTTGTTTTGTTGATGCAGTCACAACAGTTAATCTTAAAATAATTGCCGGGAAGGCGCAAAGACGGAAAGATTTCAGTAATAATAGATGTCTTTTCTTCTCAGCTTATCATCTTACTTGTGTTAAATAACTTTTCCGGCTCTTGTATTTTTTGTTCTTACAATTTCTCCTTCAATACCTTTGCGCCCTCATTATGGGTCAAAAGAAACTGATACGCTTTGCTGAAATGGAAACCCTTGCCAATGTGCTGCAATACCCGCAGGATGTAAAAGGTAAGTGGAACAGCTTTTTTAAAAATGAATATGAACTCACTCTTGAACTGGCATGTGGCAAAGGAGAGTATGCTGTAGGTTTGGGAAGAATGTTTCCGCACAGAAATTTTATTGGTATTGATGTAAAAGGCAACCGCATGTGGGTGGGCGCTAAAATTGCATTGAAAGAAAATCTTTTGAATGTGGCCTTCATGCGCACGCAAATTGACCGCATCAATGAATACTTCACTAAGGATGAAGTCAATGAAATATGGATTACGTTTCCCGATCCCCAACTTCGTCAATCAAAACACAAAAAAAGATTAACGCATCCGAAGTATCTGCGTTTCTATCAAAAATTGCTTAAAACTGATGGATTGATTCATTTAAAAACAGATTCACCCGTGTTATATCAGTTCACCAAAAAAGTAATTGAGCTCTATCAACTCAAATTACATACAGATTATGATCATTTGTACAATCAGCCAAACGTCAGTTTTGAACTAAAGATAAAAACACATTATGAGGCCTTGGATATTGCAGGCAGTAACCGTGTTCATTATCTCTGCTTTTCACTCAATGGCCGTCAATTGCCGGTTGAAAAAGATATTTTGTTGAAGCAATGGGTATTTGAAACCGAAACAGAATCAAACGAAAACTGAAATTTTTACGTATTCTCAACAAAATCAGTAATAATGGGTTAATAGTGTTTATTTCGCAACACCCATGATGAAAAAATTTACCGAAGGCATCGATTATTATTACGAAGAAAGTGGCAACATGGTGCTCACCGCCAAATATCATTTGGATAAAGGATATTGCTGCGGGCATGGATGCAGGCATTGCCCTTATCAATATGAAAATGTTCCGGAGCCACGCCGTAACTTGCTGCTGAAAGAACGCAAAAATGCCGAAAAAGAAAACAGAACTCCCACGCAAAACAGGTAAATCAAAGGAATACAGTTTTTTTGATGATGTATATGATGTAGTACGTCAAATCCCCAAAGGTCGTGTTACTTCTTATGGCGCTATTGCCAGTTACCTTGGCACTAAACTTTCTGCACGTATGGTAGGATGGGCTATGAACGGTGCAGATAAAGTGAGCCCGAAAGTTCCCGCACAAAGAGTGGTGAACAGAAATGGAATGCTTAGCGGTAAAGCACATTTCGGAACACCTACCCGTATGGAAGAATTGTTAAAGAAAGATGGCGTGGCGGTTAAGAATGATACCGTGGTTGATTTTGAAAAAAAGTTTTGGGATCCTGCAATTGAATCAGTTTGATAAAAGATGATTTATATTTATCATCTTAACCAACTGCCATGAAATATTTATTTCTTGTCTTCTTTTTACTTCCGCTTTTTGTTGTTTCACAAACCAACTACGACCTTCTTATCCGCAACGGAAAAATTATTGATGGCACCGGCAACAGTTGGTATTATGCAGATGTAGCAGTAAAAGACGGCAAGATTGTACTTATCCAAAAAAACATCAGCGGCACTGCCACAAAAACCATTGATGCAAAAGGATTGATTGTTGCGCCCGGTTTTATTGATGTGCATGCACATATTGAAGGCGGTGTGTTTGAAAACCCTGCAGCACATAATTATATCTATGATGGTGTTACTGCGGTGGTTACCGGCAACTGCGGCAACTCAGCCGATGATTTGAGTTATTTCTTTTTCAAGATTGACAGTATTAAAACATCCATCAACGTAGCATCGCTGGTTGGTCATAATACAGTAAGAAGATTGGTGATGGGTAATGACAATCGTTTTGCAACGCCTGAAGAACAGCAAAAAATGGAAGCATTGATTGCTAAAGCTATGAAAGATGGGGCAGTTGGTATGTCAACAGGGTTGATTTACCTGCCCGGCATGTTCAGCAATACAGCAGAAGTAATGGGTTTGGCAAAAGAAACCGCTAAGTATAAAGGCATTTATGCTTCGCATATCCGCAATGAAGAAAACAAAGTAACAGATGCTATTACTGAAGCTATAGATATTGGCAAAGCTGCATTGATACCTGTACAAATTTCTCATTTTAAAGTAAGCGGTCCGGCAAACTGGGGACGTTCTGAACAAACACTTGCTTTAATTGAAAAAGCAAGACTGGAAGGATTTGATGTTACGATTGATCAATATCCATACACTGCCGGCAGTACCAACCTGGGCGTACGATTACCGGATTGGGCAATGGCAGGCGGACAGGATTCTTTGAAAAAAAGAATCAACGATTCGATTCTTCATCAGCAAATCATTAATGATATGCTGGCGCAACTTAAAAAATACAAATACAAAAATTACAGTTTTGCAGTTGTGGCCAATCACAGTGCTGATACATCACTCAACGGAAAAAGCATTGCAGCTATTAATCTGCAGAAAGGAAGAAAAGCCGGTGCACGCACTGAAGCTGAAAGTATTTTAGACATGATGCTGGCAGGCGGCGCTCAAATGGTGTATCACAGCATGAATGAAAAAGATGTACAGTACTTTATGAAATATCCGTTTAATATGATTGGCGCCGATGGTGGTGTGGCAACAGGCAAAGGCATGCCGCATCCACGTACGTATGGCACCAATGCACGTGTGCTGTCGCTTTATGTGCGGGAGCAAAAATTATTTCACTGGAAGAAGCCATACGCAGGATGACTTCGCTTGCTGCACAAAAATTTCAATTGAAAGACCGTGGCCAAATTAAAGAAGGAATGGCTGCTGATCTAGTTGTGTTTGATGAAGCAACGGTAAAAGACAATGCTACGTTTGAACAGCCTCATCAATTTTCAAGCGGTTTTCAGTTTGTAATTGTAAACGGGCAGGTGGTGATTGATGAAGGAAAATATAATGGCGTGAGAAGTGGAAGCGTGTTGAAGGGGTTGGGAGTGAATTGAAATCAATAAATTTGGTATTGATTTTAACATTGCTCAATTTAACCAAGAATATTTATTCGTAAATTGTATAAAAAATTTATCAAAACCATGATTGAAATAACTTCTCAATACATAAAAGATACCGCAGGTAAAAAACTGGTTGTTCTTTCCAAAAAAAATTTGATACTTTAATGGAGGAACTGGAGGATATTAAGCGGTATGATGCAGCAAAAAAAAGAAAACAGGTTTTTGTTGATGCTGATACGGCATTTAAACAAATAGAAGCCAAACGCAGGAAGAATGTATAAAATCAAGATTGAAAAAACCGTTCTTAAAGCCTTGGAGAAAATAAATGAGCCTTATTACTTCAAAATAAAAACAGCCATCCTGAAACTTGCTGAAAATCCACGCCCTGTTGGTTATAAGAAATTAAACCCAATGTTGGGAGTAGGCAAAGTTTATTTTTCAGTCTGTAACTTGTTTTTGTTCAAGTATTCTTTGAATTCTGCAAAAGTCATTTTTTCTGTTTCCTTTGCAATCTTTTCCTTGATTTCCCGAAATACTTTTACTGTGTCAAAAGTTTTTTCCTTTTTATTTTTCGTCTTCATTATACACAATTTCTTTTGGTGAACGAATGTCAAGTTGTGAATAGCCACAACGTAAATTTATTGAATTGTACCCACGAATTCTAAAAACATTTACGATATGTTTAAAGTTCCAACTTACCAAAAAGTCTACTTTGTTAAGTGTTGCTGTAGCAATGTGTTTACAATCATCAGCACTTGCAGGACCGACAACCTTTTCGTCAAGATATTTTTGAGCAAGTTCATAGGCTTCTTCTGTAACCTCAATAAGCTGCATATGCTCTTTTGGCAAGTCCGCAAAAAAATCTCTAACTCTTTTTGGTGCATTTTGAAGTTCTGTTTCTGAAAGGTCTGAATAAACACAAATAATCTGTCCCAATTTTACCTTTCCAAAAAGCAGAGTAGAAATTTCTTCGAAATCTTCGTCATAAACACCGCCAAAAACAGAAGTGTCAAAATATAACCTTGGTCTCATTCTTCAAATTTACAATTTATAGGTCAAGTTATAGTTGAAGTTCAATTTAGCACTCTGCCGATTGCTTACGCAACGTCATTATTAGTTTTGTATTTATCAGGATTACATTTTTGAGGATGCTGAAGTAATGATTGTATCCTCATTAAAACTTCATGTTTCACTTTTTCTGCCCCTGCAGGCGAATCCTGTTCAATGTAATTGATTACATTATATGAGTGCACGCTTATTCCATTTGATTTGCAGATTCATTCATTTTCATTAGGACTTAAGATAGCGTTTCATTACTTCTTCATGAGGTATAAAGTCGCCCGCTTCAATTTCTGCATCTGCTCTTTCCAGTTCCTGGTTATAGTCCTCAGGTGTTTGCGGAGTAAATTCGTTTTTGCGGCTGTTTAAAAAAGTTTTAACCAGTTCCAGCACAGATTTTTTTTCTGCATCGCTTAGCTGCAAAAAATAATTGAGCATTTCCTGAGATAATGTTGGCGCTGCCATTGTACTGTTCTTTGTATTGTAAATTTACTCTTTATGCAGATGAATAAAAAGAATTAGAATGCTATTTATTTGCTGCCAATGCAGTTTTGAAGTTTATTTTACATTTTCCTCCCGAAAATGGCCATTGCCGGACACTGAGATTTTTTTGATATTGTTTTACCCAAAAGGTTCTTTATGAGTTGAATCAACTGCAATGATTGTTACGGTAAAATCGTTTTCATCAACATGAGAGTGAATAAGATAGGGGAATCGTTTCATTTGAGCGCATCGAATATCATCATAACGCACAGAAGCAAAAAAAGGATTACGCTTTATAGCAAGCATTGTTATTTGCAGTTGATTTAAAAACCTTTTCCCAAGATTTTTTTGAATTTTTTCATAATACTCTTTTGCCTCTTCAATATCACTTAATGCAAGAGGCGAATAAATAAATCTGAATTTTTTCACTTAGCAAGTTCCTTTATCTGTTTCATACCATCATTCCAGCTTACTGCTTTCGAAGGATTCTTTTGTAACTCCTTTAAGCGCTTACGCACTTCTTTTTTTTGCCATTCAGGAATAGGTGGCTCATCCAATAATTCAACTGCTTCTATTTTCTCAAGGTCTTTAATAATATCAGCAGCATATTTTTTTTTGATTCGTACATGAAGCGTAGTTACAGGCATATTGTTGAATTGTTGTTTAAAGATAGTCAATATGTTGAAAAAAATAAATTTTGACTGTGGTTTCTTAACTCCTGTAATTTTACCTAAAGTTGTTTCTGCAACTTCTAAGGCATTAGAATTTGATTTTAGCATACAAATTTCTAATGCCTTTGCTCTTTCTGTCCTAATTTAGTTTTACACTTTTCCACATCTCAAAAAAATTACCGGAGTATTGTAATAATATCAAAAGCATATTTTTTTTTTGATACGTACATGAAGCGTAGTTACAGGCATATTGTTGAATTCTTATTTAAAAGTAACATGTTGTGAAATCAAAATTGCTTAAAATAAATTGAAAGCCCTGTAAGGGCGTAATGCCAGTAGAAATCAAAATAAAAAATGTGACTGAGCCCCATCGGGGCGATATGTAATGAATTATAGACGAGAGAGATATCGCCCCGATGGGCAATGTCATTAAGTTAAGCGTTTCGTCATGTCGAGGAACAGCTTGTCCCGCTTTTGCGGGAAGACATCTCATAAAATTCAAGCTGTACGAAATTTATGAGACCTCTCCCTGCGGTCGAGGTGACGCTTAACTTAATGACATTGCCCGATGGGGCTCTCAAATACGCATTCTTTTTTCTACTGACATTTTGCACCTCTGGTGCATGAATGCATTAAACTTCAACAGCATAACAAGTTGAAAGGAAGTTGTCTCAACACTCAGACCACAGTTGCCATGGAAACGGAACCATGAAACGAGCGTGGCAAATTCGCCGCCCATTGTACCCGCAGCCCGTCGCCCAAAAAATGTATTTCAACCGTCCGTCAAATTATTTCATTGCGTTTCAAAATCATTTCTATCTTACTGCAAACTTTTATTATTTATGAGACTATTGTTTCCGCTGCTGCTGGCATCACTTGCCTTATCATCATCAGCACAACCCAAAACCGACAGTACAAAAAAAGACACAGTACCGCACACCAAATTTGCCAGCCTTCCTTTAAAGCCGGAGCGGCAAATAAAATTCAACACCAAAGAAGCTACCTGGATGAGTGTGGATGTGAGCAGCGATGGCAATACCATCGCATTTGATTTAATGGGCGATATCTATACGATTCCCATGAGCGGGGGCAAAGCCACACAGGTAACCAAAGGAATGGCTTATGAAACACATCCCCGTTTCAGCCCCGATGGTAAAAAGATTTTGTTCACCAGCGACAGGAGCGGCAGTGATAATATCTGGTACATTGATATGGAAAAACAGGATACCATTCAATTAACCAAAGAAGCAACGGAAGATTTTCCTGCTGCTGCATGGATGCCCGATGGTAATTATATTATTGCCAGCAAAGGAAGACGTTTGCCCAAATTATACATGTATCACAAGGATGGCGGCAGTGGTATTGGATTGAATGATCAGTTTGGCGGTATTAAAACAACTGACCCCTGTGTGAGCCCCGACGGAAGATATGTGTATTACAGCCAGCGGTTTGGTTCCTGGAACTACAATGCACTGTTACCGCAATATCAAATTGGAATTTATGACCGGGAAAAAGGCGTTGTAAATACCATTACATCAAGATACGGTTCTGCATTTACCCCCACATTGAGCAAAGATGGAATGTGGATGGTGTATGGCAGCCGCTACAAGGATAAAACAGGTTTAATTTTACGCAACTTAAAAAATGGTGATGAAAAATGGCTGGCTTATCCCGTGCAGAGAGATGAGCAGGAAAGCATTGCGCCGCAGGGTGTATTACCAGGCATGTGTTTTACACCAGACAGTAAGTTTTTGATTGCCGGCTATGGAGGTAAACTCTGGAAGATTCCTGTTGATGGAAGTAAAGCAACAGAAATTCCGTTTGATGTGGATGTGAATTTAGAAATGGGCCCACGTGTTTATTTTAATTATCCTGTAAAAGATACCAGTGCGGCACTGGCCACACAAATCCGTGATGGTGTACCCAGCCCTGATGGCAAACAATTGGCATTTACCGTATTGAACCGTTTGTATGTAATGGATTACCCCAATGGCACACCCAAACGTATTACCAGTAATAATTTTGTTGAAGCCATGCCTGCATGGAGCCCGGATGGTAAACAATTGGTGTTTGTAACATGGAATGAAACGGAAGGCGGCAATCTTTACAAAGCAACACTTGGCGCCAAGCCATCCGTAATCAAACTCACTTCTGAAAACGCTTTTTACGGGCAGCCTGCCTGGAGTTATAATAACCGGATTGCTTTTTTCAAAGCGCCCAAACGTTTATTTAAAGATGCAGAAGATCCGTTCTACAGTGGTGCAGAAGCTGAACTGGTTTGGATGAATGCCAATGGTGGCACAGTAACAAAAGTAGAAGGCGCCGGTGTATATGGCAATGTACATTTTACAAAAGATACCAATCGTATTTATTTAAACAGGGGCGATGGTGCATTAATTTCTGTTCGCTGGGATGGAACAGATATTAAAGTTCATGCACGCATCAGCGGTATTGTTACCTATGGCACGGCTGCAGATGCAGATAACCATCAGCATAATAACAACAATGTTGATGAACAAACGGCAGCTCCCGTTAAGTATGTGATGGGCAAACCGATGATGAATCCTGATGCGGTGAGCTATTGTATGTTACCGGAAGCAAGCGGCAACCGTGAACCTCAAAACATGCCCACGCCTGCCGGTATTATTTTAATGGCGCCTGTTGGCAACCAGGCGTTGGCCCAGGTGAATAATAATATTTATATGATCGCTATTCCTGAACCCGGCAAAACACCCAGCATTAATGTGGGCACGCCGGCCTTCAGTTCATTTCCATCAAGACAGCTAACTGAAATTGGTGGTGAATGGCCGGCATGGGAAGCAGATGGTAAAAAAGCACACTGGAGTTTAGGTAATGGTCACTGGGTATATAATGTGGAGCGTGCAAAATTTGTTGAAGACTCTGTAAAGGCTGCAAAGAAAGCAGAAGACAAACGCAAAGCAGACAGTGTGAGTGCATTACTGAAACTCGGGCCCGAAGCAAAAAAACTGGCTGACTCACTCGCCAAAAAATTTGCTGACAGTATGGTACTTGTTTTAAAAGCTGATACAGCAAGAGCAAAGAGAGACAGTATTGCAAAAATTGAACTGAAGAAAAAAGAAAAATATACACCTGATGAAACACAGGTAAAAGTGTATTATGAAAAAGATATGCCGGTGGGCACCCTTCTTCTTAAAAATGCACGCATTGTAACCATGAAGGGAGATGAAGTGATAGAAGGAGGAGATGTACTCATCGTTAACAACCGTATTAAAGCTGTTGGAAAATCAGGAACAGTAACAGCGCCCCCGGGAACAAAAGAAATAGATTGCACCGGCAAAACCATTACACCCGGTTTTGTAGATACACATTCCCACATGTGGCCATTCTGGGGTTTGCATAAAAGTAATGTGTGGATGTATGCCGCAAACCTTGCGTATGGTGTAACCACCACCAGGGATCCGCAAACCGCCACTACAGATGTACTTACTTATGGTGATATGGTGGATGCAGGTATGATACCCGGCCCACGCATTTACAGCACCGGCCCGGGTGTTGGTTTCTGGATGTACAACTTAAAAGATTTAGATCAAACAAGAAATGTATTGAAGCAATACAGCAAGTATTATAACACACAGTACATTAAAATGTATTTGGTGGGCAACAGGCAAATGCGCCAGTGGGTGATTATGGCAGCCAAAGAGCAAAAGCTGATGCCTACTACAGAAGG
Source organism: Chitinophagaceae bacterium (assembly GCA_019747705.1). GTDB lineage: Bacteria > Bacteroidota > Bacteroidia > Chitinophagales > Chitinophagaceae > Lacibacter. Next base: position 88,083 of record JAIEQM010000065.1, on the reverse strand, counting down.
TGGTTTGGATTTTAAATTAAACATGACCAATTTGTTTGATGGTTATCCCGGTCATGAACATGCTATTCCTGTTTTTCCTTTGTATAATGATGTTACCAGAACCGTGGGCGAAAGTAAAATGACTTACACGCCCACATTACTTGTTGCTTACGGCGGGCCATGGGCTGAGAATTATTATTATGCAACAGAAAGCCCGCTTAAAGATTCAAAGCTCAACCGCTTTACACCATATGAAGAATTGAACAGTAAAGCTGCACGCCGCACTGGTGGTAATGGCGGTTGGTTTTCACCGGAAGAACATGTGTTTCAAAAACATGCACAGAGTGTAAAAAGTGTTATTAATAATGGAGGTCTTGCCGGTATTGGAAGTCATGGTCAGTTACAGGGCCTGGGTTATCATTGGGAATTATGGAGTGTGCAGAGTGGTGGTATGACACCGCTGCAGGCATTAAAAGTGGCTACCATCTTTGGCGCTGAAGCATTGGGATTGGATAAAGAACTCGGAAGTGTGGAAGGCGGCAAACTTGCTGACCTGGTGATTATGGATAGCAATCCTTTAATCAACATCCGTAATACCAATACCATTCGCTATGTAGTAAAGAACGGACGGTTATATGATGGCACTACTCTGGATGAAATTTATCCCACATCCCGCAAGCTGGATATTACACCCTGGACAAAAGAAGCGCCGCCGGTAACGACGGATGTGAAAGAGTAATTAAAAATATCTGTTTTTAAACTACAAACCTCAACTGCGTTGCAGTTGGGGTTTTGTTTTTTGGTGACGGGCTTTAAAGGGAAGCCATCGGAGGGAAAAGTGAAAAAAGTGTTTTTGACTTACAATTTTAAATTCGACCTCTCCGTTTTTAATAAAAAATTTTTATGAGCAGGCCATCCTTGTTATGTTGTGTTTGTTATTTCTTAATTCCCGTTTTCACTAAGGGGCAGCAAACAAAAAAAGTGAGGGTCTACACAGGCACGGGAATATCATACTTTCATGGGTCAGGCTCAGTAAATAAATCCAATTATTACAGGAATGGCTTATCCTTTCCTTTAGCTGTGGATTCAATTGGAAATCATTTTGGCAAAAAAATAAAGAGCAATTTTCTTGTCGGTTTGCAACTTGATTTACCATTATCAACTGTATGGAATTTTTTATTAAGTACACAATATGAAAGTACAGGTTCCCGGTTGGAAAGTGATAGTGTACTTAGTCCGGCCGGTAATTTTAAAACAAACGGGACTTTTAGCAATACTTATGATTTCATTTCAGTTAACCCGCAAATCGGACGCTGTTTTTCCATGCGTAAAATGAGTATAACATTACATGGAGGATTTGATTATTGTTTTAAACTTAACTATGCCGACAATTTTAATTTTGTTGACCAGGCTGGTATTAATAATTCAATTGGACACACAGGCGGGCGACCGGAAGTAAACGACTTTAGAATAACTGCAGGCATAATGGCTACTTTAAAGAAATGGAGTCTTGACCTGAACTATAAACATGGGCTTACCAATTACAACATAAATAACACGGATAAAGCCAGTTTAAGAATTTTACATCTAAAGCTTATTTATACTATTCTTCATTCAAAATCGAGAGCCGGATAATTAAGTTGTTTTTATCCGTATCATGTCCATATTAAGAAAGTAGTTTTTTTGCTCATGATGGTTTTCATGTAAAGCCTTTACGTTCATAGCCATCTGACACTGCGCCTGAGAACATTCTTGTTTACCACTCGTCTGCGTAAGGAAATACAATCTAGTCAAGCAATGACAGTATTGTTAAACCATCTTTATTCTGCCAGGATCATCATAGAATATCCCCCCAATACATCTGCACTCCGGTGTTTGCTGATGGCAAAAGCGCCATTACGCAATACTTTTTTGATTTTATTTTTAACTGACTGCTGCGGCTCAATATCCAATAAGGGTTTTGTATAAAACCAGTCAGCAATTGTGTACCCGGTATCTTCCAGCATCCATAAAACCATATCTCTTGAAAAATAATGAATATGCCCTACAGATGAACGTTGCTGTTTTAGAATATGCGGTTTTAACAGGGTGCGGCACGAAAGATCAAGTGGAATGTGAAAAATATAGTAAGCAGCACGCTTGCGGAGTTTAAGCAGGAACTCATAATAATTTTCAACATGCTCAATCACATCAATTATGAGTAAGCAATCACTGAAAGTTGACAACTGAATAAAGTCTTCATGATAAAACGACAGGTTGTTTGTCTCTGCTTTTTTAGCAATCTCAATTGCATGGGCAGAGATATCATAACCTGTCCACTCTTTTACTCCGGGTAAGAGATGTGATAATTCAGTAAGAATCGCCCCGCTTCCGGTTCCCACTTCTGCAACTGACTGAAAGCTGAGTTGATTTTTTTGAATGATTCGATGTATCCATTTGCTTTTTACAGGTGCATCAGAGGCACCCCAGTTGCTGTTGTTTTTAAGATACACTCCATTGTTATACATTTCAGTTATATCCATATTGCAAGTTGATATATTATTTTGGCCGCTTCTTTACTGCCTCACAATGTGATTAAGTCAGGCGCTCGTTATTTCCAGGGCAACACATGAACCACTTAACGAAAGGAATTTTCCGAATTTCAAACTGAATAACGTTTGTGACACCTCTCCCTGCGGTCGGCGGTCGCTTAGCTTAATGATATTGTATTGCCGGATGAAGATAGCAATTGTTCCGGGCAAGACCTTGCCGGTTTGTTTAAAGCCATTTCGCTTCTACGCCACTGCAGCCTGCCCTGTAGTTATCAATGCTGTTTTACCCGCCAGTTGCGCAAACATTTTATCCGTTTCCATATCCTGGTAACTCTGTGCCCAGTTTACATAGCGGTAAAATTCTTTACTGCCGGGGGCATGTCCGCTTATTTTACGCACCACCTGCTCCGGCATTCTCCGTTATCCTGACTCTTCCTTGCAAGTGATGTTACCAATAATAATGCTACCGCCAATACCATGCAGAATGTTACTGGTTTATCCTTTACTGCCCAGGCAAACGTAACTTATAAATTTAAATTCTATATTGTTTATACGGCAGCAGCAACCGCAACCGGCAGCCGCTGGTCAATCAGCAGCAGCCAGGCAGCATCTATGCTGCATTATACCAGTACCTATAGCTTAACTGTTTCCACCATTACTACAAATCAGGGATTAACGGCTTATGATAACCCAACAGCTTCAAATGCAACTTCTGCCACAACAGGCAGTAATGTGGCCATTATCGAAGGGGTGATAAGGCTTCCTGTTACCGGGACAATTACTGCAAGGTTTGCAAGTGAAGTTGCAGGCAGTGCTATTATTGCCAGAGGCGGAATCAGTCATGTAGAATTTGAACCATTACAATAACCGAATCAAATCATAAGTTCATTACGTATAATACGGACTAATCATCAAATACACCACCACACCCGTTACTGCCACATACAACCATAACGGCCAGGTAATACGGGCCAGTTTGCGGTGTTTGTCGTACTCGGCAATCAATCCACAGTAAGCGGTAAACAAAATAAAAGGAAGGATGAGACCTGCCAGTAAAATATGGGAGAACAGGATGATATAATAAATAATCTTCACCAGCCCTTCACCCCCATATTTTGTTTCTTCATTAAACAAATGATGACAGATATAAGAAACCAAAAACAAAACAGACAGCACCATGGCCCAAAGCATGAGCCGCTTATGCGTATTATAGCGTTTTTGTTTTACGGCATACAATGCACTGATTAATAAGAGCGCTACAAACGTATTGGTTAGTGCATTAAAATGCGCAAAAATATGTTTATCAAAACCAAGGTTTACCTGCAGCTTGTATTTACCCAGCGCCACCACTGCTGCAAACACAATAATGCTGAAAAGAAAAATTAAAATATAGGCCAGCTTATCATTTTTTTTCAATGACGCTGGCAATAATACTCCTCTGGAACTGCGGTGGCGGCGGGGCATAATGATAAGGTTTTACTTTCTGAATAAATTTCGCTTTTTGGTTTTATCTTTTTCAAGAATCAGCAGGCTGATGTCTCTTGCAAGCTTGGTTAATGCAACCGTATCCGTTCCGTCATACCAGCCACGGATGATCCGTTTTTTATCAAGCAGGTAGAACTTATTGGTATGGAGAAAAGAAGTGTCCGCTTCTCCGCCGTCCACAATAGCAGCTTTAAACTCATTAAAGGCCAGATCGTAAATGGTTTTCTTTTCACCGGTGAGGAACCACCAGTTATTATGCTGCACACCATAACGATCTGCATAGTTTTTTAAAGCATTCACACTATCTCTTTTCGGATCAACGGTAAAAGAAATAAACTGGATGAGGGAGTCGTTTTTTTTATACGCATCCTGCATTTTTTTCATATTCCTCGTCATGGTGGGGCAGGGGTTGGGGCAACGGGTGAAAAAGAAATCCACCACCAGTATTTTATCTTTTAAACTATCCGCATATACCTTTTCATTGAGCTGGTTGGTAAAACTAAAATTGCTGATGCGGTGCCAGATGGTATCGCTTCTTTTTTTTCCATCCACTACGGTATCTCTCACATCATCATAAAAATAATGATGCGGCATATCCACAGCACGTTCACTGTAATATTTTACCAGGTAGTAAGCCGTTACCGGAAAACCAACCACTAACAACAACGCCAGTATTGCTTTTTTGCTCATCTTGTTTATTTCAAAAAAATATCCCGATTCTTTTTACAAAGAAACCGGGACAAAAAATGTGTGTACTGATCAAATATTATTTCAATCCGCCTTCATGCGCCGGTTGCTCCACCTGTTCATGCTTCACCGGGTCTTTCGGTGCATACTCATTCCGTAAATCTTTCCAGGAAACGCCATCCCACAAAAATGCAATGATGAACCAGATAAACAAACATAAAGGAACCACAATGGTCATAATCATATTCCTGATTTCATCACCCAGATGCATAAAGATTGAAACAATAAAAAAAGCCTTACCAAGAGAAAGAATAATCACAACGCCTTTAATTAAATGCACAAGAGAATGGCTGTAATCCGGATTCTTATGCATCATATAAATAGCGAGACCCAGACCCAATTCAATAAGCGTTAAAACAGAAAGTATAATTGTAGTCTTCCTGATTCTTTTTATTGAATCGTCACCCGGCGCTTCATGCGGAAACGTTACTTCACCTCCAAATGTTTGATGTTCCATACTCAATTTATTTCAAATTTCGTTTTTAAAAAAATGTTATACCAGATAGAAAAATAAGAATACAAATACCCAAACCAGATCCACAAAGTGCCAGTACAATCCGATTTTTTCAATCATTAAATAATGGCCCCTTCTTTCAAACACACCTTTCCAGGCCATGATGGTTACAATAATATTAATCACCACACCACTGAATACGTGAAAGCCATGGAAACCTGTAATCGTAAAAAACAAGTCTGAAAAATTACTTTTTGAAACAGTTCCGTCCGCATTCGGAAAAGGATTACTCCCCCACCATGCACCTTCATGATGAAGGTGTGTCCACTCCCATGCCTGGCAGCTTAAGAATGCTAAACCGCCAAGTATGGTCCAGATCATCCATTTAATAACGCCCTTCTTATTGCCATGATGACCTTCATGAACTGCCAGTACCATAGTAACAGAGCTTACAATCAAAATAAACGTCATTAAACTCACGAATAGCAATGGTAGTCCGCTACCCAATAAAGGGAAAGATTGAAATACATGATTGGGATCAGGCCATGAATCGCTGCTCATACGTACTGTTCCGTAAGTAATAAGTAGTGCGCCAAATGTAAACGTGTCACTCATCAAAAAATACCACATCATCAACTTGCCATATTCCAGGTTAAAGGGGCTCTTACCACCACTCCACCATTTTGTGTTTGCCGCTGCTGCTGCGTTTGCCATCTATTTAGTTTTAGTTAATCTAAAAAAAATTATTGCTGCTGTTTATGCTACTAAAAGAAAAAACACAAACAGGTACATCCATAATATGTCAACAAAGTGCCAGTAAATACCGGCAATTTCTACAGGTGTGGCGCTGTAATATTTTGTTTTGGCGCTGAACGCCCTTGCAAAAATTACAATTAATGCAATTATACCGCCAATTACATGCAATGCATGCACTCCTGTAATAATGTAAAAGAACGAGCCCGCCACACTTTCCTTAAACGTAATGTTTTGCTGCCACAATTCTTTAAATCCCAAAAACTGTGTCACCACAAAACCCAAACCCAGTACTGCCGTAAGCGACACCAGGTTTTTATATTTTCCTGTTTCCCTGTTTTTGAGTGCACGGTAAGCTAAGTAAATGGTACCGCTGCTCAGTAAAATCAAAACAGTAGAAACAAAAAAGATCTTTGGCATTTGCACAGGCTGCCATCCCGCCTGGTTGCTTTTTACAATGTATGCGCTGGTAAAACCGGCAAACATCATTGTAATACTTCCTATTGCCACCCACAATGTAAACTTGTGCGGGTGCATTTTTTTATTCGTCTCACTCATAACCTTCTCCATCAATCAAACTATTTAAATCAAATACTTTTTGTACTTAGCTTCAGTACTGCTATTGAGCTGCTGTTGCGTCGCACTCTTGTGCTGCATTAATTCTATTCAGCAACCCACCCCTTTCAATCATTACAATTGTTCTATCCTCTGCGACCCCCTCCCGGGAGGGGATAAACACTCCTCACTGTATTGTTAAGCCAATCCGCTATTTGTCAAACTCTCAAACAAGCTGGCCTTGTGCCTGGCAAGTCCCCCCTGGGGGATTTAGGGGGCCGTAGCTATCTTATCAGCCAGCAATGCCAGCAATATCACCGGCAAATAAATATAGCTGCTGAACATTACCCTTCTTGCACTCTTCACATCCATGTTAATATACAACCGCACACATTGAACTACCATCAGCACGTTGGCCACCAGCAAAATCCACATACTCACTGTGCCGCTTACTTTAAAAAAATAAGGCAGCAAACCCACCGGTATCATCAATAAACTCCAGATGATGGTTTGTATAGCTGTAAACTTTGTGGGCCCTGATTGTGAAGGCAGAAGTTTGAACCCCGCCTTGGTATAATCTGTATGCGCCACCCATGCTATTGCCCAGAAATGCGGAAACTGCCAGATGAACTGAACAGCGAATAAAATCCATCCGCCTGCCCAGGAAAAAGTTTCTCCATCATAAGCAGCAGCCCATCCAATTAAACAGGGCAATGCACCGGGTATGCCACCAATTAATACTGCCACAGAGTTTATTTTCTTCAGCGGTGTATAAACAAAACTGTAAATAAATAAACTCAGCAGTGATAACCCGGCTGCATACCAGTTAAACCACAAACCCAATATCAAAGAACCAATAATAGCTGCAGCAAATGCAAAGGTGCTGGCTTCAGTCACGCTCATTCTTCCAGCCGCCACGGGCCGGTTGCCTGTGCGTTTCATAACTGCATCTGTATCTTTTTCGGTAACCTGGTTAATGGCATTGGCACTGCCTGTAACCAGCATTCCTCCAACAAATAAAAGAACAATACTTAACCAGTCAAACTCCACCACATTGGGCGCCAGCATATAACTGATGACACTGCTGAACACCACCGTAAAACTCAGCGTAAATTTGATGAGTTGTTTGTAATCATCCGCTTTACGCATCAAAGCACTCTTTTCTTTCTTCACCGTTGCTGTATCTGCTTTGCTCAAAATCTTAAATTCAAATCACCTGACGTGATTGTATTTTAATCAAACAATTAATGGTCTTTGCTTTCATTCTCTCCAACCGGTGTTGTTTGAGAAATAAATTCGTTTCCATCTTTACCGTAATCATAAGCCCAGCGGTGCACTTCAGGAATTTCGCCCACCCAGTTACCATGACCGGGGTTGATAGGCGTTGTCCATTCCAGCGTATTAGCGCCCCATGGGTTTTGTGTGGTTACTTTTCTTCCTTTCCAGATGCTGTAGAAGAAATTAAAGATGAACAGTATTTGCGTTAAGAATACAATGATGGCAACAATACTGATGAACTGGTTGATATCAGTAAAACGTTTGAATGATTCCCAGATGCTGTAATCATAATAACGGCGTGGCATACCGGCCAAACCGGTATAGTGCATGGGCCAGAAAATCAAATAAGCGCCCACCATAGTTATCCAGAAGTGAACATAACCGAGGGTATTATTAAGATAACGTCCGTACATTTTGGGATACCAGTGATAGATACCGGCAAACATGCCAAACATACTGGCCACACCCATTACAATATGAAAGTGTGCAATTACAAAATACGTATCATGCAAATGAATATCCAGTGCTGAGTTACCAAGGAAGATACCTGTTAAGCCACCGGAGATAAACAAACTCACAAAACCAATAGCAAACATCATGGCCGGTGTAAACCGGATATTACCCCGCCAGATAGTGGTGAGCCAGTTAAATACTTTAATGGCGCTTGGTACCGCAATCAACAATGTAAGCAATACAAAGAATGCACCAAGGAACGGATTCAATCCTGTTACAAACATATGATGCGCCCATACTAAGAATGCAAGAATGGTAATGGCAAACAATGAACCGATCATGGCCATATAACCAAAGATGGGTTTGCGGCTGTTTACAGAAAGAATTTCACTTACCATACCCATTGCCGGCAAGAGAATGATATACACTTCCGGGTGACCGAGGAACCAGAACAAGTGCTGGTAAAGAATAGCGCTTCCGCCTTCGTTGGGCAATGCCTGTCCGTTAATATAAATATCACTCAAGTAAAAACTTGTTCCGAAGTGACGATCAAAAATTAAAAGAATGAAACCGCTGAACAATACAGGGAAGGATAATACACCCAATACTGCTGTAAAGAAGAATGCCCAGATGGTTAATGGCAAACGGGTCATGCTCATGCCTTTTGTACGCATATTGAGTACCGTAGCGATATAGTTCAAACCACCCAGCAATGCTGATACAACGAATAATGCCATTGATACTAACCACAGGTCCATACCTACTTTACTTCCCGGTGATGCCTGGCCCAGTGCACTTAATGGCGGATAGGCCGTCCATCCTCCGCTAAAAGGGCCTGTTTGTACAAATAAAGAAGAAAGCATTACAATACTGGCAATAAAGAAGAACCAGTAGGAAAGCATATTTAAGAAAGGAGAAGCCATATCTCTTGCACCACATTGAAGAGGAATTAAGAGATTGGAGAATGTACCACTCAAACCGGCTGTTAACACAAAGAACACGAGTACCGTTCCGTGCATGGTTACTAATGCATAATAAGCTTCCGGTTGTAACTGTCCGCCACGTGCCCACTCGCCCAGCAAATCTTCAAGCCATGGAAATTTTGCATCAGGAAAACCTAATTGTAAACGAAACACCACCGAGAAGAAACCACCCAATACTGCCCAGAACATACCAGTAATAAGGAATTGCTTGGCAATGGTTTTGTGATCCTGGCTGAAAACATATTTGGTTAAAAATGTTTCATGGTGATGTTCATGATGCACTTCGTGATGTGCTTCATGAGGAACACTTGTAACATGCTCGTGAATATGTGTGGTTTCGCTCATAATATTTTTATTTACGCAGGTTCTTCAAAATTTTATTTGCCTTTAATAACAGCGGCGGTAGCAGTTGGTACTTTCGTTGTATCTGCTGCCGGCGCTTTTGGTTCCTTATCAGGATTTGCAACGTAATAACTGGGTTTTTGTTTTGCCATCCATACATCAAACTCTTCCTGTGTTACCACTTCAATAATTCCTTTCATAGAGTAGTGGCCGTTCCCGCACATCTGGTCGCAGGAAATTTCATAAACAAAATCAGGATTGCCGGTAATCTCTTTCATTTCCTTTGTAGTGTACCTGGGTGTAAACCAGAGTGTGGTGGGGATACCGGGTACTGCATCCATCTTCATCCTGAAATGAGAAAGCCCCACATCATGAATTACATCACGGCTCATGATAATTAAATGAACAGGACGCCCTTTAACCACGTACATGGTTTGTGTAGTTACCACATCATCAAAATTGGCCTTATCCGCTTTTAATTTCAACTCCGCATTATCTTCCCAAAGCTGACCAAGTGAATTTCCCTTATCATCACTAATGGCTTTGAAATTTCTTTTGCCGAATGTTTTATCCTTTCCGGGATAACGCATAATCCATCCAAATTGCTTGCCTGTAATTTCCACTTTCAATGCATTCTCAGGGGCATCTGATGTAATACGGAACCAGAACCTTAAACCAAACACCACCAGTACTGCTAAGAAAATAGCAGGCACAACCGTCCAGATCACTTCCAGTTTATTGTTATGCGGAAAATAAAATGCTTTCTTTCCTTCTTTCGCCTGGTATTTCCATGCAAAAAAGAACAACAAAAATTGGGTGATGATAAACACCAGCCCGGTTACTGCCGTGGTAAGCATAAACATCTCATCAATCTTTTCACCTTCAACGGAAGCAGAACCATGAAAGAATAAAGTGCTCTTGTACATTTTATGATTGCAATACCACACACCTATAAACCCGATGATCATAAAGCCCAGCATCAAAAAGGCATTGATGCGGTTGTTCTGCTGCTTGCTTTTTTCTTCACCCTTTAATACGCTTACGTATTCACTGGCCTTCGAAATCTGGAAGATGACGATGAACACCAGCAGGGCCGCCGCTATTATCAAGTATGTTTCTGCACTCATAACTCTACTTTAATTATTTATAGTTCTTCAATTCGTTTTATTCAAAATACTATGTGTGGTGAATGATACTCTCTTTCACCAGCGGATGATTCTTGGGCAGCAAAGGCGCTTTTGTTAAATACTTAGCGGCAAGGAATATTACCAATCCTAAAAATCCGGCACCAATTCCAAGACTGTAAATAAAATGAACAGGGTCGTTTGACTTATCGCCCAGCTCTTTTAATGGCCCGGGCGTGATCATCTGATAAAAATCCAGCCAGTGGCCAAAAATGATCACCACAGCCATGATGGTTACTACTGTGTAATTACGCTTGGCGCCACGTTTCATCAGTATCAATAAAGGAGCCAGGAAGTTGATAACGAGATTAAGAATAAACATCCCCTTAAACGGACCGCCATGCCCGCCTGCACCAACACGGTTAATAAAGTATTCTGTTTCTTCAGGCTGGTTACTGTACCAGATGAGCATGTATTGTGAGAACCACAGATAGGTCCAGAATACAGAGAACGCAAACATGAACTTACCAATGTCATGAATATGTTCATCCGTTACAAATTCCAGGTAGCCAAGGTTTTTGAGATACACTACAAACAACATCATCAATGAAATACCTGCCACCCAGGAGCTGGCAAATGTGTACCAGCTGTACATGGTGCTGTACCAGTGTGCATCAATACTCATGAGCCATAACCATGGTGTGGTACTCATTACTGTAAGACCATATGTAACAAGAAATGCTGCTGCAATAGCCAATGATCTCCAGTAAAATGAATGATCTCCTTTAGCGCCTAAATCTTCTGCAAGTGAATTTTTACGGAACCAGTTACGGAACCACATCCATAAACCGATGGCTGCTACTGTAAAGATGGTGTACATGGTGGGGTTAAGCAACCCGCTTTTCCATGTAAGTTTTACATCCTGCTTTACATGTTCAACATCTTTCCAGTGATAGATATGATGATCATCACTCAGCCATACATAACCTAACAATATAACGATTGCAACAGGACCAAGATAATTAATAGCGCCTGAAATCGCTTCCGGTACACGGCGGAATGCCAGTGGCCATCCGCCCTGTGCCAGTGTAGTGGCGCTGATAAAGAAGAAACTGGCCGCACAAACCAATAACCAGAAAATACCGTTATGCATTAATGCCATCCAGAATTTTGTGGCGCCATAAGCTTCTGCTCCATGACCTTCACCATGACTGCCGGAAAACGGATGCAGGAACACCACACCAAGAATAAGTGTGAGCACACCAATGGCCATTAATGCATAGCTCCATTTTTTTAAGCCGCCGGGTATTTCAAATTGCTCTTTCAGTACCATTAGAAATCAGTTTATCGTGAATGTTCGTATTGGTTGTATTACTTCGTTTTTTTTGTTGTGTCTGCTGCGGGTGCTGTTGCCGCAGGAGCAGTGAGTTGGTTGCCGGGCTGCATGCTTTTTACATAATGAATCACCATCCATCTTTGCCTGGTGCTCAGTTGTGCTGCATAACTGCCCATCAGGTTTTTACCGTATGTAACAGAATACATCATTTGCCCTTCGGGCATCTTGCTCACCACGGGGTCTGCCACCAGGTTTTTGGGCGCAATAGGATATGGACCTTCTCCACCTTTGTACAATGGACCATTACCATCTAATTTTTCACCATGACAAATACCACAGTTTACGTTATATAAACGTTTTGCTTCTGCCATCTCAGCTTCATTAAGTGCCGGAAGAGGATTTACAACCTGTTTACTTGCCACATAGTTGGCTGTATCAGAACCGGCATCTTTGGTTAACGGAAATACTGAAACACCACCACGCTTAATGGTTCCTGCAACAGGGGTTGCATCATAATAAATTTTAAAGCCTGCATCGTTTGCATCAGTCGTAAACTTAGAACTGTCCCTGTAGGCATAGGTTTCAACTGCACGGCTGTAAGCCATATCCGGCATATAAACAGTGCCGGTATTGTGGCCGCCGGCACGAAAGCAGGAAGTAAACCCTGTTGCCAGTAACGCCATTAATCCAAATGATAAAATCTTCGTTGTACGCATTTCATTTATTTTATGCTGTTACATTTTCTTCTGTCTCAAACATCTTACGGTCTTTGGCATAATTGCCGAGCCACCATCCTGTTTCCGCATCTTTCTCAAACACTTCTACGGCGCCTGCACCCTGGAAAAATGCTTTTACTTCTTCCGCATTTGTTTTCTCTGTTATTTCAATGGGCATCACAAATAAATCATCTGTTGCACGCAAATGAAAATGGTCCTTCTTTACAAAAGGCGCCAGTTGGCAGAGATAACAAAAGGTGAGTACCATACCTACAGCTGCACACAGTACCGTTAGCTCAAATATAATGGGAATAAATGCAGGCAAAGCCAGGTGCGGCTTACCGCCAATATTCATGGGCCAGTCTTTGGTAAATACCCAGCTCATAAATGATAAAGCGGTGGTAGTACCGGTGATGGCATAAATAAAGCCGGCAGTGTGCAAACTTGTATCACGCAAACCCATGGCCTGGTCGAGACCATGCACAGGAAACGGAGTGTACAAATCATGAATCTTAAAACCTTTTTTCCTGGTATTCTTTACCGCAGGAAACAATGTTTTTTCATCATCAAAACAGCCTACTACGAATTTTTTAACTGGCATATTATGCTTTGTTTATCTGAATCAATTTTATTAATGCGCATGTGCAACATGTACAAACTCATCCACACTCTTTTCTTCCAGGTCATCCATATTCTCTTTATAGCTTTCACCATTCTTCTTCAGAATCGCTTTAATTTCAGCTACTGCAATTACAGGGAAATATTTGGAGAAGAGGAAGTAACAGGTAAAGAACAACCCGAATGAACCAAGATAGAAACCAACTTCCCAGATAGTGGGTCGGTAATAAACAGACCATGAAGAGGGAAGGTAATCACGGTAGAGTGATGATACGATGATTACAAAGCGTTCAAACCACATGCCGATATTTACCACAACACTCATTAAGAAAGTAAATGCAATATTTCTTCTGAGCTTCTTTACCCAGAACAATTGAGGAGTAATTACGTTGCAGGTCATCATTAACCAGTAACTCCATCCATAAGGACCTGCAATACGGTATTTGAAGAAGATATCATACTCATATTTGTTGGCACCATACCATGCCATAAACAACTCTGTTAAATATGCACAACCTACGATTGAACCGGTAAGCACAATTACCTTGTTCATATTTTCAATGTGGCTGATGGTAATATAATCTTCAAGCCCCAGCACCTTACGTGTTACCAGCATCAGGGTTTGCACCATGGCAAAACCACTGAAGATGGCACCGGCCACAAAGTAAGGAGGGAAGATAGTAGTGTGCCAGCCCGGAATAACGGATGTGGCAAAGTCGAAGGATACGATGGTATGAACTGAAAGTACAAGCGGTGTACTCAAACCGGCCAGCACCAATGATAAACTTTCATGACGCTGCCAGTGTTTGGTGCTGCCTGTCCATCCAAATGCACTAACACCATAAAATGTTTTGGCCCATTTCTTTCTAGCCCTGTCACGCAGTGTAGCCAAATCAGGAATCAAACCACTGTACCAGAATAACAATGAAACGGTGAAATAAGTAGAGATCGCAAATACATCCCACAACAAAGGTGAATTAAAATTCACCCACAAAGGACCACGGCTGTTGGGATAAGGAAGTACAAAGAAGGCCATCCACACACGACCCATATGCCATACCGGGAACTGACCGGCGCACATTACAGCAAAAATCGTCATCGCTTCTGCTGCACGGTTTACACCTGTTCTCCATCCCTGGCGGAACAGCAACAAGATAGCGGAGATCAATGTACCGGCGTGACCAATACCCACCCACCATACGAAGTTGGTAATATCCCAACCCCATCCGATCGTTTTATTAAGGTTCCACATACCTGTACCATATACTACCTCTTTATAAAGACTCACTACTCCAAAAAGTAATAAGGCAACTGATACCAGGAATCCAATCCACCACATGCGTGTGGGAGCTGCCTCAACAGGGCCGCAAATGTCTTCGGTAACATCGTGGTAGGTTTTGTGTCCATCTATCAATGGCTCCCTCACCTGTGATTCATACTTCAGTAATGACATAATCTTGTTTGAGCTTTGAACCTTCAGCTTTCGCTGTTGGTTTGGTTTATTTTGGTACTATGCTGCAGAATCTTTGTCTGGCTTCTGTTGCGCCTGCTTATGTTTCTTTAAGCAATCAAATTATTTCAGCAGATCCTTCCTTCGCCGGGATGACAGCCATTATTAATGAGCCGCTTCTGCTTTCTTTTCTTCTTTTTTTTCTTCGTGCTTTTCTTCACCATGTGCTTCACTGCCTTCAGCTTCGTTGCCCACATGTCTGTCAGTGTTACGAACTTTTGCCATATAACCCACATTGGGTAATACGTGCAATTGCTCCAGCACATAATAGTTGCGGTTTACATTTTCTTTGGTGCGAATTTTATTAATAGCACTTTCTTTATCATTTACATTACCAAATGCAATGGCATTGGTAGGACATGCCTGCTGACAGGCGGTTTTAATATCAGTGTCCACCATTGGTCTGCTTTCTTTCTTCGCATTCAGTTTAGCTTCCTGCAAACGCTGAACACAGAAAGAACATTTTTCAATAACACCACGGCTTCTTACTGTAACATCAGGATTCAACACCATGCGGGTTAAATCATCATTCATTTGTGTGGTTACTTCATTGAGACGACCGGTTTCAATAATGGGATTCTGGTTGTCTTTAAAACTGTCAGCGCCATTCCAGTCGTGCCAGTTAAAGCGGCGTACTTTATAAGGACAGTTGTTGGCACAATATCTTGTACCGATACAACGGTTATAAGTCATCTGGTTCAAACCTTCGCTGCTGTGATTGGTAGCAGCTACCGGACAAACGTTTTCACAGGGAGCATTATCACAATGCTGGCAAAGCATGGGTTGAAACACCACATCAGGGTTGTCCATATCAGTACCACTGAAATAGCGGTCAATACGGAGCCAGTGCATATCATGATATTTACCCACCTGGTTCTTACCCACCACGCTCACATTGTTTTCAGCAGAGCAGGCCACCACACAGGCGCCGCAACCGGTACAGGTGTTAAGGTCAATACTCATTCCCCATTTAATACCCGGCTTATCATAAACAGGATACAAAGTTCCTTCTGCGTCAAATTTTTCAATACCACCATAATCTTTCAACTCATGCATACGTTCGTTGATGATTACTTTGGGGTTTTCTTTGAATATTTTAAGTGAAGTTTCTTTTACTACTTCCACACGGTCGCCATAAGTGCTATGTGTCTGCATCTGAGACACATTGTACATATCGTTTGTTTTTTCAACCGTGGCTTCCATACCGCTGTACACATAGTTGCTTCCGTTATAGCTAACAAAAGGATATACATTTTTACCGGCTCCTTTGGCAGCCAATCCCACTTTTTCGCTGCGGCCATAACCAACAGCAACTGATATGGTATTGTTATTAGTACCCGGAACAATGATTACAGGAAGCTCAACAGGGTCTTTACCTTTTACTGTAATTTTTACAACACGCTTGGGAGGGTTTACTTCATATTCATCCAGCTCCGCTGTTGTGGCATAACCAAATTCTTTTGCAGTTGCCGGAGACATTACAGCATAGTTATCCCAGGTGGCACGTGTAAGAGGATCAGGCATTTCCTGCAACCAGGGGTTGTTGGCCATTTTACCATCACCTATACTTACTTTCTGATAAATATTGAGTTCATATTTGGCATTGCTTTTTGCAGCGCTGAGTTTTGCAGCCGCATCTGCCAGTGCAGCACCGTTAAAGCCGGCACCTGCTACTTCAGGAGTTGCAGGTTCAATTACCCCATCCTGTAATGCTTTATCAAATGCAGCAGATGAACCCAGCTTGGCGCTCCAGTATGTTTTGAAATAGGTTTCATAATCAGCCACTGCACTGCCACTCCATTTTAATAAGGAAGTTGCAAAAGCCCTTGTTTTAAATAAGGGATGAATAGTGGGCTGTATGAACGAAAGATGATTTGTTTTTGCTTCAGCATCGCCCCAGCTTTCCAGAAAATGCGGCGCTGGTAAAATATATTGGCAGAGCTGGGTAGTTTCATCTTCGTTTTCACTGAAAGAAACTGTTAATCCCACTTTCTTTAATCCTTCTGAAAATTTCTTTGAATCAGCATAGGTATAAACAGGGTTAGCGCCATAGATTAATAATGCAGCTATTTTGCCTGCATTCATATCCACTACCAACTGCTCCATATCTGCATCCACACCTTTACGGTAGTTGAGCATAGTGCCGAAGTTGATGGTTTTGCCATTGGCACCAATTTTATCATTGATGGCATTTACCAGTATCTGTGCATTTACATCATTACTGCCGCAAACAACAACGGCATTACCACCTGCAGCCAGTAATTCTTTAGCAGCAGCTTCAATACCAGCAGCCAATCGTTTATCAGCAATGGCTGGAGCTGTAACAGCGCCACCCAGTTTTGCATACAATGCCAGTAATGCCGCACCCAGTTCACTCGGTCTGTGGGTAAAGCGTTCATCAGCATTGGCGCCCGTCATGCTGTACATACTTTCAAACTGAAAGTGACGGCTCATAGAAGGGTTCTTTTCATCAATTCTTCTGCCCGCTGCATATTGTTTTGCAAATTCAACAGGGCTGAGCCATGTACCCAGGAAATCAGCACCAAAACTTACAATCACTTTCGCATTATCAAAATGATAAGAAGGGATACCTTTCTTACCATAAGAAACTTCGTTGGCCTGGATCATACCGCTGTATGAAACCGCATCGTATGTATAATGTTTTACAGTTGGATATTTTGCTTTGAACTCATCAATTACCGCCAGTACAGATGGTGAATTGATGGTGGATGTAAGAACTGCTATTTCTTTTCCGCCGGCGCCGGCCAATGCAGCCGCAATTTTTTTATCAACTGCTTCATAAGTGGGCGCTTCTTTAAATTCATTGCCACTTTTTTCCATGGGGTAACGCACACGGGCTGTATCATATAAACTGAGTACAGAAGCCTGCACACGCTGTGATGTACCGCCTTTGGTAAAACCCATTTCATTCCCTTCAATCTTAATAGGACGGCCATCTCTCACTTTTGCCAGTACAGGAACCACATCACCATCCAGTACAAAAGTGGTAGCATAGTAATTGGAAACACCGGGAACAATATCAGCAGGTTTGTTGAGGAAAGGAATAGACTTCTTTACCGGAATTTCACAGCTTGCAGCCAGTGTGGCGGCAGCAGTGCTGAACCCGAGATATTTTAAGAAGTCACGGCGATTGCTGCTCATTCCATTATCAGCTCCTTCAAAAGGAAGTTCTTCTCTGAACTCGTTGGCTGCATCATCCTGGTAGGCCTTAGTGCTGTTCAGCTCTCCGAAACTTTGCCAATATTTTTTCTTGCTCATATTGTTGTTGATAGCGAATTTGAAAATATAGTTCCCTGCATTATACCCTTAAGGGCAGAAGCTTAATAGTGACATTTCTGGCACTCTGTTCCGCCAATTTTTTCTACAGTTACACTGTCCATTTTACCGCTCTTAATATCGTTATGAAACTTTTCATACATGCTGTAGAAACCATTTTCTTTAAACTTTACATTGGTGGTGCGGTGACAGTTTACACACCAGCCCATGCTTAAGTTGCTGAACTGGTACACTTCATCCATCTTCTGGATTTCACCATGACAGGTTTGGCATTGCACGCCTCCTGCTTTTACGTGCTGTGAGTGGTTGAAGTACACATGATCGGGCAGGCTGTGAATTTTGATCCACTCAATGGGTTTGCCTGGTTTGGTATATTTATTTACTGCAGGATCCCAGCCTGAATAAGAATATAATTTTTTGATTTCATTGGTGCCATTTACTTCTTCCCCATCTGCTTTAACCAGCTTGGGGCCTTTGTATTCATTAATAGCAGCATGACAGTTCATACAAACATTTACGCTGGGAATGTTGGCATGTTTGCCTTCCATTGCGCCACCGTGACAATACAAACAGTTTACCTGGTTAATGCCGGCATGTACTTTATGAGAGTAATAAATAGGTTGCTCCGGCTGATAATTGGTTTGACGGCCCAAACCAATTGCACTCTGAGCAATTAAATAACCACCGGTTAAGAATAATAAGATAATGCCGGTTGCTATATAGGCTTTGTTTTTCCAGAAAGGAATGGGCTCACCGGCAAACACGCCATCTTTTTCATCGGTTAATTTTTTGAGGTTGCTGTTTACCTGTAATAAGGTAAGAGCTACAACAGCAAGCGCCAAAGCAAGGATACCGAAAAGGAAGGAATTGTCTGAAGCCGGGGCTGTTTCGCCGGATGGGCGTGGCGGAGTTGGATCTTTATAATTAATAATATAATCAGCAATGGCATCAATTTCTTTTTCGCTCAATTGCGGAAAGGAGGTCATTACAACCCCATTATATTCTTTAAGAAGATTAGCAGCATAGGGATCAGATTTTGAATACCCCATAGGGTTGTGCACCCATGCATATAATTTTTTGCGGTCTGCCCATGGCCCCCTGTCCTGAAAACCTGCCAACGCAGGCCCTGTAAGCTTTTTATTAATTGCATGACAGCTTGCACAGTTGGTCTGGAACAAAGCTTTTCCATCCTGTGCCATCAAATTGCTGCCAAATCCTGAAACCATCAATAATAAACTGAGTAAGAACGACCGAACGGAGATTGATTTTGGTTGATTCATAACGCTTCAGAAACGTAGTGTGATGAGGAATAATATCCTGTTATACAGGGTGCAAATTTAGGGGAGGATACTGACATAATATCCACAGATAAAAAATATTTTTTACGGTTGTTTGACAATTGATGATATGCTCAACATGCAATCATCAACGCTTTCAATTTTTCCAAAAACATTAGAAATTCAATTGCCGCATAAAAGTTTTTTGCTGCAATGATGAACTGTATAATTAATAGCAGCACTTTTGCACACATGTTTGCAAGGCTTAAAACAAAATGGAAGGTGAGCTGGTTCCAGTTTGCTTTGATTTTTACAACGTTTGCACTTGGGGGAAGTTTGTGTGCACGTGCGGGCAACTGGCTGCTCAGTTTTCTGCTTACAGAAAAAAGTGTGCTGTACTGGATCATTTATATACCGCTGATTACAGTTTTATGGCCTTTGTGCGTATTACTCATCAGCATCCCGCTGGGGCAGTTCCGCTTTTTCCGCAATTACCTTCAACGGATGTGGCAAAAAGTTTCAGGCAAAGCGGCCATACAACGGATAGCCATCTTTGCATCGGGCAAGGGGAGCAATGCAGATACAATTGCTGCTTACTTTAAAAACCATCCTTCAATAAAAATTTCATTAATTGTTTCCAATAAACCGGATGCAGGAGTGCTCAATGTAGCTGCCCGGCATGGAATTCCCACATTAATCATCGAAAAAGAACAGTTTTTACGTGGTGATGCATACATACAGGAGTTTAAAGAACTGCAGATTGACTGGATTGTGCTGGCCGGTTTTTTATGGAAAGTTCCGTTGGCCCTCATTCAGGCTTATCCGCAACATATTATTAATATACATCCTGCCCTCTTACCCAAATTTGGGGGCAGGGGAATGTATGGCCATTTTGTGCATGAAGCAGTGATTGCCGCCGGTGAAACCGAAAGTGGTATTACCATTCATTATGTGGATGAACAGTATGATCATGGAGCAACTATTTTCCAGGCAGGATGTGAAGTAAAAAAAGATGATACTGCCGACACCCTGGCACAACGCATCCATGCACTGGAGTACGAACATTATCCAAAAGTGATGGAGGGGTTATTGAAATAAGATGGTTAATAATGCCATTAATCAAAGAAACCGTATAGATGCAAGCTCTTTTCCTACTTGTTGAATGCCATTAAGGATACGTTTTGTTTGAACTGATGAAGGCTTCTTATTTCCGCTGATGTATTGAGAAAGCAGGCTTTGGTTCATACCTATCTTTTCTGCCAGTGCTTTTGCATTAATTATTTTATAGAAAGAAAAAAACTGCGGAATATCCAGCACTATTTTCAGATCAGACACCATAATTGTTTTTCCTGATTTATGAAAGTACAGGTTCAGCGCTTCTGCAATATTCCTCTTAAGTTCTTCTGAATTTTTACCTGTGGTAAAAACAGGATATCTTAAAGCATAAGCGGAATAACCTGTTTTTGTTCTTTCAATTATGATTTCAATTTTTTTCATGTGTATATTTTTATTTGAAATTTTTGCCACTACTTGTCCCGAATCATTCGGGATAGTATGCCCATAATCATTTTCTGCTGATGTGTTTTGCTTAAGGGCATTTCATCGTATTTAATTTTTCAGACCAGCATCTTTTTTGATTTTACGCTCCAGCCCTTTTCCTATTTCCTGGCTTCCATGATTAGGCACAACAATCTGCCCTCTTTTAGCAGGGTGATGCATCATCATGTGGCTCCCCGTTTGCCGAACAACAAACCAGCCATCTCTTTTTAAAAGCCGGATCAATTCGCTGCATTTCATAACACAAGGTAATAAATTTATTACTTTCAGGGGGTTAGCTTCAGTGATTAATCTTTTCCTAAAATAAATCAAGGCCAACCTTTTTTCGTTCGAAGCGTTTATTATTGCACCACATTTTGAAGAAACTTTTACTATACATTTTTTTTATTGCAGCTTTCTTTCATGCTTCTGCCCAGGTGCAACTGAGCGGAACGGTGTATGACAGCACCAAACGCAACCTGGTAGAAGGGGTGCAGGTAGTTTGCACCTGCGGCACCATGACGTTTACTGACAGTGTGGGCTATTACACCATTTTTGCCGGTGAAAAAGATTCCATCTTCTTTTTCTTCCGCAACAAACCCACACAACGGTTTGCAGTGGCCAGTATTAAAACCCCTGACCAGTTTGATATTGCCATCAATCTCTATGTGCCCGGCCGTTACAAACAACTCAAAGAAATTATTGTATATGGCAAAAGCCGCAGACAGGATTCTATTGATAACCGCCTGGCTTATGATAAAATTTTCAATTACGACAGGGGCGGCCTGCGTGTTTCCAATTCCGCACCCGAATCTGGTTTTGGCGCCGGCATTGATTTAGACGCATTGGTGAATGTATTCCGTTTCAGAAGAAATAAATCCATGCTCCGTTTTCAGCAACGGTTGATTAAAGAAGAACAGAACCGGTATATTGATTACCGTTTTAATAAAACGATTGTAAAAAAACTTACTTCTTTAAAAGACGGACAGTCACTGGATCAGTTTATGAAAGAATACCGCCCGGAGTATGAACTGCTCACCCAGATACTGGATATTGAACTTTACCTGTACATACAGGCAGCGGCCAAAGATTTTTTAAGCAGGAACAGGTTTTGATTTTTGCAAATCTGTTAAAGCCGTTTATCTTACAGTTACAATCCTGCATATGAGCAATCCCCTGCACCATGAGCTTAAAAAAGAATTTCAGTTAGAGCGTTTAATACTCTTTAGTGATGCGGTATTTGCTATTGCCATTACATTGCTGGTGATTGAAATAAAGATTCCTGAAATTCATACAGATGTTTCTGATAAAGCTTTGCTGCATGAGTTGAAACACCTTATTCCAAAATTTGTTGGCTTTATCATCAGTTTTCTGTTTATTGGTTTGTACTGGACCATTCACCACCGCATGTTTGGATATGTTACCAGTTATGATAAAACATTGTTACGGTTAAATCTTTTCTTTTTATTTTTTATTGCATTACTGCCTTTCAGTACTGGTTTTTACAGCGAGTATGCCGGTACGGAGCTTTATGAAAAGGAACTGAAAGTACCTATGACCTTTTATACGCTCAATTTTGCAACTGCCGGTTTTATTGTTTATTTAATGTGGCGGCATATTGGTAACCCGGCCAAAAAACTGGCTGAACCCATGATTGATGAAGGTGTTTTAAAAATGGCAAAAATCAGGTCGCTGCTTGTGCCTGTTGTGTTTTTGGTGATGCTGCTGACAGCTTATTTTTTTACTGTGGCTGTTGCCGTATATATTCCTTTGCTGCTGCCGCTTATTATGAAAATCATTATGAGAAGAATGAAGAAAAAATACCCTCATTCATTTAACGCTTAATCATACTATATGGAACAGACAACTTTAGGTATCGGAACAAGATTGCAGCACACACAGCATGGCCCCGGTGTAATTGTGGGCGTGCGTTATGCCACTTATCTTATTTCGTTTATTAACAGCGGTGTAAAAGAAATTGATAAAACTGATACACAACTCGATGAAATAATTCCTGAAAATGTTACTGAAGAAATAGAAACGCATAGCGAAGTTGAAAAAAGTTTGTTGAAGATATTGAGACTGTGGGGCGATGTTACAGAAAAAGTTCCGCTGGGTGAACGATGGGAAGGCGGTACTATGCTGTTACAACCCAAAGACAAATTACTTAAGCCCAAAGAAATTCCTATTGAAGATTTCTTTCACAAGATTGTGATGCTGCGTGACAGACTTCGTGTGCTGGAGCAAAACATCAACAGCAGTAAAAATTTAAGTGATGAAGAAAAGGTAAACATTCAGCAATACATTACCCGCTGCTATGGTTCGCTTACTACATTTAATGTGCTGTTTAAAAATAAGGAGCAGTGGTTTGTGGGGGAAAAGGGAGGGAAAGAGTAAATCTTTTTAAAACATCTTTTCCTTGATTGTACAGAATCTGCGAATCACTTTTATGAATCTCTCGTTCAGGAATGAAGCTCCCTGAGTTGCTTTTTTTCTTTCTCCAGCTTTTTGTCGGCAATGTTTTTTATTTCGGTAAAGTTAGCCAGAAATTTTGTTTTTGCTTCTTAACTTTTCAGGCCACGGCTCTGTTTAACCCAGATTCTGCAGTTGGCTACAAAATCTGCCCGAAGGGCCGGCGAAACGAAGTTGGTCGGGGTTAACTCTGACAAAAATTGGATTTAATCCGGTAAAGAATGGTGGCATTTTTGTCCTGTTTTTAGTTGACTTAGCCACTTTTTGGGAGTCAACCTATTTTAGTACAAGACAATATTTCAAATCTTGAATATGCAGCTTGGCGCAAAGGCTTATTTCACCGTTCCTGTTTCCATAACATATTTCAATCCACCGCCTGCATCACTGTTCTGAAAGCAATAAATTGATTACCCCATTTATCAATTCCTTTTTGGCGCTGAGCGGTGGAATACTGTTCAATGTATTGATTATACAATGCTTTACTCTCAGCATAATACTGTGCAGCATATGTGGGGCCTTCTTCTTCATCCACTTCCAGCAAGCGAAGTAAATTGTATTTTGTAAAGCAACCTGTTGCAAGCATCTCCGGCATATGTTCTTCTTTCATCCACTCAATCCAGCTGGCATGTATTTCCCGGGTAAGTTTGATGGTAACATTATATAAAATCATAATTGCAATCTTGAGCAGGCAAAGTTATACCAATATTCAAATAGAATATAGGCCAGTAAAAGACGCATTAAAATTTATAAACGTATAATGCCGCACCAAAGCAGGCTATGGACTAAATAATAATTGTAAGCGGTATTAATTCTGTTTTTGCTTCATTTCAGATGTGAGCTTCCAGGTTAAAAACAACAACAGGCTCATTACCGCAATGATGGCGGGCCAAATCCACCAGCTATGATTCTTTGGTGCTTTTTGATTGGCATTGTTTAGTGGTGTAATGGTTCCAAATGTGATCAATGATTTTGAGGCGCTATTAATACGATCGGTAAACTGTGCAAGATCATAGTGCGGAAGCATGGCAGCAGAATCGGAAAAATGAAGTTCATAATTATTACCAGCTTCCAGCTCTGCCAGCAAAAATGCAGCCTGCTGCCGCAACTCGATATTGCTGAATTGCAGCGGCGGATTATCTGCATTATCAACCAGCAAGTAAAAAACTGATGACTGAGCTGCAGCAATCATTTCCTGCATGGGCTTTTCAGAATGTATTTCAAACACCGCCAGCGGATTACTGTTCCATGTTTGTGCTGCACTGCTTTTATAGGAAGCAAACAATTTTGCAGAACGGTTAAAAAACTTTGAACCACCTGCTTTGTACCGCAGCTCGGTTACAATGAAAGGCTTAGCCTGTTCAATTTTTAAAACGGTGTATTGCTTTTCTTCTGTTTGCGAAATTTTTGGTGCGGGGTTAACTGTATGATAAAGTAAGGAATCGCCATTGCGTTCATTGATCTGTTGTGCTGTGGTTTGACTGGTAATTTCAATCACATTCAACGGATCTTTCTTTTCATTATCAATCACCAGTTTGTAAAAAGCATATTTTGAGGAGGGGAATGAAATTTCCTGTTTGTTGATGGAGGTATCATTGTAAAAAACCGGTTTCAGTTCACGGCCTTCAGTTATGATAAACCAGTTTTTTTGATCATCGCTTCCGCTCAAAGATGCTTTGCGTAAAACCGCAGCATTTTTTAGTAAGAGTGTAAACGCATCAACGGGGAGTTGTTCATCACCTTCAAACAGAATGGTTGTAAACCGTTTGTCATTTGTTACTGCAATTTGTTTATGCAGTATATAGGCTGCTTTTTTCTGAGGCGCTATTGATTGCTGAATAATATGCGGCACCCATTTGCCTTTGGCATCTGCAATGCGGATGTCAGAAAAATCTGTTTTGATGTAACTGCTCAGCTCCGGTGTTACAGCAATCATGTAAAAACCTGTTTTGCCGGGTTTGGCAATTGCAGCTTTGTATTTAAACTGTGCATTTACAGTTTGGGTAAACAGCAACAAAAAAATACTAGCTGTTATCTTCAGCTTTTTTTTCATCATCCGTAATTAATTTTTTTAACCGTTGATACATAAAGGAGATTACCAGCAGCAGCACACCCAGCAAAATAAATGCTGCTATTTTTCCGCCCGCAGGAATATTCCTGATATCATATAAAAACAATTTCACCAGCGTAAGTGTAAACAGGCTGAGTGAAATAATACGCAATGTTTTAAACTTATACTTCATGCCCAGCCATATCATGGCAAAGGAGCAAACACCCCACACAATACTGAGCCCTGCTTTGTAATACAGGTTTTCCCAATAGAAGGTATCAGTTCCCTGGCTGTACTTCATCCACATAATTACATGATACATTTCAACACTCATTAAAAACACCATACCAACAGCTGCAATCCACGTAAAAGCTGTTTCATAGGTTTGAAATGCTTCCCTGTTTTTTCTGAAATAAAGAATTAAATCATACAGCAGCCAGAATAACAATGCAGCGGCCACCCAATGCGCCCAAAAATGATTTTTGAAAGCACCTGTTTGCAGCATTTGCAGTGATACCTTGTAATTGATATTGAGGCCGTACACATACAGCAGCACACACATGATGGTAAGCGCAAATTTTAAAAGAATAAAGGAAGATGCTTTTTTGAAAACATACATTACCGCAACCGCAAATGCAAAACTGTAAAGCTGCAGATACATCATTCCCAAATTTATAAGCGGTACACGTTTATCAAACTGATGTATGATTTCCAATGCACCTGAAAGATATACAACAGCAACTCCCGTGATGAGTAAATAATTACGGATGGCTTTATTGGAAACGCTGCCAATATAATTTGTTTCGTTTTCTTTTTTCAAGAGCAGATAATACAGCAGCAATGCAATACCTGCAAAGAGCGCTGTTGTAAATGCTTTATTCGCCAAAATGGGTATTGCTTTTTCAGGATCAGCATATACAGTATTCCAATCGATTAACAGGCTTATCAACACAAGAAAGCTAATGAGCAGCGATGTTATTTTCAATAATCGAATGCCGGAACGCTGAAAGAGCCAGAACAATACCACCATTTCTGCACTCCAGAATAAAGTGATATGATTGCCTTTTAACTGTACAGGCGCTGTTAAT
Source organism: Chitinophagaceae bacterium (assembly GCA_019747705.1). Classification (GTDB taxonomy): domain Bacteria; phylum Bacteroidota; class Bacteroidia; order Chitinophagales; family Chitinophagaceae; genus Lacibacter. The sequence continues at coordinate 61,502 of JAIEQM010000065.1, read as the reverse complement.
GAAATAAAGGTGAGTGTAAGCCCGATGAGGAGGTAAATAAAATTCCGGTCAACATTGTTGTTTTTGAAAAACATCCATGCCACTGCAAGATTAACGATTCCGAGTGAAGCAGTAAACAAACCACGGTAGCTGCCATCATTCCAATAGCCAAGAATAAAATAACCTGCTGCATAAAGCAAAAGATTGATGCTGAGCAGCAGTGCAAAATCAAAACCTTTGAACGGCAGTTTTAAACGAACATTGTTGATGATGTTCATAATAAAAAACTGCACATAAAAAATAATGGCAAAGAGTAAAGCAGGTTTGTAAGGAAACGGTTCGCCGGCAAATGATTGTTTGGTGAGCCATCCTCCAAAAATAAGAATGGTGCTGATGAGTGCAATAATATTGATGGCTTTCCATTTTTTGAAATAGGCCAGCGCCAGCAAACCCGTATTGAGGATACACAAATAAGTAAACAACTCCACATAATTATTTTGCCCCGTGCTCACAAGAAACGGTGTGAGATAGCCGCCGAGTGTTGCCAGCACTGCCAGCTCCAAACGGTTGTACAGTAATGAAAGGAATACAGCAAACACAGTAATCACCACCATAATTACAAATGCAGATGTTACGCTCAGTAATTTGTATTGATGAAAGGCATAAGCAATGGTAAAGTAAAACACAGCAATACCACCGCCCACCAGTACTGAGCTGAAAGAACGGTAACTGTTTCTGAAATAATGGGCAATGCCAATTAATAATCCACCGCAGAGCAAACCCACTATTACACGGCCCGCTTCATTGATCCAGTTATTATCAATGGCATATTTTACAAAGAAAGAAATACCAAGAACAAGAATGCCGATACCGATTTTATTGGCCAGGTTTTCGCCAATTACTTTTTCCCAATCAGTTTTTTGCTGCGGTGCTGCTTTTTGTTTTAAAGACTCATGAATGAGTTTATCAATTTCAGAAGTCTTTTTAGGCGCTTCAAATACAGGCATTGGTTTTTCAACGGTTTCTTTTGCTGGTAATGGTTGCTGAGCTTGTGGTTTTGGTTCTTCAACCGGCTTTACTTCTTCCGCAGGTTTCGCCGGTTCTTCTTTCGGTTGTATATACGCAGGTTTTGGCTGCGGTACCACATCTTCAGTTTTTTTAAACTGGGAAACAGGTGTTACTTCTTTTTCAGTTACTTTTTCTGGGGCTATTGTTTTTCTCTCTGACTGCTTCATTAATTGCTGAAGCTTATCATTTATTTCATTAAGACTTCGCTGCTGTGCTGAAGATTTTACAAGCAGTATAATGATTGCAATAACAAAAAAAGCAGGGATTAAGAATGCAAGAACTATAAGTCCATCCATAAATGCGGTTTTGGTAAAATAAATTTGTAACTGCTTTATATGTAAAGCTGCATGCTCAGCAACAGGTTCATTGCCGCTTTATCAAAACCGGCTCATATAAAACAATTATTTTGAATTCAACTCCAAATATACAGGGCAATGATCGCTGTGCTTCACATCCGGATAGATTTCTGCGTCTTTGATGCGGCTTTTTAACGGTTCTGTTACATTAATATAATCAATGCGCCATCCTTTATTGTTCAAACGCACGCTGGGGAAACGCTGGCTCCACCAACTGTAACGGTGCGGTTCAGGATGAATAGTGCGGAAGGTGTCAATCCACCCGCTGTCTAAAAACTTTGTCATCCATGCACGCTCATCAGGCAAAAAACCACTTGAATTTTTATTGCCTTTGGGGTCATGAATATCTATTTCATTGTGTGCAATGTTATAATCGCCCGGCAAAATAAGTTTGGGATATTTCTTTTTAAGGGTATTGATCCATTTGTAAAATTCATCCAGCCATTTGTATTTAAAATCCTGGCGTTCATCGCCGCTGGTGCCGCTGGGGAAATAGGCATTGATCAAACGGATATCGCCAAAGTCTAATTGTATTACCCTTCCTTCATCATCACTGGGTCCATGACCATTGCCATACTCCACATTGTCTGGTTTTATTTTGGTGAACACCGCTACGCCGCTGTACCCTTTTTTTTGTGCGCTGAACCAATAATCATGATAACCCAGGTCATTAAAAAGTTTGTGATCCACATCTTCTTTCAGCGCCTTGGTTTCCTGTATGCAAATAATATCAGCAGGGTTTGTTTGTAACCAGTCTAAGAAACCTTTTTTAATGGCGGCACGTATGCCGTTTACATTGTAAGAAATAATACGCATAAAATAAAGTTGAAGGCTAAAGGTAAGGTTTCGGAGGTTTATCGTTCTCTTTGCGCAACAATTTGTGCCACTGATTTTTCAGTATCCTTTCGACTACGATGGCAATTTATAATTATTATACAAAAACAAATCAGCAATAAAAAACGTTTTATCTTTATCAAAAAATAAACTATGGCACTATTTGATTCCGGTAATCCGGCAATGAATGAAAAAACATTTCAGGGAACCATCTTTGAAGGCATTCGTGATGAAAGCCAGATGATGACAGTGCGTGGCACTATTAACAAGTTTGGATTTTTAATGCTGCTCATGCTGGCATCTTCTGTTTTTGCATGGAATTATTTTTACGGGGGTAAAGACCCCATGACGCTGTTGCTCATCAGTGTGTTTGGCGGCCTTGCTGTGATCATCACTATGGGTTTTAAAAAAGAATGGTCACCTTACTTAGCCCCGGGGTATGCATTACTGGAAGGTTTGTTTGTAGGGAGCGCATCGGCTATGTATGATTACCGGTTTGTAACAAAATATCCCGGTATTGTTTTACAGGCGGTAATGCTTACACTGGTAACAGCAGCAGTGATGTTTTTTGTTTACCGTTTCCGCATTATAAAAGTTACAGAAACATTTAAGCGGGTGATATTAATTGCCACTGCATCCATTGCTATTTTTTATCTTATCACCTGGTTTTTGTACCTGGCAAAAGTACCGCTGCCCGGATTTTTATTTGAAGGCTCACCCCCCGGTATCGGCTTTTCTATTTTTGTAGTGGCGCTTGCTTCCTTTAAGTTACTGGTTGATTTTGATATGATTGAAAAAGGAGCTGAAAACAATGTGCCCAAATTTATGGAGTGGTACAGCGCAACTGCATTGCTTATTACCTTAGTGTGGTTATATCTTGAAATTTTGCGCCTGCTTGCCAAACTCAACAGCAGAAAATAATTTACGGTCTCAATAAAAAAAACCTCACAGCATTGAATCACTGTGAGGTTTTTTTATCATTATACTTTTATTTGTTTCCACCGGCCTTTTTTAAAATAATACCACGCTGTTAATGCCAGCAATGTTTCTGCAATAGGAATTGAAACCAGTGCACCTGTTACATTAATTTTAAAAACATGCACCAGTACATAGGCCAGCGGCACCTGGAACAGCCAGAAACAAAACAGGTTGATATAGGTGGGGGTCCTGGTATCACCTGCACCATTCAATGCCTGGGTCATTACCATTCCAATACCATAAAAAATATAAGCACTGCCAATAATTTTTAAGGAGAGCGCCCCGTATTTTATCACTTCCGTCTCATGAGTAAAAAGCCCGATGATGGGTTTTGATGCAACTAAAAACAACAGCATTACAAAACTCATAAAGATGGCATTGTATTTTGCAGTGAGCAATACACTCTGCTCTGCACGTAAAGGTTGCCCGGCTCCAAGATTTTGACCGACAAGAGTTGCAGCAGCATTACTGAGACCCCATGCCGGCAGAATAAAGAATACAACATTCCTGATGGCCACCTGGTAACCGGCTGATGCGTCTGTGCCACCGCTTTCTGCCACCAGTTTTGCAAGTACAATCCAACTGCCGCTGGCAATAATAAACTGCAGTGTGGCGGGCGAAGCAATTTTAATAATAGATGCAATTACTGTTTTATCAAAACCGAAATGATGCCGTTTAAATTTGAGCAGCCCGTTTCCTTTAAACAGATGATAACACTGATAAGCCACACCGGCGCTTCTTCCAATTACTGTTGCGATAGCCGCCCCTTTTAATCCAAAAAAATGAATTAAAATGGGACAGAGAATAATATTAATGCCGCTGGCTATCCATAAACTTTTCATCGCCATGGCAGCATCCCCTGCACCACGAAAAATTCCATTGATGAGAAACAGCAGCATGATAGCGGCACTGCTGCCCAGCATAATGCGTGTAAAGATGGCGCCATCCCTTACCACTTCAGGAGCGGCGCCCATCAGTTGCAATACATCCGGAGCAAATATAACTCCGGCAACGCTTAATATTGCTGTAAAAAGCAGTGCGATAAGAATGGATTGAGCACCAGCGTGTGCGGCACCTTCGTTATTTTTTTCACCCACACGTCTTGCCACCACTGCAGTTGCTGCAGTGCTCAATCCTATTGCAACGGAATAAATAATTGTGATCACAGACTCCGTAAGACCAACAGTGGCAATAGCATTCCTGCCAAGCCTGCCCACAAAAAACATATCTACTAATGCAAATACACTTTCCAGGCTTAATTCCAAGATCATCGGTACAGCCAGTAAGAAAACAGCTTTACGCAAACTGCCCTGCGTATAATCATGCTGCTCACCACGAAGTGATTGTAAAATAGTATCAATAAAATAAGAGAACCTGCTCTCTTTGCTCTGAGTTGTCATTTGAAAAATTGAATTGGTTAAATATGAAATACAGAAAATTCAGCGGGTCTGGCGCTGTAAGCAGTAAAATGTATTGCTGAAAGACCAATCAGAGCTTCATATTCCTTTAAAATAAGATGCGCAAATCTAATGTAAAAATCCTGATAGAACCCTTTTTCATTTATACCAATGCCCCATATCCGTGGCAGACGGTATTTTTTTAGGATTTACAGCTTATTTATTGCTTCGTGCCGCACAAGTTTGTATTTTTAAACCACTGCCTGAAAAGCAGGATATGTATTTGCAACCATCAAACTACTTTACCCTTCTTACTGCATGAAACGAAAAGTTATGAAACAGTTTTTTTTAACCCTTACAGCATTTGCTTTTGTGACTGTCGCCTGGAGCCAGGCACGCATACCAGTAAACGATCCCCTGCCCGGCAACAACAATACCAAGCCCACCAGTAACCCCACGCCCACCACTACCGGCAGCAGTGAGTTAGTGAAGTATAGTGATCCCAATGGCAAGTTTAGCATTGGCTATCCTTCCAACTGGAAGTTTAATGATAAGCCGGAGAATGCGTTGATACAAATTACATCGCCTAAAGAAAAAGATGATGATGATTTTTATCAGAATGTGAACCTGCAAATGGAAGATGCGAAAAGCGGTTTAACCATTGAGGAGTATGTAAAAATAAATATGGATGCGGTAAAAGACCTGGTGAAGAATTAAAAGAGGTTTCAAGCATGTATTTTAACCGAAATGGCAGCCGTGCATACCAGATTGTTTACACCGGCAAATACGGCAGTATGACGTATGCAATGCAGATCAAACAACTTTTTGTAGTTGCAAACGGTAAAGCATTTATACTTACTTATGTGGCTAAAGAAGATGAACGGGATGCATTTGAAACAACAGCCAATAAAATTTTCAATTCCTTCAAGTATTGATGTTAAACAGGTTTTTTACGGCTTCACTTTTCTTTTATAGATAATGGGTGTGTCATAAGCTGTTAAATGCTTACCATCTTTTTCCAGTAACTCCATTACAGAGAGCTCATTGGCAGTAAATGTTTCAATCAATGTAAACTTTAAACCATTATCCAAATCATTGGGTGCATTGGTGCTGAAGGTTTTTGCTTTTGCATTCCATGTATAAACAGCTCCTTTAAATGTGGGTGAAGGTTTGAGCATATTATAATCAATTGCCAAATTTTCATTATCGTTTCTGAATTCTTCTTTTTTTATTCCTTCAGGTATTTGATAAACTGTAAGCTGAACTTCATTCTTTCCCTTTGCCTGAAATAAGAATAAAAAGGGTTTGATATCAACCGGTTTTCCTTCATTGAGGTAATAACTTTCTTCAATAATAAAAAAACCATTAAAGTCAGCAGGAAGGTTTTTGATTTTATTGCTGGCCACACGGTTTACATGAATGGCCAGGGGGTGGATTTGTTTGCCGGCTTTTATTTCGGCCACCACCTGTTCACTGTTATCAAAATCACCTGTGATGTATTTTTGAAAAGTGATGATAAGTTTGTTTGACTTTTCCTGTGAAAAGCTCAAGCAAGAATAAAGCAGGAATAAAAAAGCAAAAACAAGTTTCATTTTTTTTGAATTTATCAATTAGTAAACAGAACCAGTTCTGTTATAAAAATCATTTTTCTTTATAAAAGCCCTGTAAGGGCGAAATGTCAGTAGATATAAAAAAATACGAAATGTATACCGAGCCCCATCGGGGCGATATATGCGGATTTAAAAACATATCGCCCCGATGGGCAATGTCATTAAGTTAAGCGTTTCGTCATGTCGAGGAACAGCTTGTCCCGCTTTTGCGGGAAGACATCTCATAAAATTCAAGCTGTACGAAATTTATGAGACCTCTCCCTGCGGTCGAGGTGACGCTTAACTTAATGACATTGCCCGATGGGGCTCTAATTATCTTGCATTGATTTTTCTACTAACATATCGCACCTCTGGTGCTGTAGAAAGATTAATAGCAAAACAAGTTAATTATAAAATTCTCAAGTCAAGTTTCTTTATACCACCAGGGGCTTTTCGCTTCATTGTCTTTAATGATAAATACTTTTTGCCGCATAAAACGTTTAATGGCTGAGGGTCCCATGCGTGTGCCCCCGATGCCGCTCAACTTAAATGAATTCTTTTCACCTTCATGCATCACAGCAGTTAATGCTGCATCATTGATGCTGATGGCGCCTCCTTCAATTTGATGCGCCAGTTCCATTGCTTCTTTATTGGTTGCTGCAAACACGGCGCCGCTTAATCCATAAATAGTTCCGTTGGCCAGTGCAACAGCTTCTTCTTTTGTTTGAAAACTCATTACAGGAATGACAGGGCCAAAAGTTTCTTCCTGCATTAGTTTCATTTGATGTGTTACATTGATGAGAACGGTAGGTGGTAAATAATAACCGCCCCCCATGCTCCTCACATTGGGCAGCGCCACAAAGAATGATCGCTCCTTTATCTATTGCATCTTTTAAATGTTCATTAATGATGTGTGCCTGTTTTTCAAAAATGATGGGAGCAATGCTGCCGCTGTCCATTGTGGGATAAGCAATTTTTTGGTGTTGTGCTTTTTCAACAAGCTGTTTTACAAATGCATCAAAAATTGTTTGCTGCACATACACATGTTCAATACTCAAACAACTTTGCCCGGCATTGGCCGTGCTGCCCCATAGTATGGCGGAACTTGCTTTATCAACATCAGCACCAGCTAAAACAATGGCAGGATCTTTACCGCCCAATTCTAAAAACACAGGAATCATTTTTTTGCTTGCTGCATCATATACTTTTTTCCGGTGGCGGTGCTGCCGGTAAAACAAATGAGATCACAATTATCAACCAGTGCAGCGCCAACAGTTCCATCACCTTCAATGTATTTCAATACTTGTTTTAATGCGGGCACTTCATCAATGGTTTGTTGAAGTACCTTGATAAACCGTGGTGTTACCTCACTTGGTTTTACAATAACAGCGCAACCGGCCAGTAATGCAGGAATAGTATCAATTAAACTTAACAGCAACGGAAAATTCCAGGGTGAGATGATACCGGTTAATTGAAACAGAACCAAATGTTGTTGCAATTGAATAAAAGGTATCAATGATTGTTTGGGGGTAAGTGTAATAAAAAATTCTTTGGCAATGCCACACCAGCGATCAACAGATGAAGCAACTAAATCTGCTTCCGGCACTGTCTCCCATTTTCTTCCTGTATCTGTACACAGGGCATCAATGAGTTGCTGTTTATGCAATTCAACTGATTGTTTCCATTGCTGCATGGCTTCAATGCGTGCATCAATGCCTGCATCAAACCATTATTGCTGCTGTGAACGCAATGCATCACATTGTTCTTTCACTTCATCAGCAGAAAGAAGTTGAATTTGGTAGTCGTATTGACCTGTTCTTGGATTTCTTATCTGCAATCAAAAAATGTTTCAAATCATTTTAATATCCTCTCTTCCAATTAACCCATACATCAAACCCGGCAACGGCTGTTGTATGAACTGCTCTATCTGTTTACTCACTGCTGCAACTTTTGCAATATCAACTCCTGTTTCATAACCCATTTGATACAGCATGTGCACGGTATCCTCTGTGGCAATATTGCCGGTAGCGCCTTTAATAAAAGGGCATCCCCCAAGTCCGCCAAACGCAGTGTCAAATTGCATAACACCTGTTTCAATAGCAGCAACTACATTGGCATAACCTTTATTTTCTGTATTGTGCAAATGCAATGCAACGGGAACATTTTTACAGAGTTCAACTACATTATGCATCATACGTTTCATTTGCACAGGGTTGGCCATGCCTGTACTGTCGGCCAAAGCAATTTCCTGCACACCGCAATCCAAATGATGTTGTACCAAATCATAAACAAGCAGTTCATCAATGGCGCCTTCATACCTGCAGCCGAATGCACATTGAATACCACCACGAACCGTAAAACCCTTTTGCAAAGCAAGTTTCATCATTTCTTTAAACTCAGCTTTTACTTCTTCCAGACTTTTATTAGCGTTTTTGCGACTGTGTGTATCACTTGCGGAAAGTGAAATGGATAGATGTTTGAGTGATGTTGATGCCGCACGCTCCACACCTTTTACATTTAACACCAATGCTGAAAAAATTATGTCAGTTGCTGATGGAAGTTGATTGATGAGTTCTTCTGCATCGGCCATTTGCGGAATTAATTTGGGATGCACAAAGCTGGCCACCTGTATTCTTTTTAAACCTGACTCCATCAATTGACGGATGAACTGCAGTTTCATAGCTGTGGGCACTGTTTGCGTTATTGTTTGCAAACCATCCCGCAGGCCCTGTTCTTCTATAATTATTTGCTGGGGCATATTGCTTCCTTCGCAACTAAGGTAGCTATTATGAAACAAAAATTCTTCAACCTGCTTTACCAGAACCGGATGTACAAAGAAAGAATCAGCGCCAGTAATATTAAAATGAACACCAGTATGCGTGGCTGCACTTTAAACATGGATGGATCCACTTCCATAGTATGTGAACGTGATACCACATTTTTATCAAGCAGGCTTACAACAATCATAATTATACAGGTAAAAAAGAAAACCCATCCCATCTGCACTAAAAAAGGAATGGTGTAATGACCATCTTTATCAGCAAAGGCTGTGTACAGAATCGTTTCATACTGCCCGTTTAACGGCAGCACTTTATCAAACACAATCGCCAGCACTGTTCCTGTAATAATTCCAATAATGGCGGCGGTGGAAGTGGTGCGTTTCCAGAAGAAGCCCAGTAAGAACACCGCAAAAATTACAGGTGAAACATAGCCGGTATATTTTTGAATAAACTCAAAACCGCCTTTGCTACCAATACCAAGTGCATCTTTCCAGTTAATGGCAATAGCAAAGATTAATGCACCAATAATAGCAAGCCTGCCGATCCACACCATTTTTGCTTCTTCAGCATTTTTGTTGAAATACTTTTTATAAATATCCAGTGTAAAAATGGTGGAGATGCTGTTAGCCTTGCCCGCCAGCGATGCAACAATAGCTGCTGTTAATGCTGCCATGGATAAACCTTTTAAACCATGTGGTAAAAAACCAAGCACGGCTGCATAGGCATTGTCTTCTCTCAGTTCGCCATTGGTGAGCATTTGCTGCTGTAACTCCCCTTGTTGATGCAATACAAAGGCTGCAATACCGGGCAGTACCACGATCAGGGGCATCATTAATTTTAAAAATGCTGCAAATAAAATACCTGTTCTTGCAGTAGGCAAATCAGCGCCCAATGCACGTTGTGTGATGTACTGGTTACAACCCCAGTAATTTAAATTGGCAATCCACTGGCCTGCCATAAGCATGGCAATGCCGGGCAGACTTATATAATTATCAACCTGGTTTTGAGGGGCGCCTGCTGCGGGTTTATTAAAAATCATATCAAAATGATCAGGCGCTCTTTGTAACAGTTGATTGAAACCGGACAGCGCATCTTTTCCCAAACCAAATTTTTCGCTCACCATGGTTAATGCAATATAAGTGGTAATTAATCCGCCGGCTATTAACACCAGTACCTGTATTACATCTGTAAAACCAATCACCTTCATACCGCCCAGTGTAATCAGCAATGCAAATAATGCCAGGCCAATCATAATGGCATAGAAATAATTTCCCCCGGTTAAGTTATTAATGGCAATAGTGCCGAGGTATAAAATAGAAGTGAGGTTTACAATAATGTATAAAAACAACCAGAACACCGCCATGATGAGCGCCACCGTTTCATTATACCTTGTTTTTAAAAACTGCGGCATGGTATAAATTCTGTTCTTTAAATAGATGGGCATAAAGAACACTGCCACTATAATTAACGAAACTGCTGCCAGCCATTCATAAGATGCAATGGCCAAACCCAGGCGAAACCCGTTACCGCTCATGCCAATAAACTGCTCAGCAGAAATATTGGAAGCAATCAGTGATGCACCAATGGCCCACCAGGTGAGTTGCCCTTCTGCCAGGAAAAAATCAGTAGCAGAAGTTTCTTTATTTTTCTTTCTGCGGTAGATCCAGTAACCATAAGCAGCAATACCAATAATATAAATGATAAATACAATGTAGTCTGCAGCAAGCAATCCTTTATTCATAACGGGTTGGTTTAATAGCCTGATAAATGACAGTTGAAGATAAGTACCTCCTCTTATATTTTTCTTATTGCAGAAAACCTGTTCCGTCTTCAACAGTTACTTCAATAGCTGTCAAAGGCAATCTCATTTCTGCTTCATAAGAAAGGGAAAGCTCATGGATAATGTTTTGCAGTTCTTCTTTTTTGATAATGTTGATGGTGCAGCCGCCAAAACCACCGCCCATCATCCGTGCACCGGCCACATGTTGATTATTACGAACCTGGTTCACCAAAAAATCAAGCTCTTTGCAGCTCACTTCATATTCATTGCTGAGGCCATCATGTGTGGCAAACATTTTTTGACCAAGTGAGAGAATATCATTGTTTTTTAAATCTTCACAGGCATCTTTGAGCCGCTGAATTTCCTGCACCACAAAACGGCAGCGCTGATCAATCAACACATCAAAGGGTTTGATGCATTCATCAAGCATCGCTTCTGTTGCATCCCTTAACGCAAGCACCTGCGGATATTTTTTTTGAATGAGTGCAACACCCTGTTCACATTGCTGCCTGCGTTCATTATAGGCGGTGGAGGCGAGCGAGTGTTTTACATTGGTGTTAAGCAGTACAATGGAATAGCCTTTCAGATGCAGGGGTATATATTCATAAGCAAGGGTTCGGCAGTCTAACTGTATTGCATGATTTTTTTTACCCATCATGCTTGCAAACTGGTCCATAATACCGCAGAGTACACCGGCAAAATGATGCTCCGCTTTTTGTGCCAGTTGCACCATTTCAATTTTTGAAAGATGCAGGTTCATAAGTTCGTTCAACGCAAATACGGTGGCGCATTCCACAGCGGCTGATGATGAAACACCGGCGCTAACGGGTAAATTACCGGTGAGGTACAAATTAAAACCGGTTAACGGGTGATTGGCTTTTTGCAGTTCATGCACTACTCCCAGTATATAATTGGGCCAGGTTTTAGCCGATGGATGAATGTTTTGCAAATCAGTTGAGAATAGTTCTGCAAAGGCTTCTGCATAGAGATGGATTTGCGAATCTGTTCGTTTAGCAGCGGCTATAAAAATGGCTTTATCAATAGCGGCAGGCAGTACAAAGCCATCATTATAATCTGTATGTTCACCAATAATATTGATGCGCCCGGGTGAGCGGAGCGTTATTTCTGCCGGTTCATGAAATACAGAATAGTATTGGGCTGAAAGAATTTCTTTATTCAAAACGGGTTGAGCTTTTGGGCAGATGAATATAACAGATAAAAAGACAGGAGCAAAAAAGAAGGTAGTAGAGGAAAAATGCAGGAAATAAAAAAAGCGAAGCAACTTGCTTCGCCTGGTAGCCCCGACAAGAATCGAACTTGTATCTAGAGTTTAGGAAACTCCTATTCTATCCATTGAACTACAGGGCCGCTGTTAAAGGAGGGCAAAAATAGTATAAATCAGAAATCGTAAACCCTAAATCTGAAATCTCCTGCCAAGCCCTACCTTTGCTGCCCAATTGATAGAACATGAAATTTTTTAATCTATACATCCGTTACCGGCTTTATCTCGGTATTATCTTTTTAGTGGCTGCCATTGCCGTAAACTATTTCACCGGCTTCTGGCCCTCCTTTATTTTATATCTCATTGCAGTGGTGAGTATTTTCAGCCATTTCTTTTTTGGCCCGCTGCGGCTCATACAGGAGTATATGGAAAGCGGCGATATGGAAGGCGCTGAAAAAATCCTCAACTCGGTTCAGTTTCCGGCGCTGCTGTTCAAACCCATCCGCTCCGTGTATTATACTTTAAAAGGCAATATTGCCATGATGAAACAGGATTATGACGGGGCAGAAAAGCATATGAAAAAAGGTATTGATCTCGGCTCCGGTTCATCACTCATGCAGGGGGCAGAAGGGGCAAGCCTTTTACAAATGGGCATGCTGGCATTGCAGAAAAATAATTTTAAACAGGCAGAGAGTTATATACGCCAGGCACTACGTAAAGGATTGCCCGATAAAGAAAACCAGGCTGCTGCCTATTTGCAGATGTGCAGTATTATGATGAACAAACGGGAGTTCCGTGCTGCCAAAGACTTCTTTAAAAAAGCAAAAGCACTAAAGCCCACCACTTCTCAAATTGTTGACCAGATAAAACAGATGGAAAAATACATCAGCCGCATGCCAGGGTAAAAAAAGAGGGCGAAAGTGTATTTCATTTTAAGGTTAACTTACTTCGCCCCCGGGTAGTTTTCAGATTCTCAAATTTTTTTAACCCACAGAGAATATTAACAACGGCTAAAACCTGATGACAATCAAAAATAGCGAGGGCTGGTCATCCAAAAAATACCACAAAGCGGGTAGTGGAGGCTGTTTAAGGTTACTAAATCATGAACACGAACACTTTTTGTTTAATCAAACCTTCCATTTTCCAAATAATCGCTCCACAGCTTCAACCCGGTAGTTAAATATGCCTTCCAGTTGTTTTTTTACAAACAGGCTATTGGCCACATCTCCCAGCACCCAAAACGGAATTTTGTAATGCACAATATCCGTCATTTCCATGCCGCCATCAATGGCTTTAAACTGATGCTGATGATGCCAGAGACTGTAAGGCCCAAACCGTTGTTCATCCACAAAATATTTTTTCTCTTCCACATGCGTAATCTCCGTCATCCAGTAAATGGGAATGCCCGGTAGCGGCCGCACTTTGTATTCAATAATTTGCCCGGCGTACATCCTGCCGCCATGAAACTTGCTGATGATTTCAAAACCCATTTCTTTGGGCGTAATGGCCTGCAGGTTGGCCGGATTTGAAAAAAAATCCCATGCCGTATCAATGCTCACAGGAATTTTCTCAACGCTTTGCAGTGTATAAACTTTTGACATGTATTATTATTGGTTACCGGCTTTTGTTTTCTATGTCATCACCTTTGCGTCGCACTCGTGTACGGCACTGCAAATGGCAGCGGTGGTTTGCATGTTGAATACTTATAACTACAATCACAACTTCCAAAGGTTTGGATTCTTCAACAATAAAATCAATACAAATTTTAGGCGTAATAAAATTTATGAGATTTCTCCTTCGTCGAAATGACAGTGTACTATTATTCGGATATTTCAAATGATAACAGCAGCATGCATCCTTACTTTGTTCATCACAACAAAACACGATGCCGTCATTTCGAACGAAGCCATAAGACTACTCAAATTATTATACTCTTGCGGCGGAGTGAGAAATCCCCGAACATGAGGGTTGTTTTGTTTAATTAGTTACGCTATTTATTTGCAATCATTTCCAGGCTAATGAGATTTCTCCTTCGTCGAAAAGACGGCACTCCGATTGTTCGGCAGTTTGTAAAAAAGTTACAGCGGGTTTTTTCAGTAAGCCAATCCAAAAAAACACGCCGTCATTTCGATCGTAGCCATCGGAGGATTTAAAATAAAACGTTCTTGCGGCGGAGAGAGAAATCTCTAAGCAATAAGTCTGTATCATTTTGTAAAACACGTATCCTGTCAACACACTAACTTTGAATCATGAGCGTAAACAAAGAAAAACTGGAGAAAAAATTCCTGGATGAATATCAAAAGCTCAACGAACAGCAACGCCTTGCTGTTGATAACATTGAAGGTCCTGTAATGGTCATCGCAGGTCCCGGCACCGGCAAAACACAAATCCTTGCCAGCCGCATCGGAAAAATTTTACTGGATACAGATGCTTTGCCGCAAAACATTCTTTGTCTCACTTATACCGATGCGGGTGTGGTGGCTATGCGCAAACGTCTGCTCACTTTTATTGGCCCGGATGCATACAAAGTAAACATCAGCACCTTTCATGCCTTTTGCAATGATGTAATACAGGAAAATCTTTCGCTCTTTGAAAAAACAGCATTGGATCCCGTTTCAGATTTGGAACGCATGGAACTCTTTAAAGAACTCATTGACAACCTTCCCAAAAATCATCCGCTCAAACGCTACCGTGGCGATGTATATTTTGAAATCAACAACCTGCAGCACTTGTTCAGCAATATGAAACGTGAAGGATGGACACCGCCATTCATCAACCAAAAAATTGATGAATACATTACTGACCTTCCGCTGCGTGATGAATTTATTTACAAACGCAAATACAAAGAATTCAACGCAGGTGATGTAAAGAAAGATAAGATAGAGGATGAAAAAGAAAAAATGGAGAAGCTGCGTGCTGCTGTGAATTTATTTGATGCATTTCAGCAGCTCATGCGCCGCCGCAACCGTTATGATTTTGATGACATGATTAACTGGGTCATCAAAGCATTTGAAGAAAATAAAAATCTCTTAGCTCAATACCAGGAAAAGTTTTTGTATGTACTGGTGGATGAGTACCAGGATACCAGCGGCACACAAAATAAAATTGTTGAACTCTTAATCAACTACTGGGAAAAGCCAAACGTATTTGTGGTGGGCGATGATGACCAGAGCATCTATCGCTTCCAGGGCGCCAACGTGGAGAACATGCTGCAGTTTGCATCCAATTACAAAGATGATTTGTTAACTGTGGTGCTCACTAATAATTACCGCTCCACACAGCCCATTTTAGATATTTCAAAAACACTCATCAACCGTAATAACGAACGGCTGGTAAAACAAATTAACGGACTGAGTAAAGAACTCACCGCATCAAAAGAAACATTAAAAGCACTTAAACATCCGCCGCACATCCGCATGTATGAAACACAGCGGCTGGAAATGATTGATATTACACTCAAAGCACAGCAATTGCTGGCACAGGGTGTGCCGCCCGGAAAAATCGCCATCATTTACAAGGAAAATAAATATGGTGAAGAACTGTCGCAATACTTCAAGCAACTCAACATTCCTGTTTACAGCAAACGGAGTTTAAATGTGTTTGAACTTCCACTGGCACAAAAAATAATTCTGCTGCTCAAATACCTGGCAGCCGAGCATGATGTGCCTTATGGTGGCGATGAAATGCTGTTTGAATTATTGCATTTGGACTGGTTTCATATTCCACCCATAGAAATTGCAAAACTCACCGTACAGGTTTCTGAAACAAAATTTACAGATGGCAAAACTTCGTTACGCCGTTTGCTGCACGAAAAAAGTACAGCGCCGCAAAAAGATTTGTTTTCAGTAACTGTTCATGAAGGATTAAAAAGAGCATCAGCCATTACTGAGCAATTAATTGCTGATGTGCCCAATGTAACACTGCAGCACCTGTTTGAAAACATCATCCAAAAAACAGGATTACTGTCACACATCATGCAAAGCACAGAGAAACACTGGCAACTGCAGGTGTTAACGGCACTCTTTGATTTTGTAAAAGAAGAAACACGCCGCAACCCTTCGTTAAAGCTGCAGCAGTTAGTAGCCATTATTGAACTGATGGAGAAAGAAGATATTCCCCTGCCATTGGTACAGGTGAGCGGCAGTGATAAAGGCATCAATCTTTTAACCGCACATGGCTCCAAAGGTTTGGAATTTGAACATGTGTTTTTTGCAGGATGCAATGCCGGCTTTTGGGAAAAGAAACGAAAACCAGGCGGCGGATATAAGTTGCCTGATACAATGTTTGAAAGCAAATCAACAATAAAAATAACTGAGCAAGATGGGGCTGTGAGCAGGCAAGTCTCCTCCTTGGGGATAACCAAGCAAAGCGAAGGTTACGAGCGAAGCTCATTAGAGGGGGCTGGGGCCGATGAAGAGTTAAGAAGACTTTTTTATGTAGCACTCACACGTGCCGAACAGCACCTTTATATTTCATTCAGCCGTTTTAAAAACGATGGAAAAGAACTGGAGCCTTCCATGTTTATTGCAGAAATTCAGGATGAGCATGAACTGAAAACAGAAACGATGGTGGTGAGTACAGAAGCCATCAGCGAATTTACAGCACTTCAGTTTGGAGAAGCTGCTGCACCGGAAATTGAAAAGATAGAAGAAGAATTTATTGCAGCATTGCTGGATAAATTTACCATGAACGTAACAGCGCTCAACAATTATCTCAATTGTCCGCTGGGATTTTATTTTAAAAACCTCATCCGCATACCATCACCCAAAAACGAAGCAACAGAATTTGGAAGCGCCGTGCATTATGCATTGGAACAACTCTTCAGAAAAATGTCCGCCCGTGCCGGTACGGACGGGCAGGATAGTGGCAAAGAATCATTTCCTTCCAAAGAAGTATTCATCAACGACTTTGAATGGTACATGCACCGTCATCGTGAAAGTTTTACCAAAGAACAGTTCAACCGCCGCATGGAGTATGGTTTGGATGTGCTCAATAATTATTACGATCATTACATCAACTCCTTTAATAAAATTGTGGCTATTGAACGCAACATCCGCAATGTGCTGGTAAAAGGCGTGCCCATCAAAGGAAAATTAGATAAGCTGGAGTTTGATGGCAAAGCAGTAAACGTGGTGGATTATAAAACCGGTGATATTGATAAAGCAAAAGACAAACTCAAAGGGCCCAATGATAAAGAACCCAATGGTGGTGATTACTGGCGCCAGGCTGTGTTCTATAAAATTCTGGTTGACAATTATGAACAGAAAGACTGGAAAGTAGTGAGCACTGAGTTTGATTTTATAGAGCCGGATAAAAAGAAAAACTACCGCAAAGAAAAAATTGTGATTACACCGGCTGATATTGAAACGGTATCACAACAAATTACTGCCGTGTGGAATAAAATTCAAAACCGTGAATTTTATATTGGCTGCGGTAAAGAAGATTGCCACTGGTGCAATTTTGTAAAGAGCAACAATATGGCGGTTTTATTACACGAGCTGGAAGAAGAAACGGAATAAAAGCAAATGTAACAGAGACAACACCTTTTAGAGAAAGGTGTCGCCTCTTTGCAATCAAAATCCTGTTAATACCTTATTTCAGAAAAGGCAGTTCGCCCAATTACTTTAAGTTTGCAGCCTCATGCGTTTCAGTAAAATCATTCCATACGGATTTATCAGTGCAGTTATTGTGGTGAACCTGCTGAGCAGTTCCGGCTGTGCCAATATTGTTCCTCCTGCCGGCGGGCCCAGGGATAGTTTACCGCCTGTTGCCGTAAGCACTTCGCCCAAAGATTCGGCATTGGGTGTAACCACTCAAAGAATCAATATCAATTTTAATGAATTTGTGGAGTTAAAAAATGCCAATGAAAAAATCCTCATCTCACCTTATCCTGTAAAGCAACCCATAACGGAAGCCAAACTCCGTACTGTAACAGTCCGTTTAAAAGATTCTTTATTGCCCAACACTACTTATACCATTGATTTCGGGAACTCCATTGTTGATTTAAATGAAGGCAATGTGCTTAAAAGCTTCCGGTATGTTTTTTCAACCGGGACTGTTATTGACAGTAATGAACTCAAAGGAAGAATCATTAATGCAGAAAACGGAAAAACGGACAGCACTTTTTTTGCATTGCTTTACCGCAAGCAGGAAGATTCAACAGTAGCGAAAGAAAAACCCATCTATGTGGCGAGAGTGGATAACAAAGGATATTTTCATTTTACCAACTTGCCCACAGGTACTTTTTATTTATATGGTTTGCAGGATGCTGACGGAGATAAAAAATACAGCCAGCCTGCCGAAGCATTTGCGTTTTTAGACAGCGCTGTGCAGATCAATGCCTTTACAAAATCGGTTCAGCTATATGCATTTGCTGCGGAAAAAGAAAAAGAGCGGAAGCCTGCTTCTTCAGCACCTTCGGGAAAACCTAACACGGTTAAACGTCTTACTTATACTTCCAACCTGGAAGCAGGTGCACAGGATTTGTTGGACAGCCTGGAGTTTACGTATCAAAAACCATTGAAGCAGGCGGACACCACACAAATCAAACTTTTTAAAGACAGCGCCACTGCAGTTACTGATGTAAAAATCATTAACGATACGGCCAATAAAAAACTCATCCTGTTTACCAAATGGAAAGAAGGCGGCAATTACCGTTTGATCTTTCAAAAAGAATATGCTTCTGATACCGGCGGTTTAAAACCAAACAAAGAAGATACCATCAGCTTTCGTGTAAAGGCTGAAAAAGAATATGGCTCCATACGGTTACGGTTTAAAAATATTGATCTTAAGAAAAACCCGGTACTGCTTTTATATGCCAATGACAAATTGGAAAGCAGTTATCCGCTTGCGGCTGCTGAATGGTACCGTAAATTATACAAACCCGGGGAGTACCAGGTAAGAATATTGTATGATGATAATAAAAATGGTGTGTGGGATGCCGGTAACTTTTTCAGTAAACCACGCAAACAACCGGAACTGGTGCAAAACCTGGACGTAAAAATTTTAATTAAACCCAATTGGGATAATGAGCAGGTGATTGATATTGGGAAATGAAAACTTCTTAATTGGTAACAAACCTTTTATCCTTCCAAAGTACTTTTGGCACATATTTTAACGGAACAGTTGTTTTGGATGAATCAGGGTTCCATATTCCATTAGGCTCCATTTTATAAAGCCACATCATATTTTTTTTTGATTCTTTTGTATAATTTTCAAATTTTATTTTTTTTGAATTTCGGGGCTGAATAAGAAAAACAGTTTTATCTGTTTTGCTTTTTGTAAACACAATTGTAGTATCAAAAAACACCGCCTGATTCCATTGCTGTACCTGCTTTTGTTTCATATCACAAACCCTTATTCTTACTGAAACAGTTTCATTAATGTTAAGCCTGAATATGGGATACTCTGTTATTAAATTGAGGGTTGGTACAAAACTGTTTCTGTCGAACAAGCCACCCAGCCACACAAGTGTACTATCAGGCAGGGTTAACACCACAGGAAAACGGGCATCTGCTGCGCCGTTTTTCATTGTACTTTTTGAAGATGGAAACAGGGCAATTAATGTGCTGCAATCAGAATTTTGCAATATGCCTTTAAAGCTTGATAGAAGAAAAACGAAAATAGAAACAAATAATGTATTTCTCATGTGAAAATGATTTATTCTACTCTGCATCAAAGAAATATCCTTGATACATGTTGTAAGCATCACTTACGTTGTAACCTCTTTAATTCGGCAGTTTAAAATTATGATTCAATCACGAATAAATTAGCTTTTGTTAATTAGCTGCTTCGTACTTTCGCTCCATGTCTTTCTCCTCTTCTTTACTGGAACAAAGCGTAAACGAGTTTGCCAAATTACCCGGCATTGGTAAAAAAACGGCCCTGCGGCTGGTATTGCATTTATTAAAACAAAGCAAAGAAGAAGTGCAGCAGTTTACAGAAGCAGTGGCACACATGCGCAATGAAATCAAATTTTGCAAAGAATGTTTTAATGTGGCCGATGCAGATACCTGTAATATCTGCAGCAATCCTTCCCGCAAAAAGCAAATCATTTGTGTGGTGGAAAGCATCCGTGATGTGATAGCTGTTGAAAGTACACAGCAGTTCAGCGGCAGGTATCATGTGCTGGGCGGTATTATTTCGCCATTAGATGGTGTGGGGCCGGATCAGCTGAATATTCAGCCCCTCATCAACCGCATTCAAAAAGACGAAGTGGAAGAACTCATCTTTGCACTCAACCCCAACATACAGGGAGATACTACTTTGTTTTATATCAGTAAGCAGCTAAAAGATGTAACTATCAAAATCACCACCATTGCCCGTGGCATTGCCTTTGGCGGCGAACTGGAGTATGCTGATGAAATGACACTGGCCCGGAGCATCCAGAACCGGCAGCCGGTTGGGAATTATATTGGTATAAAGTAGCAAAGAATACTCTTCAGCACAAAAAATTTCAGACAGCCATTTTCCCGTTCAGTCATTGTTTATGCCCGTTCAGTTGATGCTGCTGTCATAAAGGCAATGAAGTAATTAATTTGAATTGGTTACATTGTTACCGTGATGTTTACCGGTAAAAACAGCACGGTAACGGCATAAAACTGTTTTAAAAATTACAGGCAGCAGGTTCAACAAATGAAAACTCTTAAACCCATCATCCTTATCTTGATTCTTATTGGTATAGCCACGGCTGTATATGTGTGGTTTTTTGAATGGAACAAACCCAAAACCGAAGTAGCAGACGCTGATGCCATTAAAATTGAAGCAGCAACACTGTTCAACGCCTATACCAAAGATGAAGCATCGGCCAACAAATTATACCTGGAAAAAGTGCTGCAGGTAAATGGTGAAGTAACGGAAGTAATACAAAATGAAGAAGGATTGAAAGTGGTGCTGCTGAAAACGGAAGATGCCATGTTTGGTGTTAACTGCACACTGGAACAAAAAAATATTACCGTAAGCAAAGGAGAAAAGGTAACATTAAAAGGAATTTGTACCGGTTATTTAACCGATGTTGTTTTGATCCGTTGCTATAAAGTAAACTGATATGCGAAAACTCATTGCGGCTATTGTTGTATGTATGATGCTGATGCATGCCTGCAGGCATGATACACTTATACCCGGCGGTACACCGCCACCCGGTATTACACCACCGCCTGCAGGCGCATCTGTTATTTGTTTTGAAACCAACGTGCTGCCCATTTTTGTAAGTAATTGTGCCAAACCCGGTTGCCATAATTCAGTTACAAGGGCAAAAAATTTACGGTTTGATAACTATACTGAAATCATGAAATCTATACGGGCTAATGAACCCAATAACAGTAATGCATGGAAGGTAATGAATGAAACAAGGGCTGATAAAATTATGCCCCCGCCTCCTGCAGCACCATTAACCAAAGCACAGAAAGACTCTGTTTACAAATGGATTGTGCAGGGGGCCTTGAACACTACCAATTGTAATGTTGTACGTCACCCTATTGAACATCCTACACATATACTAACACACATGACTTTGCCGGTACAGCTCCACTCAAATTCCAACACATTTGTAAGACCTACCAATCCTGACACCAAGCCACGATGACAATTATTGGTTTTCAAACTGAAAAAAATCAAATCCCATTATTTATATTCATCGTTACTTTACGCTGAATTAAAAATTAGGTTATGAAAACATATATCACCTACGTTGTTCAGAATGAAAAAGGACACAAACACCTTTCAGAAGTTCTTGAAACTAAAAGCCCTTTATACAGTTACTCAAACGACCCACAGGTAGATGAAGTGATGAAATGGGCCGATAAAAAGCGCAAAGAACTAAAGCAGGAAGAAAGCCTGGTAATAACAAGCATGTTCAAATTATAGCCTCACAGAAAAATAATTTGGCGGCAATTATTAATATCGTAATATTGCGATGGAATGGGGATAACAAAAACAGAAATATTTACTGCAAAGCAGAATAAACTGGCAACAGTGCTTAAAGCACTGGCACATCCTGCCCGGATTGCCATCATTCAGCATTTGGTAAAAGCCGAGCATTGCATTTGTGGCGAGATCGTAGAAGAATTAGGACTGGCTCAGGCCACAATTTCACAGCATTTAAAGGAGTTAAAAAACATCGGCATAATAAAAGGATGTGTGGAAGGCACAAGTGTAAGCTATTGTATCGATGAAAAAGTATGGCAGCAGGTAAAGAGAGAATTTGAAGGCTTCTTTGTTACTTACCAGGCCAAAGCAGAATGTTCCTGATTTTTTTTGCCTTAAATCATCGGTATATTACGATTGAGTTATTATAAAATCATGTAGAAACAACCTATAAGTAAAATAAATAAAACACAAAATGAAATTATCAGAAATCAAAAGACACCTTGCAACAGCAGAGGCTGTAAATTTTAGATTGCCATCCGGTGCTTATGTTCCCGAAAATTTTCACGTTACAGAAATTGGAATTGTTACAAGACACTTTATTGATTGCGGAGGTACAGAACGTCTTGAAAAGGTTGTGAATTTTCAGCTTTTCGATGCCAACGATTATGAGCATCGTTTAAAACCACAAAAGCTAATTAAAATCATTGCACTATCTGAAGATAAATTGGGCATAGGTGATTTGGAAATTGAAGTAGAGTATCAATCAGAAACAATCAGTAAATACGGTTTGCATATTAATGGGAAAGATTTTCAGCTTGTACCTAAACATACAGCTTGTTTGGCTGGTGATGCCTGCGGTATTCCATCTGTAAAACAAAAAAGACAATTGAGTGAATCGGTTACGGCAAATGAAAGCAAATGTACCCATAGTGGAGGCTGTTGTTAAATTCCTAAAACAAAAACATGACTGCAAATAATTGTGCTCCTGCATTAGAAAGAAAGAAGCTTGTTTTTTTAGACCGTTATCTGACACTATGGATTTTCTTAGCAATGGCGGTAGGTGTGGCAATTGGCTATTTTTTCCCTTCATCATCAAAGTTTATCAATTCATTTTCTACCGGTACAACTAATATTCCTCTGGCTATCGGATTAATCCTGATGATGTACCCACCCTTTGCTAAAGTAAAGTATGATAAACTGAAAGAAGTTTTCAAAAACACAAAAGTTCTTGGGGTATCCCTGTTGCTCAATTGGGTAATAGGTCCTATTCTCATGTTCATACTTGCTATTGTGTTTCTGCATGGTTATCCTGAATACATGGTAGGATTAATTCTTATTGGTCTTGCCCGTTGTATTGCAATGGTGATTGTTTGGAATGAGCTGGCTGAAGGCAGCCGTGAATATGCAGCCGGGTTGGTAGCATTGAACAGCATCTTTCAGGTTCTCTTATATAGTGTTTACGCTTATGTATTTGTTACGTTGCTGCCACCATTGTTTGGTATCACAGGTTCAATAGTGGATATTACCATCGGACAAATAGCAAAAAGCGTAGCAATCTATTTAGGCATCCCTTTTTTAGCAGGGTTCTTAACAAGAGTCATTCTATTAAAGATGAAAGGCGAAGAATGGTATCAAACAAAATTCATCCCTGTTATTTCTCCCGTTACATTAATAGCATTACTGTTTACAATTGTTGTAATGTTTAGTTTGAAAGGTGAATTGATTGTTCAGATTCCATTTGATGTAATAAGAATTGCTATCCCATTGGTAATCTACTTTGCCATCATGTTCTTAGTCAGCTTTTTTATCGGCAAAAAATTGGGAGCCGATTATTCCACTAACGCATCCATCGCTTTCACCGCAGCGGGTAACAACTTTGAATTAGCCATTGCAGTTGCTATTGGTGTATTTGGCATCAACAGTGGCCAGGCTTTTGCCGGTGTTATTGGGCCATTGGTAGAAGTACCGGCGCTGATTGCATTGGTAAATGTTGCCTTCTGGCTTCGTAATAAATATTATACAAAATCACAAATCGCTTAAATAGTTCACAATGAGAATCGCATTATTTTCCGACATACATGCCAATCTACCTGCATTGGAAGCATGTTTAAAAAGTATAGAAGAACAAAAGCCAGATGCCATCTATTGCCTTGGTGATTTAGTAGGGTATAACATTTGGCCTAATGAAGTAATTTATGAAATAAGAAAAAGAGGCATCCCGACTATTGCAGGTAACTACGACCAGGGCATTGGTTTAATGAGTGATGAATGCGGATGTGCTTACAAAACAGAACCGGAAAAGGACATGGGCAAAATTTCCATATCCTATACCAACTCCATTGTGAAACCAGATGAAAGAAAATACCTGCGTACACTTCCTGCACATATCAAAGTAGAGTTTCAGTTAAACAATGATAAGCTGAACTTATTATTAGTACATGGCAGTCCAAGAAAAATTAATGAGTATTTATTTGAAGACAGAGATGGAAAAAGTTTAATGAGAATTATGGAGCAGGCAGATGCAGACATCATGTGCTTCGGTCATACACATAAACCTTACCACAGGATATTACCAACAGAGCAAACAGAAAATACACACTATCGTCATGCAATCAATATTGGTTCAGTAGGTAAACCAAAAGATAATAATCCAAAAGGTTGCTATGCAATTCTTTCAATTAATTCAGATAGCAGCATAAATAATAAAAATGCAGTACAGGTAGAATTTGTCCGGTTTGAATATGATATAGAAAAAGCAGCGACCGCTGTTGAAAATAGTCTACTACCGAATGAATATGCTGATATGCTGAGAAAAGGGTTTTAATCTTAAAAATAAAATATTATGCAATTTCCAACTGATTACAAATATTCAAAAGAACATACCTGGTTATTGGTAGAAGGTGATACCGGTACTGTTGGAATTACCGAATTTGTTCAAAGCGAATTAGGAGAAATTGTTTATGTGGACCACCCATCAGTAGGTAAATAATTTAATAAAGATGAAGTGTTTGGTTCTGTTGAAGCTGTAAAAACTACATCGGATTTATTTATGCCGGTAGGCGGCGAAGTAATTGAAGTAAATACATCATTAAAAGACAATGCTGCTTTAGTTAATACGGCATCGTATTCTGAAGGCTGGATGATAAAGATTAGAGTTTCAATTCCTGACGAACTGAATAATTTACTTTCGGCAGAACAATACAAGCAAATAGCAGATAAATAGATTTACAGGTATAGGCGTTTAGCTATCCCAATTTTCCATACATTTACCTATGGAAAAACGGGATAAATTTACTGGTATGAATTCAATAAAGTTTAACCAGTATTTCAAGACAGATGAGGATTGCAGAAAGTAAATAGCTGATATTAAATGGGAGCAGGGTTACAGTTGTAAAAACTGCGGTAGTGTCAAATATATAAAAGGAAGCAAGCCTTATCACAGGCGTTGCCTCAAATGCAAGAAAGATGAGAGCCCTACGGCTGGAACCATGTTTGACAAGGTTAAATTCTCTTTGCTTACTGCAATGAATATTGTTTTTAAAATTGTGACGAAAAAGAAAGGCATATCAACACTGGAATTAAGCAGGGAATTTGAGTTGCGCCAGAAAACCTGTTGGTCATTTAAGTGGAAAATTCAACAAGCAATGCAAAGCAGTAAACAAAACCCTTTATCCGGCGAGGTGCATGTTGATGAATTTTATATTGGACAACCTGAAGAACAAAAGCGGGGCAGCAGTAAAGGAGAAAAAAGATTAGTTGTCGTAGCATTGGAGAAAGTGGCAGACGGTGTTGGAAGATCTTATGCTCAGGTAATTGAAAATGCAGCGGCAGAAGATTTCAAACCTTTCTTTAATAGCTATATTCAAACAGAAGCAATCGTAATCACAGATGAACGGAGAGGGTATTTGCCTTTAAAAAAGGAGTACCGTCATTTAAAGCAAGTTCCTTCAAATGAAGGCAAAAATTTTCCAGATATGCATATTCATATCATGAATTTAAAAGGATGGTTAAGGGGTATTCACCATCATTGCAGCAAAGAACACCTGCAAGGGTATCTTGACGAGTATCATTATCGCTACAACAGGAGAAATGCAATGAACACAATGTTTGACTTATTGGTAAAGAAAATGGCAGAAAACAAACCTATAAGGTTGATTACAAAAAGGGATAACTAAACGCCTATACCTGAATAAAAATTTATGAAACAAGCGCTGTATTTATTAATAATTGCAACTTTTATCAGTTGCTCTTCTAAAAAAACGGATAGCCCCGCCGGTCAATGTCATTAAGCGTTTCGTCATGTCAGGGAACAGCTTGTCCCGTTTTTACGGGAAGACATCTCATAAAATTTGTACAGCAAGAAATTTATGAGACCTCTCCCTGCGGTCGAGGTGACGCTTAACTTAATGACATTGCCCGCCGGTACTGTTGATATAAAGCAGGGAACCTGGCGCATTTCATTGTATTGGGATTCAAAAGATGAAACTTCCAATTTTGGCACCTATGTTTTCATGTTTGGCTCCGGCGGCATCTTTATGGCACACCAGGGCGCTACTATGATTACAGGTACCTGTAATGAGAATAGTAACCGCATCAGCTTCAGTGATGCAATCTTTCCCAACTCAATAACAACTGGCTGGTTACTGAAAAACAAATACCAGTTTAAAACTCAAGGATGATAAACCTGCCCAGGACGATCAGTTGCAGTTTACAAAAAACTAATACCCCCGTTGCTTATTATAAATGGCCGCACCCTTTGCCGGTGCGGCTTTTTCATTTACATTTGCACTGCATTTGGCGGATTTGTTTATTGTTCGGCCAACGGAACTAATAAACGTTACAAACTCCCTCACCGGTTTTTCAATCGTTTATAGTTCAAGGAAGATGTTTTGGTAACCAGCTTTTGTGCTGCTATTAAACTTCTGTTGCCACGCTCGCTTGTACGTTCAGTAATTCTATTCGCCAATGTGTAACACACCACTTTGTGTTTTTGCGCCTTTGTGGTACAAATGAATTTATATGAGCAATATCAAACAAGAACTTCAAAAACGCATCCTCATCATTGATGGCGCCATGGGTACCATGATTCAGCGCCACAAACTGCAGGAAGCGGATTACCGTGGTGAGCGTTTTAAAAACTGGCATATTGATGTAAAAGGCAATAATGATTTGCTCTGCATTACGCAGCCACATATCATCAAAGGCATTCACAAACAATATTTGGAAGCAGGTGCTGATATTATTGAAACCAATACCTTCAACAGTCAGGCCATATCATTAGCAGATTATGAAATGGAAAGCCTGGCATATGAATTAAACGTAGCAGCCGCCAAATGTGCAAGAGAAGCAGTTGCAGAATTTCTTAATGACTTGCCCGACGCTTCTGACTTGCCCGACGCTTCTGACTTGCCCGACGCTTCTGACTTGCCCGACGCTTCTGACTTGCCCGACGCTTCAGCGTCGGGAGGCAAATATGTTGCAGGCGCCATCGGCCCCATGAGCAAAACATTATCTCTTTCCCCTGATGTAAACAATCCCGGTTTCCGTGCCGTTTCGTTTGATGAAGTGGCGAATGCCTATTATGAACAGGTGAGAGGCCTGGTAGAAGGCGGCGTTGATTTGCTGTTGATTGAAACCATCTTTGATACGCTCAATTGCAAAGCAGCTATTTATGCCATCAAAAAATATTTTAAAGACACCGGCAAGCCGGAGTTGCCCATATCAATAAGCGGAACTATTACAGATGCAAGTGGCCGCACTTTAAGCGGACAAACACTGGAAGCATTTTATATTTCAGTAATGCACGCCAATCCTTTAAGTGTTGGATTGAATTGTGCACTGGGTGCACATGAAATGCGTCCGCATATTGAAGAGCTTTCACAAATAGCAAGTTGTTATGTGAGCGCTTATCCCAATGCCGGTTTACCCAATGCTATGGGTGAGTATGATGAACGTCCTGAAGATACCGGTCATTACTTAGAAGAATGGGCGCAGGAAGGTTGGGTAAATATTGTTGGCGGATGCTGTGGTACCACACCTGATCATATTAAACATATTGCAGAACATGTAAAAAATTTGAAGCCGAGGGAGTTGCCTGTAGTGGAAACAGAACTTGTATAAAAACATTTCCGGGGCACTGCCTCGGAAATTCAAAAAAATAAAACTGTCTGAAGAAATTAACAACCATACAACTGTTTAAAAACATTCAGCAACTGGTACAACAGTCCCGGCGTGAACTGTACCAGGTTGCCAATATTACATTGGTTGAAACCAATTATCATATTGGGCGTATGATTGTAGAGTATGAACAACAGGGCAGCAGCCGTGCAGGCTATGCAAAAGAAACACTCAAAAATTTATCAGAGAAATTATCAAGTGCATTAGGCCCGGGTTTTTCAGTTGATAATCTTGAAAACATGCGCAAGTTTTATTTGGTGTATAAAGATGAATACAATAAGCATGTTTTACAAAACCAAAAATCCGAGACACTGTCTCGGAAATCTGCAAAGCTCAAAAAATCCGAGCCAGTGGCTCGGAAATTGGGAACAGGTCAAAAATCCGAGCCAGTGGCTCGGAAATTGGAGTTGTCTCCTTTTAAACTTACCTGGACAAATTATGTAATACTTCTGCGAATTGAAGATGAAAATGAAAGGAAGTTTTACGAAATAGAAGCTGTAAATGAAAACTGGGGGAAAAGAGAATTACAAAGACAATACGACAGTGCTCTATACGAACGCCTCATATTAAGCCGCAATAAAAAGAAAGTAAAAGAGCTCAGTAAAAAAGGGCATGTTGTTTCCAGGGCATCTGATGCTGTAAAAGATCCTTACATTCTTGAGTTTTTAGATTTGCCGCAAAAGGATACCTATTCTGAAAGCGATTTGGAAGCGGCCATCATCAGCAAGCTGGAACATTTTTTATTAGAGCTCGGTAAAGGATTTTTATTTGTTGAGCGCCAAAAACGAATACGGTTGGATGGCGATGACTACAGAATTGATTTGGTACTGTACCACCGCATACTCCGTTGTTTTGTAATTATTGATTTAAAAATAGGCACATTGCAGCATAAAGACCTTGGGCAAATGCAGATGTATGTAAACTATTATGATGAAGAAGTAAAAGCGCCGGAAGAAAATAAAACCATCGGTATTATTTTATGCAAGCATAAAAAAGAAAGTACCATACGGTACACATTGGGTAAAGACAATAAGCAAATTTTTGCAAGCAAGTATAAAATGTATTTTCCTGAGAAACAATTACTGAAGATTGTGAGAGGGACTGTGTAATTGCCCAATAGAAATAAATTGTTGAATGGAGCGTCGCCACTGCAGTTGCTGCAGGGCGGTGCAGATGACAAACAAAATAAAAAATGAGCGTAATAAAACCATATTCAAGATTCAGCGGACTGGAGCCATTAATCGTTCGTCCTGAAACCAATTTTGTGAACGTTGGTGAACGTACCAATGTAACAGGCAGTAAAAAATTTGCACGCCTCATCAAAGAAAACAAATATGAAGAGGCGTTGAGTGTGGCACGCCAGCAGGTGGAAAGCGGTGCACAAATTATTGATGTAAATATGGATGACGCCTTGCTGGATGGTGTGGAAGCGATGAAAACATTCATCAACCTGCTGCAAAGCGAACCGGACATTGCAAAAATTCCGGTGATGATTGATTCTTCCAAATTTGAAATCATTGTTGCAGGATTGAAATGTGTACAGGGCAAGTGCATTGTCAATTCCATCTCCATGAAAGAAGGAGAAGCAAAGTTTATTGAGCAGGCAGAGATCTGTAAAATGTTTGGCGCTGCAGTTGTAGTAATGGCCTTTGATGAAGCGGGGCAGGCAGATACCAAACAACGCAAAGTTGAAATCTGTCACCGTGCTTATAAAATCTTAACAGAGAAAGTAGGCTTTGCACCGCAGGATATTATTTTCGACCCCAACATATTTGCAGTAGCAACAGGATTAGAAGAGCATAACAATTATGGTGTTGATTTTATTGAAGCTACTGCTGAAATAAAAAAGTTGATGCCGCTGGTAAAAATAAGTGGTGGTGTAAGTAATTTGTCTTTTTCGTTTCGTGGTAATGAGCATGTGCGTGAAGCCATGCACAGTGTGTTCCTGTATCATGCCATACGTGCAGGTATGGATATGGGTATTGTAAATGCAGGACAGTTGGTGGTGTATGATGAAATTGAACCGGAGCTTCGTCAACTGTGTGAAGATGTAATTCTCAACCGCAACAACGACAACAACGAAGCAACAGAAAAACTCATCGCTTTTGCTGAAACTGTAAAAGCAAAAGGCAAAGTGGAAGTAAAAGATGAAAAATGGAGAGCTGCTTCTGTTGAAGAACGTTTGAAACATTCATTGGTAAACGGCATTACTGATTACATTGATGCAGATACAGAAGAAGCACGTTTAAAATATCCAAGACCATTGGATGTAATTGAAGGTCCGCTTATGGATGGTATGAATGTGGTGGGCGATTTGTTTGGCAGCGGTAAAATGTTTTTGCCGCAGGTGGTAAAGAGTGCAAGGGTTATGAAAAAAAGTGTGGCCGTGCTCACGCCTTATATTGAACAGGAAAAAGAAGACCGCAAGAATGCACATATTGCTGCAGGTACGATAAATGAAGAAAGCGCAGGCGCAGCAAAAATTTTACTGGCCACCGTAAAAGGTGATGTGCATGATATTGGTAAAAACATTGTGGGTGTTGTATTGGGATGCAATGGTTATGAAATAAAAGACCTGGGTGTGATGGTTGCTACTGATAAGATTTTAGATGAAGCTGAAAAGTTTGGCGCTGATATTATCGGGCTTTCAGGTTTAATTACTCCTTCGCTTGATGAAATGGTGCATGTGGCACATGAAATGAAACGCCGCAATATGAAGCAACCGTTGTTGATTGGTGGCGCCACTACAAGCCGTATGCACACGGCTGTAAAAATTGCACCGCAGTATGATCATGGTGTGGTACATGTGCTGGATGCAAGCCGGAGTGTGACGGTTGCAGGAAGTTTATTAAACAAAGAACAGAAAGAAGATTTTCTTGGTGCAGTTAAAACAGAGTACCAGCAACTCAAAGAAGATTTTGAAAATAAAAGAGTGGTGAAGGAGTTGTTGCCTTTTGCCAAAGCACAGGAAAACAAAACAAAGATTAACTGGAGTAATTATCAGCCCACCGTTCCAACCTTTACCGGCACAAAACAATTTGACAACTACGACTTAGCTGAAATCAGAAAGTATATTGACTGGCAGCCATTCTTCATCGCCTGGGAGCTGCATGGAAAATTTCCGGCTATTTTAAGTGATGCAGTTGTAGGTGCAGAAGCAACAAAATTGTACAACGATGCCAATACATTGTCAGATAAAATTGTTGCAGAGCAATGGCTTACAGCAAAAGGAACGATTGGGTTTTGGGGGGCGAATAGTGATGGGAAAGATACAATTGAAGTAAAAGCCCCCTCTAACTCCCCCCAAGGGGGAGGACTGGTACGCCTCGAATTTTTACGTCAACAGATAAAGAAAGCTGCAGGACAACCGAATGTTTCATTAGCTGACTTTATTGCACCTGCTGAAGTAAATGTGCAAGATTATCTTGGCGCATTCAGTGTTACCATCAAAGGCATTGAAGAACATATTAAACGTTTTGAAGCAGCACATGATGATTACAATAAAATTATGCTGCAGGCTTTAGCAGATAGATTGGCAGAAGCATTTGCTGAAGTATTGCATGAACGCACAAGAAAAGAATTCTGGGGATATGCAAAAGATGAGCAACTGAGCAATGAAGAATTAATTAAAGAACAATACACGGGCATTCGTCCGGCGCCCGGCTATCCTGCCTGTCCTGATCATACAGAAAAATACAAGCTGTTTGATTTGCTGGGTGGGGAAGAAGCAACAGGTATTCATCTTACCGAAAGTTTAGCCATGTATCCTGCATCTTCGGTTTGTGGCTGGTATATTGCTCATCCTGAAAGTAAATACTTTGGCGTGGGCAAAATTGAAAAGGACCAGTTGAAAGATTATGCAGAGCGGAAAGGAATGAGTTTGGAAGAAGCAACAAGATGGTTGAGGCCGGTATTGGAGTGAACATCAATGAATGCTATTCAACCTGAAGACTTCAAAACGCTTGCAAGTAATCAGGAATCCTGTAAGCACAAAGAGCCTGTTACTGAAATTGCTGCTTTCCAGGCTAAAAAAACAAGCGATTATTTATTTAAAACAAAAACAAGGAAATAACCGACAGCCGTGTTTTTGGCGGAATCCATTACAAGGCCTTTTGTGATAAAGAAAAAAGTTTAGGTGAAACAATTAGCGCCAACATTTTGAGTAAATCAGTGTTAAGAAGTAAAGATTAGTGATTGAAATACCGGGCAGTTTTTACTGCCCGGTATTTTATTTCTTCATCATTTCCAAACAGGTATCAGCAAACCAGATAAACTGTTCTTTATCCTGCTTTGTAAACTTAGAAAGGATCTTTGCATTTTTTTTATGCCTGATGTCTTCCGGTTCCATCACCACCTTCTCTCTTTTCCTTGTAAGCTTTAAACGTTTTCTTCTTCTGTCAATTCCATCTTCAGTTTGTGTAATTAAATCTTTTTCAATAAGCACATTCAACAGGTTGGTGATGTTGGCACGGCTCACATTCAGTGCATCGGCCAGTTCTTTGGCCATTAATGGTTTTGATTGCGGGTGTTGCTGCAGGTAAATAATGTTGGGGTCATTGGCAAGTAATAATAAAATAAACCATTGCTGTGTGGTGATGCCAAATTGTTTGGTTAATACATCACCGTTTTTCTTCCATGTCTCCGAAAGCTTGATGGTATGAAAAATAACAGAGGCATTAATGTTTTTCTTTATCATGTCAGAGTGATGGTTTTGGCAGCCCGTTTATTGATGTAATAAGTTGCGAGCAAAGAAACAACAGTTAACCCAATCATTAATAAAAATGCTTTTTCATAGCTGCCGCCTGCTTTACGCATGCCGCCGGGCACTGCAACACCAATGGAAGCACAAAGTGTATCCACAAATGAAAGGATACCAAGTATAGTTCCATAAGCAGCGCCACCAAACAGGTTAATGATGTATAACTGAATCATAGTAAACGTTCCGCTGTAATCCAATCCAAATACAATCGCTGCAGGAATCATAAATGCTTTATTTGTCATTATTCAACCAGCCTGAATTAATCACACACTTTGAAAAGCACGGGCTGTGCAAAAGCAAGTTCCCCCTTGAGGGGGCGGAGGGGGTTTTATAATGTTCCTTTTATCATACCTCCGTCAACAGTTATTGTTTGCCCTGTTATATATTTGCTGAGCGGGCTCAACAACCACAAAGCCAAACTTGCAAAATCATCTGCTTCACCCAAAGCGCCAACAGGAATTAGGTTGATAGCATTTTTCTTTACTTCATCAAAAGCCAAACCTGTTTGTTCCGCTTTCTTTATATACAATCGGTCAATAGCAGGTGTGTTATGACTGCCCGGCCCCATCACATTCAGTGTAACACCGCTGCGTGCAATTTCCTGGCTCAATGTTTTCACCATGCCCACAACTGCAAGTCGCAATGAATTACTCAACACTAAATTCTCAATGGGTTGTTTTACGCTTGAGCTTTCAATGTATAAGATGCGCCCGTAACCTGCTTTTATCATCTTTGGTACAAAAGCTTGTGTGATGGCAACTTTCCACCGTAAGATTTTTCTGTAAGCATCATCCCAATCTTCCAATGTTGTTTCCAATACCATTTTAGCAGGCGGACCACCGGCATTTACAACCATACCATGCAACTGACGTTCACCAATGATGTATTGTAATTGTTCAATAGTATCAGAGTCTGTAATATCTCCTGTAATTAACTCTGCGTTTTCTTCATTACTGTAAAGCGTTCTTAATTTTTCTTCACCTCTTGCCACAACAATTACCTGAGCGCCTTCTTTTAGCAATGACTCTGTTATCGCCTTTCCGAATCCGGAAGTAGCACCACCAACAATAAATAAATGTTCTTTGATTAATAAGTTCATGTACCTGTCCCCTAAAGGGGAAATTTTATAGTGTTATGAAATAAATACTTTCTAAATTCTGTTTTACTGTTACTGCACCTCCCTTTAGGGGATGGGGGCATAAGGTCTGTGTAAATAATTCCCTTTCGCCTCCCCAATCACATTTTCATTTTCATAAATCAAATTACCTCTTAAGAATGTTGCTTTTACAGGCCCGCTGAATTCATATCCTTCAAACACACTATAGCCCTGGGTACTGGGTGATGCAGATGAATTTACAACAAAACTTTCATCGGGATTCATCAAAACAATATCCGCATCAAAGCCCGGTGCAATATCTCCTTTGCTTTTTAATCCAAAACGTTGTGCAGGATTCCAGCTCAGCAACTCCGCCATGCGGTTTACACTCAATCCTCTTTTTTTGCCTTCAGTATATAAACCACTCAGCAACATTTCCGTTCCGCCGAAACCACTTTTGGCGAGCCACACATTTTCTTTTTCATGTGCATCGGTTTTAAATTCGGCTTTGCAACAGGCATGGTCGCTGCACACCCAATCAATATTTCCTTCGTGCAAATGCTGCCACAAGTATTCAACATCTTCACGACTGCGAATAGGCGGATTTACTTTTGCATGCAACCCGCATTCACAATCATAATCCAAAAGCAAATGTGCAAGCGTCACTTCTCTTCTGAAGTTGATATGCGGAAATACCGTTTGCATCATCATCGCTGCATCAACTGCTTTGGCTGATGTTAAGTGCAATAAGTTGATATTGGCACATTCTGTTTCATGTGCTAAATAAGAGGCGATGAAAATAGCCAACCCCTCACTGTGCGGCGGGCGTGCAGCACTGTAGGCACGCAACCCTTTGAGCTTTCCTTCTTTTTGCACAATGTTGGTATAGGCACGCATAATTTCTGCCGTTTCACAATGCAGACCAAGATTACTTACATCCGCTTTTTCAGGAAAGCGTTCCATTGCTTTTTTTATGCCCCGCATAATAAATTCAAAATGGGCATCATCATAATAATCTCGATCGGGCATCATCAAAAAATCTTTTTGCGCATTACTATTGCCATGTAATCCGTAATTGCCGTAGAACATAAATATTTTAAAAGAAGTAACGCCGTATTTTTCAATCAGCATTTCAATTTCATCAATATGACTGTATTGAATAGGTGCAATATGACAGGCGTAATCCACAAAGAAATTTCCTTTGCTGATGCTGAGCACTTCAGGAAAGAATTCAGAATAAGGACCTGTTTTATTCAAATAATATTTTCCTGTGCGCATGTAGTTGAGTGATGATGCAACACCGCCCATCGCTGCTGCTTTACTTTCTGTTACTGCATCTTCATGCAACGGATTGTAAATACCTGTGTGCATCCACCAACCCTGGAAAGGCGGGAAAGTTTTTTCCTTCATATACTTCTTTTGCCAATCCTTTTTCAATGGCTGGCGCCACCATTTCAATTTTGCCGTTGGTGATGGCAATATCCGCCACTTCTGTTCCCTGTTTGTTGGGGCGAACAAGTTTTACATTGTTGATGAGTAAATCGTACATATATTATTTTTGGAGGAACACAAAAGACACAATGTTTTTCACGAAGAACACTACGTGGTGTACTTTGTGATTCGTCGTGTTCTTTGTGTTCCTGATTTAAAATCCATTTAATACTCTTTTGATTCCATTTTTCAACAGCACTACATTAAAGTTTAAAAGCAACCCATGCCGCAGGTTAAGAAACCTCAGATGTGTCAATATTTGTGCTGTATGAATGTCTGCAATTGCATCAATACTTTTAGTCTCCACTATCACTTTGCTCTCAACTACAATATCTGCTCTATAACCGCACTCCATTTTTATTTCTTCAAAAACTACAGGAACGGGCTTTTCTTCTTCTACAAAGATCCCTCTTTTTCTTAGCCTGTAGGCAAGACAAGTCTGATAAACTTTTTCAAGCATTCCCGGGCCAATTGTTTTATGAATGTAAAATGCCTCGTCCAAAACTATTTTTATGATTTCTTCTTCAATCATAAACTCCTTTTTTACAATACTCTGGTAATTTTTCGAATGTGGAAAAGTGTAAAACTAAATTAGGACAGAAAGAGCAAAGGCATTAGAAATTTGTATGCTAAAACCAAATTCTAATGCCTTACAAGTTGCAGAAACAACCTTGGGTAAAATTACAGCAGTAAGCAAACCACAGTCAAAATTTATTATCCTCATGGTTGGATTATGGCTGGGGATGAACTGCCGGTATGTGTTCAGTAACATGGAGCGCTGGGGCAGCATGACGGAAAAGAGTTACCGCAACGGGTTTAAAAAGTTCTTTGACTGGTTCAGTTTCAACTTTGAGTTACTCAGGCTGCATGGTGGTAAAGAAGTGGTGGCAGTGTTCGACCCTTCGCATACCGGCAAGAGTGGAAAAAAGACATACGGGCTTGGTCTGTTCCGGAGTGGCGCCAGCCAGCGTGCATTAAAGGGCCTGGAAATCGGCTGTCTTGCTTTTGTGGATGTTGCTGCAGGCACAGCGCTTCATGGAGAAGCAACGCAAACGCCATCGCCAAAAACATTGAAACAGGAAGGCAGGACATTGGTGACGCATTATGTGGGTGTGATTGAAAAACACCTCAGTGATATACTTGCTGTGACCCGCTATCTGGCAGTGGATGGCTATTTTATGAAGAAGGATTTTATCAACCCCCCTGTCAGCAAAGAAGCTGCATGTCATCACCAAAGCCCGCAGCGATGCCAACCTGATGTATGTATATAAAGGCAAACAAAAAACAGGCAGGGGCAGAAAGAAACTGTATGACGGCAAAATAGACACCACAAAAATTGATAAGCGGAGGCTGCCCTGCTGCTGCAGTGATGAAGGGATGGAAGTATATGCCGGTGTTGTTTACTGTGTGCTGTTGAAACGCACCGTGCTTGCAGCCTTTGTTTACTATGGAGACAGGCCAAAGCCAGAAATCATTGTCTGCACTGATACAGAGATGGAAGCCATGAAGATGTGCAAATATTACGGGCTGCGTTTCCAGGTGGAGTTTCTGATAAGGGATGCCCAACAGCATGCAGGGCTGGAAGACTGCATGGCAAGGGATGAGGAAAAACTGCACACTCATTTTAACATAGCCATGACAGTGGTATCGATAGCAAAAGCGGCGTATCACCTGTCAGTTCCAAAAGAGCAAAGAGGAAGTTTTTCCATGGCGGATATTAAAATGAAGTATATGAACCGGTTAATCACCAAAAGAATTTTTTTAAACCTGGGCCTGTACATGAGTTGCAGAAAAATAAAACGTATTTATAACCTCTGCTTAAACTTCGGAAGGCTGAGGGCTTAAATTTTTACCGGAGTATTGTAAAATAAAAATGAACACATGAAAAAAAATCTTTTTTTTCTTTTCTGTTTGGTGGCGCTAACAGCAAGTGCACAGAAAAAATTAAATCTCGGCAGTGCAAAAGATAATTTGAATGCGTACATGAAAATGCGTGTGAGTCTGGATGCAACGGAGCAACCTGTGTTTTATGCAAGCGGCGCTATTTATGCGTATGACCCCGAAAAGCCGTGGAAACATTTGTTTGATTTTGAAATGTACAATATTGCCCGCATGGAAAAGATGCCCGGCGACAGCGGTTATTATTTGATTAGTCGTGAAATGCTGGTGTATAAAGACCCCAAGACAGGTGAAATTTTAAAAGAGTGGCTCAACCCGTGGACGAATGAAAAAGCAGAAGTGATTCCTGTGTGGAATGACCCTGTGAACCAGCGGTTTTATTACGGCCGTTTTAAATGTCCGTTTCAGTTTCTTGCAAATGGAAGAGTGAATTTGTTCAATGATGTGCCGCTGAGCTATCCATCACCTTTGAAAAAAAAATGAATGGCCCGATAACAGCCGGAGTGATGTGTACCAGGGTGCAGAGCTGTTCAACTTTTTTTGCGATGCCAAACTTTTGCTCGACCCCAAAACGAAAAATGTGAACGCCGATATTTCGTGGGCACGTTTCAGCGATTTTCTTCCATGGATGCGCATGGGTACAAGGCCCGGTAATTTATTGTATCAAAGCCGTGGTTATAAATTAAAAAACTTTGATGCGTTACCTGAGCATATCAAAGCATTTGTAAAAGCCAATAAGCCTGAGTACGCAACAGCGCCGGAAAAATTTTCTTCGCCCAACATGACGAGCTGGAGATACTTTAAACAGTTGATGGAAGAGCGGAAGAAAAACAACAGGAGCCGTAAATATATTTTCATCATTTCCTGTATGAAAAAAGAGGCTGTCTCAAAAGTAAAATGAAGGCTTTGAGAATCGCATAAACGAAAACTTTCTCCATCACCTTATCGAATAACAAGAGGCTGTCTCAGACTTTTGAGACAGCCTCTTGTTAAGTTTTCTGATGTGCTGGTTACAAATGCTTATCAACTTCTTTACTGAGGGCTGCAAAAATATCATCAACACTCCCTTCACCTTTTATTTCCACGAACTTGTTAAACTGTTTATAGTAATCGGCCACTACAGAGGTTTTGTTTTTGTATTCAGTAATACGGGCACGAACCACTTCTTCATTGGTATCATCACTGCGGCCGCTGGTGAGTCCACGGTTAAGCAAGCGCTTTACCAATTCTTCTTCACCCACCACCAAAGAAATAAATTCATTGATTTGTGTGCCTTTTAACTGCAGCAATTTATCCAAAGCTTCTGCCTGCGCCACTGTACGTGGAAATCCATCAAACAAAAAACCCTTGGCTTGCGGATTGTTATCTAAAGAAGAACTAATCATTCCAATCACCACTTCATCAGGAACCAATGCGCCTTTGTCCATTAATTTTTTAGCTTCCATGCCCAATGCTGTTTGGGCCGCAATTTCACTGCGCAGCAAATCGCCTGTGCTCAAATGCTTTAAGCCGTACTTTGAAATAAGCCGTTCCGATTGTGTACCCTTTCCGCTGCCGGGTGGGCCAAACAAGATTAAATTAAACATAAGCAGTACTAACCCTTGTGAAGTTGTAAATATAATATGCGTTGATGAAAGTTTTGCAATCCTGAACCAAAATTGATGGTATTTGTTGAAAGGAAAGGATTTGTTAAAGTATAACAGATGTCATATAAGAGATAAAGACGGCCTTGCACCCTTTTGTACCTTTACGGAGCAAACAAAAAACAATGAAGAAATTAATTTTATTGTTGATGGGTTTTCAGCTTACGTTTGTTAGCTGTCAGTCTCAATCAACCAGTACACAACAAAAAGAAAAAAAAGTTATGAGTGAAGAAAAAAAGCCTGCCCTGATAAAAGAAGGGAACCCTGTTTATTCAAAAACAGATACAGGCAAAGTAGCCATCAGCGAAGATGAATGGAAAAAAATCCTTCCTTCTGATGTGTATTACGTAGCGAGGCAAAAAGGTACAGAGCGCCCGTGGACGAGCAAGTTTGAAAAATTTGATGAAGTGGGTACGTATTATTGTGCCGCCTGTGGTAATGCATTGTTCAAGAGCGATACCAAGTTTGAAAGTGGTTGCGGATGGCCCAGCTTTTATCAACCCATCAGCAAAAGTTCAATCATATACACACCGGATAATACACATGGAATGGAACGTACAGAAGTGCAATGCGGACGTTGTAAAGCACATTTGGGTCATGTGTTTGAAGATGGTCCGCCACCCACCGGTTTGCGTTACTGCATCAATGGTGTGATTTTAGATTTTGAAAAAGCAAAAGATGCAGAAAAAAATTATAAAGAAAAAAAGAAAGAAGAGTAGCAGTTGTTGTTGGTGATGATGATGAAAGGCGGTTCAATTTTTTGAACCGCCTTTTTTAATTCGTTCTTTTTTTAGTTGAGTTCTGCCTGTACATAAAAACACTGTAAACAACGATGACTTCTTCAAAAGTTTCATAAACAACAGTATATGGAAACCTGTTTAACACACCTTGCCTCACAGGTTTTTCATAGTATGAAAAAGTATCGGGGTTGCGTTGCAGAATTGTATAGAAATTTTCCAACTCATCTAAAAACTCAAGTCCAAGCCCTTCACGTTGAAGCTCGTACCAATCATAAGCTTCTAAAATTTCGATAGTGGCTAAAGGCCTTATTTCTATACTATAGGCCATTGCGCAGGTCTTTGTTCAGAGCCATTGCTTTCACATCGTCCCAACTGTAGGATCTTCCTTCACCTTTAAGATACCTGGCACGTTCTTCCATTACAAGTTGTTTTCGTAAATCATCCGTTTCATCACTTTTCAATTCTACATAATGCTTTGCAACACTTAATAACGATTCTTTTTCTGATAAGTTGAGTTTTGACCAGTATTGCATAAACTCAATATCCATTACCTGCGCAGCCATAGTATTTCTTTTTTATAAATTTAAAACAATAAAACGACTTTGCAGAATTTACAATCTCAGTGAAACAGGCTTCATCATTTTACACAATCCCCATCTGAATTTCCACCCGGTTGTTTTCAGGATGTTCAAAATCAACATTCAAATAAACTTCACGGCATTCATCGCTCATGGGAATTTTGTTTTC
The DNA here is from genome assembly GCA_019747705.1 of Chitinophagaceae bacterium. GTDB lineage: Bacteria > Bacteroidota > Bacteroidia > Chitinophagales > Chitinophagaceae > Lacibacter. Next base: position 21,100 of record JAIEQM010000065.1, on the reverse strand, counting down.
ATCAATATGTTTTAAAATCACTCCATAAGAGTCAGGCATTTTTTCCCAGGCACCTTCATGTAAATAGTTGATAGATTTAAAGAACGCCAATTCTTTTGTTTTAAATTTTGAACTGTTGCTTTTGCCCTGCACAGGAATAGCAATTTCCAGTGTAAACTCTGTTTGCGGATTGCCATCCATGCCATGATAAATCCAATACTGCGGTCCGCTTACCAATAAATTTTGCTGGGCAGCCTCAGCATAAAGTTCTTTCGCTACCACGGCCACAAATTGTTCCAGTTGCGGAATAGTGGTGCGGTGGCTGCTGTACATTACGGTCATTGCGGGAGAGGTTACTTGTTGCATAAAATTTTGTTTTGTTTTTACAAATAGAATGAGGGGTAGTGACAACCCTATGTCAGCAGGAAAAAATGTTTTTTCAAAACCCTGCCGGCGGTTGCAAACCCCGTCAGCAGTTTTTGTTAGATGGATTTACGTTCAACCGCCGACAGGGCTGATAGCCGCTGTCGGTGTTTAAGCATTTTTCAAGTAATGTACATTTAATTCTTCTGAGAGTTCTTTCATAAATAGTTGCAGCATTGCAGGAGATTCAACAGTAACTGAATTTGTAAACAGCAGCAGCCATCTTGCAAACGGTTCAGGGTGTGCAACTAAAAAATACATCCGCAGTTTATCATCCGGCAATTCTTCACGTACAAAACCGTAATAGCGGCGGTTGGTTTCCATATACTTCACAATGTCTTTATCAACAGTGATGATAGCTTCAGTTAATTCATAATTACGGGCAATGCTGCTGATGTATTCCGGCAGGCTTTTATGCTTGCTCACATCAACCGTTTCATCTTTCAACTGCAGGCGGTTGATGCGGTTCACTTTAAAATCCCTGTAATCATTTCGTAAGCGGCACCAGCCGATTAAATGCCAGGCATTACTGTAATGCAATAAGCCCAATGGCTCCGCCAATCGTTCTGTTGTTTCTGTTTTGCTGTAAGATGATTGGTAGCGGATAAACAATAAACGGTTGGCTGCAACAGCCTGTTGCAAAGCGGTTAAATGTTTTTGATGCGGTTCATCAGAATTGTTTAGCGAAAGAATCTGCACACGCTCAGTTAATTCATTCAAGTGTTCTTTGTCTGCCGTTCTTAATACAGATTTTATTTTGAGTAAAGCTTCTTCCAGTTGTTTTTGCACAGATGCATCTGTGTGAGGCGCTGCCGGTTTTCCCGCCAGCAATAATGAAGCAGCTTCTTCCTGTGTAAACATGAGCGGCGGCAAACGATAACCTTCCATAATACTGTAACCGCTGCCTGCTTCGCCAGTTACAGGAACACTGCTTTCTTCCAGTGCTTTTACATCACGGTAAGCAGTTCGCAACGAAATATGAAAACGGTCAGCAATTTCCTGCGCCTTTACTAATTTTTTGCTTTGCAGGTGTGTGAGAATTGCATGAAGTCGGTCAATACGGTTCATACTGTAAGTTAATGAAGTATTGAAATGTTGCTGGGCGACAGCTTTTTTTTGAAACGATTATTTTTTAAGCCACCCCTTATTTGCGCTCTTATTTTTGAAGATGCTGAAACCCCTCCGGGGAGAGGACAGACAGTCTGCAATTTTAAAATTTACTCAAACAGCAATGTCATTTTCAATGATGGACTGAAATTTCTGAATGCACCATTAAAGAAAAACTCGGGTTCAAACATGAGATTGCCAATCAAAACTCCTGGTATTCCCACTTTAAATGTGTTTTCTTCAAACCAATTTCCTCTGCGTCCAATGAGGTATCCAACAGAAACATTATCAGAAGTTTGAAGTTTGTTTACATCTCTTTTAGTGTAAAAGTTCGAATACCTGAGTGTAATAAAATCATTTCTGTATGTTTTTAATTTATTATTTGCATCACGACTGAAGAAGAAATAAGGCTCCCAGTGCGCCCTGATAAAATTTTGAGAATATGTGCCATCACTGAAGCGGTACTGCATACCAACTCCTGCTGAGGGAATAAAACTTCCTCTTGCATATTGCATACCTATTTGCACCGTTGGTTCAAATGCAGTTTTTCTGCCCCAATCAATATATTTTGGATTTGAAGGGCTGAACATTTTACCGGTTTGCATATTGTAATAGGCTCTGAAATTACTTTTCAGATTTTTGTTTGTAGTAAGATTGTTACCAAGATCAGCTTTTAATTTGTTTACACATTGCTCCAATGCATTGGTGGGAAAAGTAGTGAGGTCATCAAAATTATCAACCAGCAGCATGATTACAAATGATTGAATAAATAACCCGGGCTGAGGCATTTTATTTACAGGCTGAGGCTTTGGCACATTAATACGGATACGCAGGGTGTCTTTTTCAATTTTTGTACGCACCAGTTCGTCTTTATAATAACTGAATGACTCGCCATTTTTTGGATGAGTTGTAATGCGTATTTGCGGAGGCAATGCTGATGAACAAACATAGTCTATCCTGCGTACCAGTCCATCGTTCTTAAATGAATCTTTTAATGGTTTAATGGATTGAAATGCTTCCTGTACAAGCGAATCAAGATTTGGAATCAGATTCAACTGACGCACATCATTCATTTCCAAAACAACCCTGTTATTTTTTTGAAACCAGAAATAAAATGCTGCTTTTGTGCTTCCGGGTTTTGGATAATTAAAAATGTTTTCTGTTTGTGTTGAAAAAAAAGTGGTTTGCGCAGGCAAAGCGTTGCCAATTCCTGCCAGTAGCAGGAAGCTGAGAAATAGTTGCTTCATAAAATTTAATTGTTATTGGTTCGGCTGGTTGATTTGAATTTTTTGTACCAGGGTTTGGTGCCTGGATGTGGTTCTTCCGTTATAACTTCTGTTGGTGTTTTTTCTTCTTTTACACTTAAGGTCTGTTGTTCTTTCAGAAATGTTTCTTTACCCAATTCACTGATGTGAATAATTTTTCGTTTAACAGGTGTTGCAACCAATGGTGGAGCAATTGCTGTTGTTTCGGGCAACGTAGTCTCAGGTTTCATTTCCTGTGTTGTACTGATTTGTGCAATAAGCTCTGGCGGTTTTGTTTCCTGCAAAACAACCGGCATTTCAACCGGTTTTTTTTCAGGAAGGGTCTTTGTTTTTGTGATGACAGAAATGACAGAGGGTTTTTGGGTTTCATTATTCAGCACTGCTTCGCCGCTTTTACTGTCTGCAATAACAGATTGTTCCTGTTTTAGTTCTTCAGGTTTTACTGTAACAGGATGGATTCTTTCTTGCTGATTGAAATAAACAATTGAAATAATGAATGCAATAGATGCAGCAGCAGCCATATACCACAACACCTTTTTCTGTTTGGTTTGTTTGCCTGTAAGTTTTTCTTCCATCCTGTTCCAGCTATGAGCGGCATCAAAAGAAAAACCATCCGGCAGTTCCGTTAATGCATCCAGCTTTTGCTGAAAAGGTTTAGTTGATTTTTCTTGCATAAAAATGATTTTGTTGCTGCAGTAGTTGCTGCAGCATTTGTTTGGCCTTGCTCAGTTGTGATTTGGATGTGCCTTCGCTGATGCCGAGCTGTGCGGCAATTTCTTTATGAGTATAGCCTTCCACTTCAAATAAATTAAACACTGTTCTGTAACCCGGCGGCAATTGTGTAATAAGTTTAAAAATTTCGGCCGCTGAAAGTTGTTGTAAAGCTGCTTCATCTATAGCCACTTCAGGCAATTCACTGGTTGCCACCTGCAAAAAGCTGCTGTTCTTCCGCAGCTCCATCAGGCATTCATTCACCATCAGTTTTTTTAACCAGGCTACGGTAGAAGCATCGTTCATATATTCAAACCGCTCCATCGTTTGAAAGAACTTTAAAAAACCGTTCATTAACTGTTCCTCTGCTGATTCATCATTCTTCATGTACCTGCGGCAAAGGATAAACATTTGTTTGGCAAAACGGTCGTACAGGTATTTCTGTGCCGTGATGCTTCCCTGTTTACATTCTTTGAGCAGTTGATGCAGTTCCATGCAGTTGGTTTCAAAAATTCAGCTTTGTTAACTGATACAGCAAGATAAATGCAAAGTGAAGATGAAAGGTTGCCCGGGAGGGGAAAATTATTTTTTAAACTTTCTGCTGTATTTGGCAAGCAATAAATTTCAGTTTAACTTACATCAAACTTTTTTCATGAGCACAAATCAGCTAAAGGCAGCAATCTTAAAGGAAATTAACGGAGCTGATGCAACTACCTTAAAAGATATTTATGCTGTTATTAAAACCATCAAAGAGCAAAAAGCTTCACCTGCATGGGATGAACTTACTGATTTGCAAAAGCGCAAAATTGAAACAGGGTTAACACAACTAAGAGAAGGGAAAACAGTTAATGCCCGCAGTTTTACAGAGTCCCTAAAAAAGAAATATGGCATCAAAGCCTAAAGAAATCATACTTTCTCAGCAAGCTGCCGAAGAATTAGATGAATTGCATGAATATTTATTATTGGAATTTGGCAGAACAGCTCTGGAAAAATTTCATCAAAAATGGGAACAGTTTCTGAGTGTTGTTTCCCGGCATCCCCGCATCTTTCCATTGCTGCATAAAAGAAAAAATCTTCGTAAATATGCCATCCACCCCAAAACAATAATTGTTTATAAATCATCAAAACAGTTTATAGAAATTGTTACACTGTTTAATACACGCAAAAATCCGGCAACTTTAAAAAAGACAATTAAAAGAGTATAAGAATTTTGAGAGGCGACACCTTTTTGGAAAGGTGTCGCCTCTCAAAAACCACCCATCAAATTCTTTTCCCGCTTTCATCATTCCTTTTATCTTTACGAATCTCAAAAATTTACCATGACCAGATTACTTGCTTCGGCCTTATTCCTTGTTTCCTGTGCCTTCAATTCTTTTGCGCAAGCTCCCTCCTGGCTTCGTTATCCATCCATTTCGCCCGATGGTACAACCATTGTGTTTACCTACAAAGGCGATTTGTATAAAGTAGCTTCAACAGGTGGTACCGCCACGCCGCTTACCATGCATGAAGCGCATGATTTTATGCCCGTGTGGAGGAAAGACGGAAAGAGCATTGCATTTGCCAGCGACCGCTACGGCAACTTTGATGTATTTATTATTCCGGCAGAAGGCGGTGAAGCCAAACGCATCACCTATCACTCAGCTAATGAATATCCCTACAGTTTTACCAATGATAATAAGAACGTAGTGTTTGGCGCTACAAGAATGGATTTGCCCACCAACAGGCAATACCCCACCGGCTATATGAGTGAGTTGTACAATGTATCCGTTAACGGCGGACGTGTTACACAAATCCTCACCACACCTGCTGAAGATGTAAAATTCAGCAAGGATGGAAACAAACTCATCTATACCAATAAACCCGCCGGTGAAAATGCATGGCGCAAACATCACACATCAGCCGTAACACGTGATGTGGCGTTGTATGATATGAAAACAGGTACACACAAACTCATTACTTCATTCAATGGTGAAGACCGCAACCCTGTTTTCACCAATGATGAAAGCGGATTTTTTTATTTGAGTGAAGAAAGCGGTTCCTTCAATGTACATAAGATGAACATGAATGGTGGTAAATCAGAAAAACTTACTTCCTACAAAAAACATCCGGTACGTTTTCTCAGCAGCAGCAATGATGGTTTGCTTTGTTACAGTTATGATGGTGAACTTTATACCATGAAAGCAGGTTCATCACCTCAAAAAGTAAACATCAGCATTCTTGCAGATGCAAGAAGCAATAATGAAAAAATTTACCGTGTTACCAGCGGCAGCGGTATGAGCGTTGCGCCCAATGGAAAAGAAGTGGCGTTCTTATACCGTGGTGATGTATTTGTTACAAGTGTTGATGGTGGTATTACCAAACGCATTACAGCCACACCTGAGCAGGAAACAGAAGTTGTATTTTCACCCGATGGAAAGAAAATTATGTATGGCGGTGAGCGCAATGATAAGTGGAGTGTATATGAAGCAACAATTGAACGCAAAGAAGAACCCTACTTTTATGCAGCCACGTTAATTAAAGAAACACCGTTGTTTGAAAATAACAACAATAACACACAGGCATTGTATTCGCCCGATGGAAAAGAAATTGCTTATATCGAAAACAGGAATCAACTCCGCATTTACAATATTGCTTCCAAACAAAGCCGCACAGTATTAACCGGTGATCAGTTGTTTGCCTTTGTGGAGAACGATCAATACTTTCAATGGAGCCCCGACAGTAAATGGTTGTTGTTTGACTATGCAGTACCCGGCAGTGCAGTGGGTGAAGTGGGATTGGTAAGTGCTGATGGTAAGAAAATAGAAAACCTCACCCTCAGTGGTTTTAATGATGGCAATGCCAAATGGATTATGGGCGGCAAGGGTATGATGTGGTTCAGCAACCGTGATGGTTTGCGTGCTGCTGCCATGAGCGGTGGCGCTCAAATGGATGTGTATGCCATGTTCTTTACACAGGATGCATTTGATAAGTTTAAACTTTCAAAAGAAGAAGCCGCCCTGCAAAAAGAAATTGAAGAGAATAAAGCCAAAGCAGATACATCAAAGAAAAAAACACCGGCAAAAGATTCAGTGGTGATTGACTGGAACGGTTTAACCCTGCGTAAAACAAAACTCACCATTCACTCCAGCAATATGAGCGATGCATTGGTAAGTAAAGATGGTGAAACACTTTATTACTTAGCACGCTTTGAACGTGGTATGAATTTATGGACCACCAACCTGCGCACAAGAGAAACCAAAATGCTGGTGCCATTGAATGCAGGCTTTGCCAATATGGTGTGGGATAAAGAACAAAAAACAATCTTCCTTAACAGTGATGGCGGTTTTATGAAGATTGACCCCAACAGCGGCAAGCAGGACCGTATTGGTATTAATGGTGAAATGATGGTGGACAGTTACAAGGAACGCATGTATATGTTTGAGCATGTGTGGCGCCGTACAAAAAATACATTCTACACCAAATCCTTTCATGGTATTGACTGGGACAGTTACAAACCTGATTATGAAAAATACATTCCGCACATTGGCAGCAACTATGAGTTTAGTGAAATGCTGAGTGAGTTGCTGGGTGAATTGAATGTGAGCCACAGCGGCAGCAGTTATTTCAACTTTAATCCCAATGGTGATGCTACTGCAGCGCTCGGAATTTTTTATGATTACAATTACAAAGGCAATGGTGTGAAGATAGTGGAAGTGATTAAAGATGGTCCGCTGGATAAAGCAGGTATGAATGTAAGTGCAGGCATCATCATTGAAAGCATTGATGGTGAAACCATCACAGCAGATAAAGATTTGCCGCAATACTTAAACCGCAAAGCCGGAAAAAATGTGTTGATTGTTTTGGTTGATGGAACAACAAAAAGAGAACTCACCATCAAACCCGTTTCTATTGGAGAAGAAAACGGTTTGCTCTACCGCCGCTGGGTAAAACGCAATGCAGATGAAGTGGACCAGATGAGTAATGGCACATTGGGTTATGTACATATACCGGGCATGAGTGATGGCGCTTACCGTACCACCTATGAAGAGATCATGGGAAAATATTTTCATAAGAAAGGAATTGTAGTGGATACAAGAAATAATGGCGGTGGAGATTTAGTGGCTGATTTGGCGATGTTCCTAAGCGGTAAAAAGTTTATGGATTATGGTAATGATGTGCGCAACAATGGTTTTGAACCTAACTTCCGCTGGACAAAGCCCGGCATTTCACTTGCCAATGAAGGCAACTACAGTGATGGTCATTGTTATGCTTATATGGTGAAGGAAGTGGGCATTGGAAAATTAGTGGGCATGCCGGTGCCGGGCACCTGCACGTTTGCTGCATGGGAAGCGTTGATGGATACAGGCATCCGCTGGGGTGCACCTACTGTTGGTTGTAAAGACACCAAAGGAAATTATCTGGAAAATGCACAAACCGAACCTGATATTAAACTGCGTAATGAATATGAAAAAGTAAGCACAGGAGTTGATGAACAATTGCAAATGGCTGTGAAGGAATTGCTGAAAGGAAAATAATAGTGGAAGATTATTGATTGCTGATGAAGTAATAGACCCCGTTTGACGAAAGAGTTAGACGGGGTTTTTTGTGGTGGGGTGTTTGCAAAGGAAGGTTTGTTTTTATTTTTGAGAGTAAAAAAGTTATTGGCAATTTTATTGAACACTTCCGTTCAATTGTACCTGCTTCACTTTGGACAAACACAAAAGCAAAAAGAAGCTTTGTGGAAATCCGGTCTTTTAATATCACGGGACTTAAGTAGATTTGCATAATGTTTTATAGAAGAAAAGTCATATTAGCCTTATTCCAATTATTTGATGGACAACTAGAAAAAATTCGCTTACAAAAGTTATTATTTCTTTTTAGCCAATGTCAGTTAAAGGCTGAATATGATTTTATCCCTTATAAATACGGTTGTTATTCTTATTCAGCAAACGCTGATTTAACAACAATGGTAAAAAAAGGCATGTTAACTGAAACTGAAAGTAGTTTTAGCAGTAATGAAAAGACCGATTATCTAAAAGGACTTAAAGCTTCTGATAAAAAATCATTGTTAGAAATTAAAGCTCTTTATGGAAAAATGAATAGCAATGCTTTAATGAAGCATACATATATTAATTATCCGTTTTTTGCCATTAATAGTGTAAAGGCCAACGCAATTCTTACAAAAGAAGAGCTTGAAAAAGTATATAGTTATAAACCAAAAACTACTAAAACAATATTATTCACAATTGGATATGAAGGGATTTCTCTGGAAGAGTATTTAAATCGGTTATTAAAAAACAATGTTAAGATTTTGGTAGATGTTCGAAACAATCCTCAAAGTATGAAGTATGGATTTTCGAAAAATCAACTTGTAAAATACTGCGAAAGTATAGGAATAAAATACGTGCATTTCCCAGAGGTTGGAATTCAGTCAGAACAAAGGCAACAGTTAAATGCACAAGTAGATTATGATAAGCTTTTTGAGGCTTACAAAAAAGAAAATCTTGAAAAGACTAAATCTACACAAACTGTTATTTTAAACTTATTGAAAGAACATAAAAGAATAGCTTTAACGTGCTTTGAAGCAAATATTTGTCAATGTCATCGCAAGTATTTAGCTGAGTCCATTGAAAGCCTCCCTGGATTCGAATATGAAATCAAACATATTTAATAATGGCATTGACAAAAGTTCTAATAACGGTCACAACCTATCCATTACCATCAAGAAGCTATGATGAATTAGTTTGCACAGCAGGTGTTTTAGAAAATGGAAAGTGGATTCGTATCTATCCAGTTCCTTTAAAATTCTTAAAGGGCTTGCGTAAAGACGGGAAAATTGAAACATTCAAATACAATTGGATAGAAATAGATTTAGTCAAACGTCAAGATGATTTCAGACCAGAAAGTCATTCTCCTCTTGATTATAGTTTTAGCAATATTAATATACTAGGAAAGATAGACACCAAAAATAACTGGCAAGAGCGTAAAGCCTACTGCTTGACCAATGTATACACTAATAAGGCTAAATTATTAGCAGATTCAAAAAGCCAAAAAACGTTTCGCTTGTTACATTTAAACCTTCAAAAATCCTATCTTTTGAAATCGAAGAAGATGAAAGAGAATGGAAGAATGAATGGAAAGAAATTCGAAAGCAAGCCGACCTTTTTGAGAGCGACAAGTCACCAGAAATACAAATTCCTAAACTTCCTTACAAATTTTCCTATAAATTTCTGGATGATGAAGGTGTTCCCAGCACTTTAATGATAGAGGATTGGGAAATAGGTGCTTTATACTGGAACTGTTTAAGGGCAGCAGAGAGCAATGAAGCCATTGCTCTAGAAAAGGTTAGAGAAAAATATCAGGAGGAGTTTCTTAAAGAAAAAGATATCCATCTTTTCTTGGGCACAACCAAAGAATGGCATATGCGTAGAGCAAATAACCCTTTTGTTATTATTGGGGTGTTTTATCCCAAACAAGAAACTCAAATATCATTATTCTGATGACCACTTTCATTATTTACCTTCACTTCGTCAAATACACCCTCTTCCCCGTCTTCGCACTTTTCTTTGCAGCTTCCAGTATTTCTATGACCTGTATATTATTGTCAAGCGATGATAAATCATAAGCCGGTAAACTAATTTGTTTGTTGATGACCGCAGCAAACAAAGCAAAAGGGTCATTGTAAGGATAACTGCGTTCGCTCAGTGTTAAACGTTGCTCTTTTGTTTCTTCACTCAGCCTGTAACGGATATCATTCCTGTTGCCGCAAATAAAATATAGGGAAATGGAAGAGTTGAACCCAAATTCAGTGAGAACAATAACTGCAAAGACCCTCAATATTTACACGATTTCAAACGAAACAAATACTGTTAGATACTTCGTATTTTTGATTGATGAGCAACATTAAACTTTTTGAGAGCAAGCAAGTACGTTCCGATTGGAATGAGAAGGAGCAGAAATGGTATTTCTCAGTACAGGATGTTGTTGAGATATTGACAGATAGTTCCGACGTAAAGCAGTATATAAAAAAGATGCTCAGCCGGGATGAACAGCTAAAGGGCAACTGGGGTACAATTTGTACCCTGGTTGAAATGGAAGCGGCGGACGGTAAAAGACGCAAGGTACAGGCAGCAGATACAAAAGGGCTTTTAAGAATTATTCAGTCTATCCCGTCTCCAAAAGCAGAACCTTTCAAATTATGGTTGGCACAAGTAGGCGCTGACAGGTTAGATGAAATTGAAAACCCTGAACTGGCAACACAGCGTACAAGAGAGTTATATAAACTTAAAGGTTATCCTGATGACTGGATTGAGAAAAGAATGCGCAGCATTGCTATTCGTGAAGAATTAACAGAAGAATGGAAGAACAGAGGGGTAAATGAGCAAAAAGAATATGCAATTTTAACTGCTGAGATTTCAAAAGCAACTTTTGGTTTAACGCCTTCTCAATACAAAAAAGTGAAGGGGCTAAAAAGTCAAAATCTGCGTGACCATATGAACGACCTTGAATTGATTTTTTCTATGCTTGGGGAGGCTTCAACAACTGCTATTGTAAAGACAAGAAATCCAAAAGGATTCGTTGAAAATCAAGCAGCCGCTAAACAGGGCGGCTCGGTTGCCGGTAAAGCAAGACAAGACCTTGAAATTAAAACCGGACAGAAAGTGGTTTCATCAGAAAACTATCTTCCCGCAACAAAAAAGAGCAAGCAACTAAACAAGAGCAAAAAGAAATAACCACCGCAATGGTTCTTGTTTTCCCGGGACATTTTCTTGTATTAACCTTCACTTCTTCAAATAAACCCTCTTCCCCGTCTTTGCACTTTTCCTGGCAGCTTCCAGTATTCCCATCACCCAATATCCGAAAGTATATGATGTGTGAGTGCATACCTTGTTAAATCAGCATTACTCGTTAAATTCATTTTTTGAAGAATGGCATTACGGTGCGTGCTTACTGTTGTGGCCGCTACTGATAATGCGTTTGCAATTTGTGAAGTGGATTTTCCCCCGGCCAGCAGGGTAAAAATTTCAAACTCACGGTTGGTTAGAAATTCATGCGGCAGTGTTGAAGCACCACTGTCAATTAGTTTTTCTGCCATGTCGGCCGTAATATACTTTCTCCCGATGCGTATGCGTTCAATAGCTTTTATAAGTTCATGGGGCGCAGAATTTTTATTGAGATAACCTGAAGCCCCGGCTTTTAGGGCACGCATGGCATAAAGTTCTTCAGAATAAATACTCAGAATTAAAACGGGCAGTAATGGCTTTAGTTGTTTGATATGCATTAACCCATCCAGCCCGCTGCGGCCCGGCATATCTAAATCAGAAATAACAAGGTCCCAGTCCTCTCTTGCCACTTCTTTTAAAAGTGTTTCCACATCAGCCACTTCTTTTATTTCTGCCGTGGGGTATTCATCTTTTAATATTTGTATTAATCACCCTTCCTGAAAAATAATAAGGAAGGGTTGATCCGTCTTCTAAAACCAGTTTCCCTTCCGCTGCTGCAGCGCCGGTTTCAAAAACATTCATACTTTTCTGCATGAGCATACCCCGTTCTGATTCATGAAAAAATTCAATGGGGTGCCTGTCCCGCACTTCTTCATAGGTAAAACCGGTAACTGTTTCTAAATTTTTATTCCACCGGTGAATTTTATTATCAAGGCTGAAAAGATAAAACACACCCGGCAGCCCGTTAATAATGGAGTCTGATAATTCCCGTTGTATCCGTATTTGCTCTTCGGCTTTTTTGCGTTCAGTAATATCCCTTACGTTAATCACCACGGCATTTACTGCTTCTTCCCCAAGGAGATTGCTTACAGTACCTTCCAGCCAGATAACAGTTCCGTTTTTATGAAAGATGCGGAGGTTTAACGGCAGCAGTTTTCCGGGTTTCTTTTTTAGTTCTTCATACAGTTGAATGGCAACAGGCATATCATCAGGATGCGGTAGTTGTAAAGCATCCACTTCCGGCCGTTCGCCACTAAGCCATCCGGTAATACGTTCAGCAGAGGGGCTGTGATACAGAGCTTTCCTGTTTTCATCCAGCAGCACAATAATACTGTCGTTGTTTTCAATCAATGCCCTGAATCGTTTTTCGTTTTTGATAATCTGGTCTTCAGCTTTTTTTCTTTCTGTTATGTTTCTGAAATAAACAACCAGCCCGTTCTCTGATGGATAGATATGGTTTTCAAACCAGTTATCAAAAGGCGCATAATAATTTTGAATGTAAATATATTCCCTGTTTTTTAAAGCTGTTTCCATTGCAGTTTGAAAAGGGGAGTTTACAGCTTCAGGAAACTCGATCCGGATGTTTTTGCTGATTAATTGCTCCGGAGTTCGGTTCACCATTTTTGCTGCGCTTGCATTGGCATAGGTATAGTTAAGGTGTTCATCAAAAGCCAGAACCGGTTCAAATATATTATTAAGGATACCCGTTTCAATACGGGCTGTTTCATTTGTATTCATTGCAGATAGCAGGATGGTTATTTGATGCAGAAGAGCTGAAAAGAAATGCTTATAAAATTCGGGAATCAGTACCAATTTGTATTCGTTTTCCGTCAGAAATAATTGGTTATCTTTCAAAACAACATCAACTATATTTACTTCATGAATGGGCCGTAACAACATATTCAGTTATCAACCGGTAATGAATATTTTTTATAGCGAACCTGCATGCAGACAGGTAACATGTGGCAAACGCATAAAATAAAACAGATATACATGAAACTACTGATTGCTTTACTCTTTCCTGTTTTTGCGATGGCACAGCCATTTACACCAACTGAAACAGCAAAATGGCAACGCCTTGCCAATGAAGTTACCATTATACGTGATGGCTGGGGTGTGCCGCATGTATATGGAACAACAGATGCCGCTGCTGTATTTGGTTTGATGTATGCACAGTGCGAAGATGATTTTAAACGGGTGGAGATGAATTATATTGAAAAACTCGGGCGTAAAGCAGAAGCACTTGGCGAAAAAGAATTGTATAATGATTTGTACATCCGTTTGATCATTGACAGTGCAGATGCGGTGGCAGATTATAATAAAGCTCCGCAATGGTTAAAGCAACTGATGAATGCCTGGGCCGATGGCATCAATTTTTATTTGTACAAACATCCTGAAGTAAAACCTGCATTGCTTGCACGGTTTAAACCCTGGTACCCTTTGCTGTGGACGGATGGAAGTATTGGCGCCATCAGCACCGGTGATATTACAGAACAAGATGTAAAAAAATTTTACAGCGCTGCACAACCTTTAACTGCAAGTGCATCTGAACCGGCAGTAAATGATGAAATGGTATTTACCAATAATGAACGGAAGCATACAGATGGTTCTAACGGTTTTGCCATCGCCCCTTCCAAAACAGAAAGCGGCAATGCTATTCTGTATATCAACCCGCATACTACATTCTATTTTCGTCCGGAAGTGCATGTAAACAGCAATGAAGGGTTGAATGTATATGGCGCTGTTACATGGGGCCAGTTTTTTATTTACCAGGGTTTTAATCCATACTGCGGCTGGATGCACACCAGCAGCAATGTGGATGTGAGTGATATGTATGCTGAGGAAATAAAAAAAGAAGGCGCCGGTTATGTTTATAAATATGATGGCAAGTGGTTGCCCGTGAAAGAGAAATCCATTTTACTGAAATACAAAAACGGTAATGAACTGAAAGCAAAAACAGTTACTGCTTATTTTACACAGCACGGACCAGTGATGGCGAAACGGAACAATCAGATCATTTCAGTACAGAGTAATAACCGTGATATGAAAGGGTTGATGCAAAGCTGGCTCCGCACCAAAGCAAAAGGGCTGGACGATTATAAAAAAGTAATGGAGCTGAAAGCCAATACATCCAACAATACTGTGTTTGCTGACAGTAAAGGAAATATTGCTTACTGGCATGGCAACTTTGTTCCGGTGCGTGATAAAAATTTAAACTGGGGTAAAGTGATGGATGGAACAACATCAGCCACCAACTGGAAAGGTTTGCACACGGAGGAGCAGGTGATACATATGTACAACCCATCAACAGGATTTATACAAAACTGCAACTCCACACCTTTTACTGTAAGTGGCAGCGCCAGCCCAAAGAAAAAAGATTATCCCGTTTACATGGCGCCCGATGGAGAAAATTTCCGTGGCATTAATGCAGTACGGGTACTGAGCAAGGAAAATAAATTTACCATTGATAAAACCATTGCTGCCGGGTATGATACTTATTTAGCAGCATTTGAAATTTTAATTCCGGCGCTTATTAAAATCTATGAAGCCAATATTCCGGCAACAGATACATTTTACAATGCTATTAAAGAACCCATGAACCTGTTAAAACAATGGGATTATCGTGTGGCAGAAAACTCAGTTGCAACTGCTTTGGCTATTGAGTGGGCACAACTGCTGGGGCCTGCCATCCGCAAAGTATATATTGAAGATGGCGAAACAGACCAGGTAGCAGCAACAAAGCTATTTGCTGACTCCGCATCACCGGCACAGTTACTCAACCCATTGCTGATGGTGGTAAATAATTTTAAAAATAAGTTTGGCAAATGGAATGTGGCCTGGGGCGAGTTGAACCGCTATCAGCGGGTGAGCAATGAGATACAGCAAAAGTATGATGACAGTAAAGAAAGTTTCCCGGTTGCATTTGCATCCAGCGCATGGGGCATGCTGCCGGCGTATAACAGCAATTATTATCCCGGCGCCAAATTACGTTACGGCACCAGCGGTAACAGTTTTATTTGTGCAGCAGAGTTTGGCAAACGCATCAAAGCAAAATCATTACTGGCAGGTGGCGTGAGTGGTGATGTGAACTCCCCGCATTTTAAAGACCAGTTGCTCATGTACACAAAAGGACAATTTAAAGAGGTGTTGTTTTACAAAGAAGAGGTGGAGAAGAATGCAGAACGAAAATATAAACCCGGCGAATAAAATTTTATGTGGTGTTTCTTAAACGGTGAATGGATGGATATGGCGGATGCTAAGCTGGCCATTAATGACCTGGGCATACAGCGTGGCTATGGTGTGTTTGATTTTTTCAGGGTGATGAACAATGCTCCTTTGTTTATTGATGATCATTTGGTAAGGTTGCAGCGCTCTGCTTCGGTAATGCACCTGCAGCATGGTTATTCCAGTGAAGAATTTAAAACAATTGTAAACGAACTCATCCATAAAAATCAAATGCCATCTTCCGGCATCCGCATCACCATCACGGGTGGATATACTACCGACTCTTATTCCATCTCTCAACCCAATATTATTATTACACAAACGCCTGTAGTAATGCAGGATGATTTTTCTCAAAACAAAGCCTTTCGTTTAATTACACACAATTATGTTCGGGATTTACCATCGGTAAAAAGCATTAATTATATGATGGGGGTGTGGCTGCAGCCGGTTGTTAAAGCAGCAGGGGCTGATGATGTGTTGTATGTAAAAAATAATTTCATCAGTGAACTGCCGAGGAGCAACATCTTCATCATTACAAAACAGGGAATGCTGATCACACCAAATGAACAGGTGCTAAAGGGCGTTACCCGGAAAAATATTTTGCAGGCAGCTTCATCAATAATGCAAGTTAAAGAACGTGCTGTTTCATTGGAAGAATTGCATGATGCTGAGGAAGTATTTATCAGCGCCACTACCAAACGGGTGATTCCGGTAGTGGAAGTTGATGGTAAAATGACTGGTGATGGTAAACCGGGAAAAAGAACAGCAGCCATTTTTGAGTTACTGCTGCAAAAAGAAAAACAAAGTACTGGCTGTGAATAAACTTTTTCTTCATGGCACAGTCTCATGTATAAATTCTTTGTTATGAAGTATATTCTTATTGGAGCAATTACATTTTTATTTTCCTTCAACAGTTCAAAAGCCCAGTTTGTGCGGGTGCGTTTGGGTTTTCCCGCCAGTGTGGCAGTGGGCGCTCCCGGTCCTTCACCTTATGCAGGCAGTGTGTGGGTGGGGCCTGAATGGCGCTGGCAGGGAGGCCGTTATGTACATGTGCCCGGCTATTGGGCAAGACCCCGCAGGGCAGGGCTTGTATGGGTACCCGGTCACTGGCAATACACACGAAGGGGTTATGTATGGAGAGGCGGGAGATGGAGATAAATGCTTTTAAGTTCAGCATAACCATAACCTATGTATTCTATCAATCAGGCTTTTAATTTATAAAGCAGACATATTTCTATGGCAGTTGTTTCGTCTTTATAGAATTATACCCTATAGAATTTTAATCTATACTAATGCGAAGCGTTTAACCTCTGTGTACTCCATTAGCTCTGTGTGCTAACATTTTGCTCACACAGAGGGAGAAGAGAACACAGAGAGAAATGACAATTTTATTGTCATTTTAGATTTAAGACTGCTTTAAATGTCCAAATGGTATTACAAGGATTAATGTGCAACCTCCATTTTGTTTTCTTTTTCTCCGGGTTTCACCTTCCTCCAATCCGGCTGCCAGTAAAAAAACAAACGGATGGTATGATTGCGGCTGTATTGGTAACCACTCAGCTTTTGCTGCCATACATACATATAACCAAAATCAAAACTCAACGAACTGCTTACCTGCTGACGAATACCTGCAAACACACGGTTCTGATCGAAGTTGTTATAAACAATATCTTTCCCTGTTTGCATCATTAATTCATCTGCCAATGCCAGTGCAGGAACTTTTTTATTAGCGCTTACAGGAATGTTGAACGAAAGCAAATAACGGAAACGGGTGGTATAACGTATAGCATCTATGGGAACAAAGTTTACTACCTTCTGCTGCCAGCGTTCTTCAATACGCAGGCGCTGAATCATCTGTACCTTTCCCAATTTTTGATTGAGCAGTAATTGCTGATGCAGCCTGTTTTCATTACTGAATAATTCAGTGGCTCCTTTTTGATTGGCCAGCCACATGTGAGCATAGCCTGCACCCGCACTCAATTGTTTGTTGATGGCATACAATACACCTGTGCGTACCAAAAAGAAACTGTTGGTTTGCAAAAAATTGGTGCGGCGCACATGCACATCTGCTGCAATGCTCCATTTATTACTCACACGCATTTGAGAATTGATACTCATCCACACATGATTTTGCGTTTGTACTTCACGGGTGCGTTGTGCAGATAAGGAGCCGTGAATTATCAGCAATAATAAAATGAGAAGCTTTGTTTGCAAATGTGAGTTTTTAATAAGGGTGCAAAATAAACTGCACTGACTGTATGACTTGTGAGTTCTGTCACGCTGCAGTATGATTCTTATTTTTCCGCAGCGGTTGCCATTTTTTATACGTAGCGCTCCGCCACAACCATTCTACAGGACCATAATTAAAGTAACGCAGCCAGATTGTACTCAAAACAATTTGAGCAGCAAAAACAATCCATGCCAGTATGGTATAATAAAACGGCCCCACTTCTCCCATCATTCCAAACCCCATTCCATAAAATACAATGCTTCCAATGAGCGAATGCATAATGTAATTACTGACTGCCATTTTCCCCGGCGGTTGCAAAAATTTTATTACCTGCATACCCGGTTTGGTAAGCGCCAGTAAAAAGAATAAAGCTATATAAGCCAGTGCCAGCGTTGATACACCTGCAGTATAAGCCAATGTTTGAATGATGCCATCCATATTCATTTGATAATAGCCATATTTACCTATATATGTTGCCATTACGTAATTGGCAGGTAATCCAATGGCCAGGCCAATTACAGCTACTTTCAATAATAAAGGTTTGTTAATGAGGATGGTTTTGTAACGGCCATCACGTCCCAGCAGATATCCAATAATAAACATGCCAAGCACTTTAAAGAAGCGGTCCTGAAAAATTAAATCACCATAACGGTAAAATACTCCGGATAATAATGTTTTTAATTGAAATAAATAATTGCCTGTTTTTAATTTATGAGCAAACTCTTCAAAACCGGATACACCTGAAATTGATTTTTCAATTGCTTCTCCTGTTTTAAAAAAGATTCCTGCTACGGCGAGTAAGGAAGGAAATTTCATTTTCAAAAAATACAAAACAGCAGGAAGCAATAAACAGATGATGGCGGTGATGAATAATTTTTTATCCTTCCAGTTGCGTATCCACAACAGCACAAAACCCACTAAAGCATAAAACGCAACAATATCACCGCTCCACAATAAAAGCAAATGCGCAAGACCGAGTAAAAACATAAAGGTTAATCTGCGTTTCATAAACGAAGCCGGACTGATGCCTTTTACTTCGCTTCTTGCAATTTGAATGGCAAAGCCCCAGCCAAATAAAAAACTGAAGATGGAATAAAATTTTCCTTCAATGAGCATTTGTTCCAAAAAGAGAAATGGTCTATCCAGCGAATGAAAAAAAGGCCCGGAATTAGGTGCGGATTCATTGTAAAAAGAAAAACCGGCTCCCAGGTTAGCAATAAAAATTCCGAGTATGGCAATTCCACGCAACGCATCCATAATAATGATGCGTTCGTTGTTGTGAACGGGATGATGCGTTGATGTCATGTGGTGGTTGGGTTGATGAATAAAAAACCGCTGTTTATTGAGGCAGCGGCAGGCAAAAGGCAGATAAAAAATGTAAGAATGCAAACCTTGTTAACGCAAAAAAGTTTTTCCATTTAGTTATTATTAATTCATCACTTCATACAACACCACTTCAGCTTCTTTATTTTTTAATACAGCGCTTCCTATTTTATTGCACTGAAAAGATTGCTTTACTTTTTCATAACTCTCTTCAGTAATCACAATCTGGCTTTTACCTGCTTTGCCCTGCAAACGCTGAGCGGTGTTTACCGTATCGCCAATTACGGTGTAATCCAAACGGCGCAGTGCAGCCGAACCGATATTTCCTGAAATCATTTCTCCACTGTGAATGCCAATGGAAACTTTGGGATGAAAGCTGTGCTCCACGGGCAGCGCATCAATTTTATCACGAATGGCTATGCAGGTATCAATGGCACGGTCTAAATGATAATCGCCTTTAAACACCGCCATAATGCAATCGCCCATAAACTTATCTACAATACCGTTTTGTGCAATAATTTCTTTTACCATCACATCAAAATAATGATTGAGCAGGTGCACCACGGTATCTGCACTTTCTTTTTCGCTGATGGCAGTAAAACCGCAAATATCTATAAAAGCAACAGAGGCTGCAATGGTTTCATTATCGGTTAACGAATTTTCATATTCCCTTGTGCCCATAAACTGCAGCACATTGGCATCCACATACATTTTTAATATGTTGTTTTCTTTGATGGCCTGCAGGGTTTCCTTCATCTGGTTTACATAGCGGATGGTTTTTTCAACGGTAAGTTCCAGGTCTTCAAAGTTTACAGGCTTGGTTACAAAATCAAACGCACCACGGTTCATGGCCACACGAATATTTTCCATATCACCATAAGCTGATACCATCACCGTTTTGCTCAGTGGCGCCACATCATTCAGCTTTGTAAGCAATGTAAGGCCATCCATCTCCGGCATATTAATATCGCTCAGCACAATGGAAATATCAGGATGCTGCTGCATTTTTTCAAGCGCATCATTACCATTTACAGCAAACACAAATTCATACTGCTGCTCTCTTATTTTTTGACGGAATTTCTGGCGAATGAGCGTTTCCAGATCTGTTTCATCATCCGCTACAAGAATCTTGGTCATACGAGTTTGGTTTTGAGCTTATCTTTTAATGATACAAAGTCAACGGGTTTGGTTAAAAAATCATCAGCCCCCAGTTCTTTAGCTGTGTTGTAATTTTCGGTATCGCCATAAGCGGTAATCATCATTACCACGGGTGGTGGTTTAAAATATTTCTGTTTTATTTGCCCCAGTAATTGCAATCCGCTCATGCCGGGCATATTAATATCGCTGAGTATGAGTACGGCTTCATGATGATGATGTTCCATGTAGGCAATGGCTTCTTCGCCGGAGAAGGCAAAGGCCATTTCCATTTCGCCGCTCCGCACTTCTTTGCGAAAGCGCTGTTCAAACAAAACCTGAACATCTTTTTCGTCGTCAACTACTAAAATCTTCATAACTGTGAATTTGGGAAGTTAATAATAAATATGGTTCCTTCGTTTTCTTTGGTTTCTGCTTTTAGGGTGCCGCCGTGAGCTTTGGTAATAATATTGTAACTCAAACTTAAACCGAAAACTGTTCTCTGTACCGGTTATTTGGCAGATATGGTTGTCATTTAATTTCCTTTACAATTATTATGGTTCGAGCCTACGGCTCTCATGTTCTTTCTTTCGTTTTGCTACGGGTTAAAACCCGTAGTTATAATATCAAACCGAGGCTACGCCTCTGCAAACAATGCCCCTAAAGCCTTTTTTCAAAAACACAATGCTTTCAATTCTTCTCACAGAACCATAGGTTCGACTCATCTTGTAACCACAGGTTTCAACCTGTGGGGATAAAGCCATCAACAGAATCGAGTGCCATCGGCACGGTACATCTTTTTACAAAGGCAAAACAATCACAAACGTACTTCCTTCCCTTTCTTTTGTCTCCACCTTCAACTCACCGCCATGCGCTTTTACAATATCATAACTCAAACTCAATCCCAATCCTGTTCCCTGCCCCGTGGGTTTGGTGGTGAAGAAGGGTTGAAAAATTTGATGATAAGTATTTGCCATGATGTTTCATTGAAAGTTTACTAT
>JAIEQM010000006.1 GCA_019747705.1 Chitinophagaceae bacterium | reverse complement strand
GCCTGAACCACTGGCTGCCAGTCCGATGCTGGTGGTGTTATTCGTCCAGTTGTACACAATAGTACCACCCGTTGCCGCACTGCTGAAGTTAACCGCAGTTGTTGAAGCGCCATTACATACTGCCTGGTTGGCTACTGTATTTACTGTAGCAGTTGGATTAACTGTAATGGTAAATGATAAAGGTGTTCCCACACAGGTTACACCTGCATTGGTGAACGATGGTGTAACCGTAACGGTTGCCACAACAGGAGCGGTACCGGTATTAATTGCGTTAAAAGATGGGATATTGCCTGAACCACTGGCTGCCAGTCCGATGCTGGTGGTGTTATTCGTCCAGTTGTACACAATAGTACCACCCGTTGCCGTACTGCTGAAGTTAACCGCAGTTGTTGAAGCGCCATTACATACTGCCTGGTTGGCCACTGTGTTAACAGTGGCAATCGGGTTTACAGTAATAAGTTGCGTACACTCTGCAAAATTGCCGCAGCCATCTGTAGCTCTGTATGTTCTTGTAATAACATAAGGAGCTGTTGCAGAAGGCGTGCTTACATCACCCTGGAATGTGATTGTTACTGTACCCGGGCAGTTGTCTGTTGCAGAAATGGTAGCAATATTCGCCGCAGACACCCCTGCTGCACCACATACGGTGATTGCTGCGGGGCAGGTAATTACAGGAGCTGTATTATCAATTCTTGTATTGTAAGTTACTGCTGATGCGTTACCACATGCATCCGTAGTTGTAACCGTAATTACAGCGCTGCAGGTTCCCACTGTTGATGCAACTTCTGTTAATGCACCCGGACAATTATCCGTTGCGCTTGTTGCTGCCAATGCTGCTGCTTCGGCTGCTGCTACGGTTGGATAACAACCTGCGATAGTTCCCACTGTTACTGCAGGAGGTGTATTATCAATTCTTGTATTATAAGTTACTGCTGTTGCATTACCACAACCATCAGTAGTTGTTACAGTGATTACAGCAGAACATGTTCCAACGGTAGAAGCTGCTTCTGTTAATGCACCCGGGCAGTTATCCGTTGCACTGGTTGCTGCAAGAGCTGCTGCTTCTGCTGCTGCAATGGTGGGATAACAACTGCTGATAGTTCCCACTGTTACTGCAGGAGGTGTATTGTCAATCCTTGTATTGTAAGTTACTGCTGTTGCATTACCACATGCATCCGTAGTTGTAACCGTAATTACGGCAGAGCATGTTCCAACAGTAGAAGCTACTTCAGTCAATGCACCCGGACAATTATCGGTTGCACTTGTTGCTGCCAGTGCTGCTGCTTCTGCTGCTGCCACAGTTGGGTAACAAGTTCCGATAGTGCCAACAGTTACTGTTGGTGGTGTGTTGTCAATTCTTGTATTGTAAGTTACTGCTGTTGCATTACCACAAGCATCCGTAGTTGTAACCGTAATTACAGTGCTGCAGGTTCCCACTGTAGAAGCAACTTCTGTTAATGCACCCGGACAATTATCGGTTGCATTGGTTGCTGCCAGTGCTGCTGCCTGTGCGGCTGCCACAGTCGGATAGCAACTTGCGATAGTACCCACTGTTACTGCAGGTGGTGTATTGTCAATTCTTGTATTGTAGGTTATGGCTGTTGAGTTACCGGCAGCATCTGTTGTGGTAACCGTAATTACAGCAGAACATGTTCCAACAGTAGAAGCTGCTTCAGTCAATGCACCCGGGCAGTTATCGGTTGCACTTGTTGCTGCCAGCGCTGCTGCTTCTGCCGCTGCC
This sequence comes from Chitinophagaceae bacterium, assembly GCA_019747705.1. Taxonomy (GTDB): domain Bacteria; phylum Bacteroidota; class Bacteroidia; order Chitinophagales; family Chitinophagaceae; genus Lacibacter. Next base: position 88,076 of record JAIEQM010000006.1, on the reverse strand, counting down.
ACAGTTGGGTAGCAACTGCTGATGACACCTGTTGTAACTGTTGGCGCTTGTGTATCATTGATCGTAACGGTAAAGGTACAATTAGTTGTACCGCAGACGTTGGTTACTGTCAGGGTAACATTGGTTACACCTACGTTAAAGGTGGAACCGCTGCCATCGCCAGAACCAGAGCCTGTTGTAGCGCCGGTAAAGGTGTAGGTCAAAGCCGGGCCCGGTGAGCCGCTTGCCGTGGTTGTATAAGTAACTACTCTTCCGCACTGGCCCGTTGTATTACTCAATGAAATATTAGCAGGGCAGATAATGCCGGGGGATGGATTTACTAAAACTGTTGCTGTAACAGGTGTACTGGTGCATCCGTTTGCAACCGGTGTAATTGTAAATGTTACTGTTATTGGAGATGCAGTAGTATTAATCAGAGAGCCTGTAATGTTACCCGAACCGCTTGCTGCTATACCTGTTACCCCGGCCGTATTATCCCTGGTCCAGTTATAGGTTGTGCCACTTACTGCACCTGAAAGTACAATTGGCGATATCGTTCCGCACGCCGTTTGGCTTGCCGGGTTAGCAATTGCATCAGGTACAGGATTAACAGTAATAGTAAATGTTTGAGGTGTGCCGGTACAACTGCCGGAAGAAGTATAAGTTGGCGCCGGTGTTACATTGTTTTTGGTGAAATACCAGAAATCCGGGTAGCCATAATGATAGTTTGTTAATACGCTGGTTGGGAATGTATTTTGTGTACAAGTATTGCAGTAACGCATATCAAAGTAAGTAAGATGCTGACCTATTTGACTTGATGTTCCAAAATAATAACCATCTGAAACACCCTGGTATAATTCTAACAAATATTGAGTACCGCTAGTTAACCAAATGGGAGAAGATAATCCTCCATAACTGTATTGTGCTGCAGGTCCTGATACTTGAATTTGTCTAATAACAGCTTGTGTAGCAAAATCAAATAAGGTAACATATCTGGTTGTACCAGTAGGTTCTCTTTTGCCAAAATGAGTTACCAATAAATCTTCAGTTGGCGCAAACCTAAATCCTCTTTGGCTATTGGCAACTCCGGCGGCTCCGCCACTAGCCACACTATCTGTTGCAGAATGTGGTCCTGCAAATGTACCCGGAACAGCAGATACCGATGTTGCTGCCGGATTACCATGATACATAAAGAACTGCTTGGTTCCATTTGCTGCGAGGGTATCAATTTTTACCCATACAACTGTATTTGCAGTATTCATGCCGCTTTCTATCCAATAGTTGAAAAGTACGCTTCCGTTATTGTAACCAAAACGGATATCATCTCCTGATGCATTCATTGTACCGGCTGTTACAAATGATTGGGTATTAATTACCATACGGAGCTGATAATTTGTAAGAAGATTACCTGAATTTTCTATTACAGTAAACGGTGTTGCATTTGTCCATCCGGAAGGCGGGGTTTCTGAACTTACAAAACTCCTTTGCGGAGTTACAGTAATAGTAGCAGTAACAGGTGTTGTGCCTGAATTAGTAGCAGTAAAGGCAGCTATATTTCCAGTTCCGCTGGCAGCAAGCCCAATGGAAGTATTGTTATTTGTCCAGTTATAAATGGTGCCGGGAACAGAACCTGAAAAAGTTATGGCATTAGTGGAACTGTTAGTGCAAACTGACTGGTTAGTTACAGGGTTAACATCAGGGGGAGAACTTACGTTAATAGTAACTTCATCAGACGACGCTGTACATAGCAAGTTGGAAATCGTCCAGCGGAAAGTATATGCACCTGCTGTTGTTAAACCTGAGATAGTTGTTGCAGGTGAAGCGGGTGTTGCAATAGTTGCGGTTACAGGGCCTGCTGTTTGCTGCCACAAACCTGTTCCAACAGTGGGGCTATTACCGTTTAGTGTTGCAGAAGTGCTGCAAATAAATTGATCAGGGCCGGCATTGGCTGTTGGGGGCGTACTTGCAAAAGTAATGATCACATCATCAAAGGTTGAGGGGCAAACACCATTTGTGATGGTCCAGCGGTAAGTATAAACACCCTGCACAGATGCAGTTACCGTTGAAAGCGGTGAAGTGGCATCCCCAAAAGTAGTGGTACCTGGTCCTGCGGTCTGCGTCCATGCGCCAGTACCTGGTGCGGGTGCATTGGCAGCCAAGGTAGTATTCAATGCACAAACAGATGCATCGTTACCGGCAAAAGCAGCAGGAGCAGCGGATGTTACTGTTCCGCTAACCGCAACATTTACTGTTGTTACGCCTGTTGAAGCAACTGTTATATTGCCGGACGGTGTACCTGTAGCAGACGCAGCTAAACGAACATAGATTGTTGTATTAGCAACTGAGCCGCCCGATTGCGGAAGTGTAAGTGTATTGGTAAACCCGCTGCCGCTGGTGGTGGAAATTTGAAAACCAGCAGGGGCGGTAATGATAATATCAGTTGTTAAATTGGAACCCGAAACCGTAAAGCTTTGCGCTGCAGAAGCAGTACCACTACAACTGGTAAAGGCTGAGAGTGGTGTGCCTGTTACAGTTACTGTTGGGGGGGCTAAAACAGTTATAATAGCCCTTGCCGGTGAAGCCTCGTTGTTAGGTACATTATCCACTACTGCGTTTACACTGCCGGCGCCGCTTGTTCCTCCTGCTGTAAAAGTTACGGTGGCTGTGCCGCCTGGTTGAATAGTTGTTTGAGCGCCCGATAAAGCGCCCAAAACCGGGTTTACAAAACTTACCGGACGGCCAATAAGCGCTGTAAGGTTAGCGGTGGTTACCGCAGCGTTGGCAGAATTTGAAAGGAAACTGGCGGTTACTGTGCTGGTTCCTCCGGCACTCACTGATGCGGGAGATGCAGTTGCCTTTAACTGGAGCCAGTTGGATGCTGCAGTGCCAAGTATATCTGTACCGGAAACGGGGCCTGTGTTTACCCCCCACCAGTTGTTATCGTTATTCATGGTGCCAACAGTTCCGCCACTGGTAGTAATCATTTTTCCGGTGGCTACATTCGCTGCTGTATTTCCAACTATCCTGTTGAAGTTTATAATAACACTCTGCGCATTGGTTACAGCTGTAACTGCGCCTCCAAAAGCATTACCGTTTGCTGTGTTCGTTGTAAAGGTATTCCTGAGTATGTTACATGCGGAAGGGCCGGCACCATTACCGCTGATATTTAAAGCTCCCCCCTGCGTGCCTGCTGTATTGCCCGAAAAAGTACAGCCGCTGATGTTTACAGTACCGGTTCCGGAGTAATTGATAGCGCCGCCAACAGCCCCCGTTGCGGTATTACCCGAAAAGGTACAACCCGTAACGTTTAGATCATGGGCATTGGCTCCTGAGCTTTGAGAAATAGCGCCGCCGTTAGAAACGGCTGTATTATTACTAAAGGTACAATTGGTAAGTGTGGTTACATCACCCGCCCTGCCTGCCAGTATTGCTGCACCAGACCCGGCGGTAAGTGATGCGCCTGTTACCGTAACATTGCTTAATGTAAAGTTGAGAAAAGCGCCTGCCCCGGTTAAAGGGTGCACATCAAAAACCCTGTCGCCATTTGCACCGCTAAGCCCGGTTATAATAGTACTTGCTGCACCGGCGCCATTAATGGTTATGGTTTTGGTGCCTGCGGTGGTATGGTTTATATCCAGGTCTCCGGTTGCAGCATTATTTTCACCCGCACCTGTGATGGTTAAGGCAAAGTTCCCTGCAGGAAGGGTAATTGTAATGGTAGCGCCGGCAGGTTCGTTGTTGGAGGCAATAACAGCTTCTCTCAAACTGATGCCGGTACCGCCGGGAGTTGCTATTAAAGCAGCAATACTGGAGGTGTTTCCATTTACTTCATCCGCAGTAGTTGAAACGGTAATACTTTGTGCGTTAAGGTTGGGAACAGCGGCCCCTAAAATAAAGATAAGCGCAACAATTTTTTTGGCGCTTATTAAAAATCTTTTTACTTCGCTGGGTATTGTGCAGCAAATTTTCATACAGTGCAGTTTTAGTAAAATGAAACCAAGGACTTATCAGCTTCCTGTGGCGTTTTGGTTAATAATAAAAAATGATAGAATAACGTAAGTTTATAATTGTTCTAATAATTTTATTTAGTTCCTTGAGGGAAATATGCCCTGGGTGGCAATACAGTAATTAACAACCTGGTAAGGCTGAAGATTATTGTGAGGCGCACCCCCGCCCGCAGTTCCTATTGCATTGGCATTCATATTGGTGGTGGTGCCGGTGGTGGCAGCATTGTACCAAAACAAATCCCTGTCTGCGCCGGCGCCGGCAAAAAAGTTGTTAACAGGGCCGTTTTGAGTACCATCACCATTGTTAGAAGCCACTGTATGATTATGCAAAGGCATTTGGTTTTGCAGTAAGGTAACAGTTTCCTGCCCGCCTTTTTCCCCCAGAACATAAGGTGATAAACCAGGCCCCTGGCTAAAACCGATTACAGTTCTTGCCCTTAAATCAGGAAGAGCAAAAGTGGTTTGCCCGTTTCCTCCGTAAGTAGTACCTAACAGCGAAAAGAGCGCCGTATTTTGGGCAATAGGAATTAGCTGGCCATTACAAAAAGCATAGCCCTTTGGAGCAAAATTAAATGCCCCGATAATAATTTCTGCGATAAATGGTTGGTCTGCCATATTATTTGTTCATTTTAATTTCTTGAAGGAAAAATACCCTGAAGTGCAATTGCAAAATTCACTGTTAAAAACGGTGCAAGGTTAGAATGGGGCTGACCTCCTCCTGTATTCAATAGTGATGATGCGGCCATTATACTCCCTGCATTTGAAGTGGCACTGAAACCTGCAGCGGAGCCACCGCTGGCCCAAAGATTATTGGCAGGATATGTTTGATCTGCTGTGTTATTACTCGCTACTGCTACATGGTTGTGTGCGGGCATTTCATTTATACTGAGTGTATGTACTTCAGCGCCACCGGTTTGACCCATAGTGTAATTGGATGTACCCGGCCCCTGGCCAAAATGGATGGCTGCTCTACCCTGTAAATTGGGCAATGCAAAATTGGTTGTACCATTACCTCCAAAATTGGTTCCCAATAAAGCAAAAAGAGCCTGATTTTGATTAATTGGCAAAAGTTGGCCATTGCACAGAGCATGAAATCTGGGTGCAAAATTGAAACCGAAAACTTTTATTTGGCCTATAAAGGGTGTATCTGACATTTGGTAATTAGTTTATAAATTAATTAATTTCTGCTTGGGAAAATTCCTTCCGTTGCTATGAGGTAATTGATGGCAATGTATGGTTGCTGGTTGGTATGTGGCTGGCTGCCACCGCTGTTACTAACCGCATTTGCTTTCATAGGTGCAGAACCTGTTGATGCATAGGCCGCCAAAGCCGGCTGGGCCGCCCAAAAGTTACCCGAAGGATTTGTTTGAGTACCCACTGCAGGATTGCAATTCATTACATGTGTGTGTGCCGGTATCTGACTGGTAAGAAGGGTTACGTTTTCAAAACCTCCGCTTTGCCCTATTACATAGGTTGATGAACCTGAAGAACCCTGGTGAACAGGAATCCTTCCTCTTAAATCTGGCAAAGCAAAATTAGTTTGCCCGTCACCTCCGTAAGTTGTACCAATCAGTGAAAAAAGGGCTTCATTTCCGGAAATGGGAATTAGCTGCCCAGCGCAAAAAGCATGACCTCTTATTGCGAAATTTCCACCAAATAATTTTATTTCTCCTATGAATGGTTGGTCAGACATTGTTGTTTTATTTAAATGAGATTAAATCAGCAGTTCAGTTAGTATTTGTTAATACAGTTGCCGGGCAAGTTAATCAAAACATACTTATATCCGGATAATAAAACTACCTTTTTATTTTCATTTTACAAATGAATTTTAAAATAAGTTTTCAAACATCATTCCTTTAGCTGCCCCCATTTGTTTTAAGTAACCTGCGCTTACAAATCCTTCATCCGTATATACAAAGTTTATTTTTAACAGCCCGCTGTTTATCACTGCTACTTCTGCGCAGTCATCATCCAAAAAAAGAATAGTGCCGGGGGCCGATGGTATGGTTTCGTGGTTTTGATCTTTTTCAGCAGAAATGAGATGGACCTTTTTATGATTGAGTTTTGTTGCAGCGCCTTTGTTATGCGGGTTGCAGGCATTCATAAGGGCAATAATGCTATCTGCATCCATAGTTTGCCAGTTTACCGTAAACTCCTGTGAGGATTGTTTTTTATAATAATGCGCTTTACTTTCATTCTGGGGGCGTGAGGGAACATTAAACCCAAGCGCTATGATTTTAGTAAGCGTGTCAATCAGTTTAGCTGCCAGGCCTGCCAGTTCCTGAGAAAGCATACCATACGTATAAAATGAAGGCAACATGATTTTTTCCTCCAATACCACGGGGCCTGTGTCTCTTCCCGCATCAAGTTTGTGAATGCAAACTCCTGCTTTTGGCTCCCTGTTTTTTATTTGATAAAATATAGGGTCAGCGCCACGGTAAGCAGGAAGAGGGCCGGGATGAACATTATAAAAACCATGAACAGGCAATTCAAATACCGGGCGTGGAATAATATAACTGAATGTGAGTACCAGCCCCATGTTTACCGAACAGGTATGAATCGCTTCTGAGGCACGCTCTGCAAAATTTTCTTTTGTAGCTGTAATTACCGGGATATTGGTGGCCTTTAATGCTTCACGGGTTTCAGCAATCATTTCTTTGCAGTTTTCAGGAATTAACACCACCGCCAGTTGTTGAAAATAGGCCAATTGATAAATGGCGGGCAGTGCAAAACGGCTGCTGCAGAGAACTATTATTTTGAGTTCGTTCATAAATTAATAACAGAGATAGGTGTTTGTCCAGCCAGATACAACCCCGTCAGTTGTTTTTTCAGTAAACTGCTCCCATTCATTTTGAGCATCAATATTAAATTCAAGTTCTGTAACGGGTGAGCCGGCAGGAATTGTGCAGCGAATAACCGGTGAAGTAAAATACTGAGTGGTTGCATCCAGCTCCAAAACGCCTCTCGGACTGCTGATTTTTTTTGTTTTAAGCAGGTCAATTACATTGATTCCGGTTGTATAACCTGTTTCCATACTCAGCGCTATTTCTTTTATAATTATTCCTGCCTCCCAGCCCAACAGCGAAAAAATGCCCGGGTCTTTTCGATAGTGTTCCCTGTAAAATTGAATAAAACTGCTGTTTTCACTGTTAGGAACGGAAAGGTGCCAGGGCAGGTATCCATTTATGGTAAAATGAAAAGGTTTATCAACATTCCCAAGGGCTTTCTTTTCCAGCATCATGGGCGAAACAAAAAGCTGCAATTGCTGTGCATGTTCATATTGATTGAGCATTTTATAAAACAGTGATGCAGGCAATGAATCAAAAACGCAAAGCAGGGTGGTTACAGATGGATTGGCTTCTAAAAAACCTGTAAGCTCCTGAATAGAAAATTCATCATTATACGTCTGCTTATTGATGTAGTGATACATTGTTTTGCCACCGGAGGCTGTGAATTCATTCGTAATAGAAGATAAATGCAGATAGCCGCAATCATAAAAACTTGAGGCTGCTGCACCCGGTATTTCTTTGCCGCCACTCTCTGCCGCTATTGAACCGCTCAGTGCGCAAAGAAAAGAATGCTGTAAACAAAGGGTAATAATATTTTCCTGCGGAACCCAGTTTAGCGAATGATTGGCGCCGGGGTTTACGAGGATGAATAATTTGCCGGAAGCCTGTATCAATGGTTTTATGAGTTCCAGGATTTTTTGATCAATAAAGCCAATGAGTATATCCACATTGTCCATCAGCAGCAATTTTTCTGCTTTACCATAAACTTCTTTTTCAACACCACCAAACCCTACACTTTCTGAATGGATATTAACTGCATCACCCAAGCCTTCTTTTTTTAAAAAGGCTTTAAGAGCTTCTGTAAATTCTGAACCAATAAGCGGATGGGCATTGGAGCGGGGAAACAAAATTCCGATATTCATATTTTCAGATTGGCTGTGCCGAAATGATTGAATTAACGGGTGTAAGTTACAAGATTTGTAATCTTTTTACGAAAACAGATATTGAATGAAAGTGCAATATTATCATATCCCGTGTGTATTCAGCCACTTGTACAAAAAAAGTGAAAGATAAGCTGCTGCATTTGCATCGCCAACACCCAGTGATGTACTTATATAAGATAGCCGGAACCTGCCAGCTTGTTTTTTTACACAGATTTTATTTTTGTTTTTTAATGTTACTTGCGGCTTCCCAAAGAAGCCGTATTTTGTAGCATCAACCAAAGCTTAAACTTATTAGAAATGAATAACAGACGAAAATTTATACAGCAGGGCAGTATGGCTGCTGCAGCAAGCATTGTTTTCCGGCCATTGCAGTCTATTGCAGCCATTGCCAGCGGCCCCTCTGTAAAAACAAGTATTGCAAATCATCTTATTTTTATACATACAGCAGGGTTGTTTGCGCAGAAGCATAAAACCACTTTGGCATTTATTGATGATGTGAAAAACCGTGCAGGGGAAGCGCTGCTGGTGGATGCGGGTAAAGACAATAATGGTCACAGTCTTCAATTTGATGCTTCTGCTTCAAAAACTGCTGCGCAGCAATATGTATCATGGACAATTGTGCGGAAAAAAGGAATCAGAACGGGCATCATTACTATAGCGGAAGGCAAACATAACGCTGATGTTATAAGCCTCATCAATCATACTGCAAAATTTCTAAAAGACACGAAACAGTGCAAACTCGTAGCTTGCTTATCACATCTTGGTTATGAAAATAAATATACCGTTGATGACAAGAAACTGGCTTCCGCATCAAAAAATATTGATATTATTATCGGGGCACATCCTCATAACTTTTCAAAGCACCCGATGATTCTGGCAAACAGTCTGCGTGAAGAAGTTATTGTTCATTCTGCATCATCCAATATATTTTCCGTTGGCAAGATTGAAATTGGGTTTGATGCAGCAGGTAACAAAAACCACCTGCATATTTTGAATAAAGTGCCCGAAAAGCGTGAACGGTACCTCGGTATCATTCCTTCCTGACCTTACAAATGGCATTGATTAAATACTGCAAACTTCCTTTTCATTTTGATCAGCAGCTACTGCAACAGGATTTGCAGCAGCTTTTGGAAAAGTCATGGCAGCCTCATTACCAGAAACTGCACTATGAAGGCGGGTGGAGTGCCCTGCCCTTACGCAGCGTTAATGGCGATCCGGATAATATAATCGTTTCTCCAAATGACGCCCCTGTATATAAAGACACAGTATTTTTAGATAAGTGCCCTTATTACAAAGCAATCCTTTCGCAGTTTCAATGCCCGCTGCAATCGGTTCGGTTATTAAAACTGAATGCCGGTGCTGTTATTAAAGAGCATAAAGATGCAGAGCTTAATTTTGAACAGGGTGAAGCGAGGTTGCATATACCGGTTATTACCAATAAAAATGTTGAGTTTATCCTGGATGGGGAGCCATTACATTTAAAGCAGGGGGAGTGCTGGTATATGAATGTAAATCTCAAACATTCAGTTGCCAATCGTGGTACTGAAGACCGTATTCACCTGGTTATTGATGCCAAAGTGAATGATTGGATAAGCGATTTGTTTTTAAACCGGACAACTGATAAAGCCGAAACCAGTGAAACAGATTATGATATTTCCGTTAAACAACAGATGATTTTAATGCTTCGTGAAATGGGTACGGAAACAGGAAATAAACTTGCTGATGAAATGGAAGCAACCCTTAACAATCCATAACAGCTTTTACATTTGCACTTCATTACAACCCGCATTTCAAATCAATGAATCAAACAACAAGTGGCGTAATTCTTTTTACCGGATTGAGCGGAGCCGGCAAAACAACCATTGCAAAAGCAGTACAGCAATTGCTGCTGCAACAAAACCTCAAACCTGTTTTGCTGGATGGAGATGATATCAGGAACATTATTCAACTGCATACGTTTGATGAAGCATCAAGAAAGCAGTATAACCTGCGTGTGGCACAAATGGCGGCTTTGTTTGAAGCACAGGGCCACCTGGTGATGATTTCATTGATTGCACCTTATGAGGATGTGCGTTTGCAAATGCGTAATACCGGTAACAATTTTAAAGAAGTGTATTTGTGTGCTGATATTGATACCTGTATGCAAAGAGATCCTAAAGGTTTGTACAAAAAAGCGCTTGCAGGAGAAATAAAAGAATTTACAGGTATATCTGCACCGTATTATCCGCCTCAAAATCCCGAACTGAAACTGGATACTTCCATTCTTTCAGTTGATGAATGCGCTGCACAAGTTTTGAGTTTATTATCTTTTACACATGAATGAAGCAATTGCATCTGCATTAAAAAACTGGTTGCCTTACCGTTTACTGCCGCAGGCTGATGATGAACTTTTCTGCAAATGGTTTTACCTGGGCGATGAAATGATAAAAGAACCTTTTTTTAATGATACTATTTTACGCTGCCGAAGTTTGCCTTATAATTCAACATTAAAAAGCAGCATCAGTTCTGTATCTCTTTTGCAGGATTGGAGTGAACAACTAAAAACAGCGCTGCCTGCAGCTTTTATTTTTCATGTATCAAGATGCGGTTCCACCTTGCTCTCACAATTATTAAGTGTGCAAAAAGAAAATATTGTATTGTCTGAAGTTCCTTTTTTTGATGAGTTGCTGCGGAAAGGATTTGCAGCAAATACCATGAACGAAATTTTGCCGGCAGTAAAAGCATCTGTTGCCATGTACAGCGCTCAGCGAAACGAATACCAGCAACATGTTTTTATAAAAACTGATAGCTGGCATATTCATTTTTACAAAGAGCTTCGTTTACTTTACCCGGATGTTCCTTTTGTTTTTCTGTACAGGAAGCCGGATGAAGTAATACGATCGCATCAGAAAAAAAGAGGGATGCAGGCTGTGCCCGGCGTAATTGAACCTGCTTTGTTTGGTTTTGATTTGAATGAAATACTTTCAATAAACCTGGATGAATACATGGCAAGGGTTCTCGAAACCTATCTGCAAAAATTTCTTGAAATTCTTGAAACAGACAGTAACTGCATCGCCATCAATTATAATGAAGGAGCAATGACTATGATGCATCGTATTGCTGCATTTATAAACATTCCAATCAACGCAGAAGATGAAGCAGCCATGCTTGAGCGGGCAGGCTTTCATGCAAAATATCCCGGCGAAAAATTTTATGAACCTGCAGTTGAGGATGAACCGCCTTTGTACCTGCAAAAAGCATTTGAATTATATCATCAACTGGAACAAGTGAAAAATTTTCAGCAAACAAATTAAACATCAGCCCATACTCTAAAGAGAGTGTTGTGTGCTTGTAACAGCAAGTTTGTTTCCATCAATGTTATATTGTTAAGTGATCTTGTAAAAATAAGTTTATTTTAGCTTCATAAGTTTGAATGAAAAACAGCAACGGAACTGGTAAGCAGTAATGAAATTTCTTCTCTGGGCGTGATGCATTTAAAGCGGTACTGGCAAAAAGCACAGCTTCAAAAAAATGGCGGGCTGGCGCCGGATGCATTCCCTGATGAATGGACTACTGATATTACACTGCTGGCTGCATTGGGCCCGGGGCTGGAGCAAACCGTCAAACATATGTTTGAAACAACGGAAAGTTTTGAAACATTTGAGCAATGGGCAAAGGAAGTCAACAGCCACCAGTTATCTGCAACTAAAATTGAAGCATTCAACAAAAGCATTACAGATGCTGTTGACAGAACAGGAACAGATACTATTGAAAATGTTTTAAGCGAAGAAGATTTGCATTTCTGGAATGCCAACGGTTATGTTCTTTTAAAGAATGCAGTTTCAAAACAAGATTGTGAAAACACCATTCAACTGATTTGTGATTTTATAAGTGTTGATGTAAGTGATGCTGCTACATGGTACAATGAGCACCCGGCAAGGCAGGGCATTATGGTACAATTGTTTCAACATCCCATCCTGCAAAAAAACAGGGCGAATGCATACATACGAAAAGCGTATGAACAATTATGGAAACGAAAAGATATTTGGGTGAACACTGACAGAGTGGGTTTTAATCCGCCTGAAACAACTTTCTGGAAATTTCCCGGTCCCAATCTTCACTGGGATGTGAGTTTAAAACTTCCCATTCCGTTCGGATTGCAGGGTATTTTATATTTAAGTGATACGGAAGCAACACAGGGTGCTTTTACATTAGCGCCGGGCTTTCAAAATTCAATTGAACAATGGCTCAATAATTTGCCTGCAGGCACCAATCCACGAACTGCAGATTTTTATGCATTGGGTGCAACACCTGTGGTTGCAAATGCAGGAGATTTTATTATTTGGCATCATGCTTTACCGCATGGCAGCAGCAGAAACACATCGGCCAAACCACGTTTTGTGCAATACATTAATTATGCGCCGCTGGATGCGGAGGTGCAAACAGAATGGAGTTAAACTATGCTTACAACAACAGAAGAAAAACAATTTAATGAAGAAGGATTTGTAATGATTCCTTCATTTATACCGGAACCGTTGTTGAAAAAACTGCAACTGCTCTTTGATGAGTTGATGGATTTTTCTGATACGAATGGCAAAGCCATTCATGAAAACAACGGCCAAAAGTTTATAACCAATCTTGAAGAAATTTGCAGAAGGGGAAACCTTGCAGCATTAGAGTTGCTGGGTTATCCTCCATTGCTTGAAATTGCAAAACAAATTTGTGGGGATGATTTTTTTATGAAACAGGAGTTTGCTGTAATTAAAAATTTGGGTGATGATATGCCGGTGTTATGGCATTTGGATATGCTGCATGAACGTAAAGGAAAATGTTTTACCGTGGGTTTTTATCTGGATGGAGTTGAAGCAGGTGATGGCGCTTTAAAAGTTGTTCCGGGCAGTCATGTATCTGCCAAAACTATTTGTGAACTTTCAAAAGAATCTTTTATTGAAGCGCCGGCACAAGCGGGGGATATTTTAATACATGATATGATGCTGGCGCACAGTTCTGAGCCCTTGCGTAAAAATAAATTAAGAAGGGTGATTTATTTTGAATTTCTTTCTGCTGCACATGTGCGTGCCGAAAATATTTACGGTGATGAATTGATTGAACGGAGAAAAAAAATGATACCGCTTGCCATGGAATATTATGCAGCGCAACAAAAAAGGGAAACAGAAATTGCTGAGAGCGGTGCAGTTGTTCAATCAAATGCACAGGAAGCGCTGGCATTTGTGTACAGCGATCAGATACGTGCAAGACCTTCTGCATACTGTTTGGAATTTCATCATTAGAAAATTAATCCCTCATCCATTTAAGCATTTCGGGATAAACAGGAAGTTCAGCATTCTTTTCATTTTTTCTTTCGGTTGTCATACCCGTCCATTGCAGCATGGGTACGCCAAAATATCTTCCTTCCTTAAAATTTTCTGCAATGCTGCTGCCCCCCACCTTTATAGCCATCATCATGAAATACAAATGAAGCATTAATGCCAATATGCACACATACAGCATAGCTCCATGCAATGGCCATCATTTCTTCGGCGCCGCTTTGCTCTCTTGTGCCAATTGTATCTTCATTTAGTGTATTAGGTTCAGCAGCAGGAACCACAGCAATATGCCCGGCTTCATGTAAAATATCACCGGGATATTTTATTTGCTGTTCATCAATAATAATTTCGCCTGCTGCAATTTTAATACCGGGTAAAAGTGTGGCAGTATCAACAGATGCAAAATGCACAACCATTCCAATAGATTGCAGGAATGCCACCACTTTTGCAAGATTTTCAGCAGTTTGATTGGTAACGGTGCTGTTCATATTTTATTTGGCGGCGGGAACGGAATACTCTTTTAAGTGACGATACACCAGTGTGCCTTTTTCAACAGCTATTAAACGCAGATCCATAAACACACTGTCAGCATCATAAAAACCAACAATGCAACTCATAGGTGCAGGGCCTTTCTTTAAGCCCGGTTTGGGCATCATGTGCATATTGGGATACGAAAATATTTTTTCACTGCTGGCACCATTGTAAGAAAATTTTACTTCATAGCTGAGTGATTCTTTCTGTTCAAATAATTGTACTTTGAAAGTTTTGGATGAATCACCATTGCTTTCTGTTTCAGTGTAAGTTGCAACAGCATCGGTTTTTACAGTTGCCCGTTCTTTGGCGTAGGGTTCAGTGGTGCTGGTTTGATTGCTGTTGCATGCAATAAAGCTGACGATGAAAAGAGAAAGTAAGATTGGTTTCATGTGTTTATTTGTTATTTTATTTGGTTGCCACATAGTAAGCCCGGAATCATTTCCGGTTTTTATGCTTTGTTTATGTGCTTTTCATGTAATGATGTTTATGTTTTGATGTGCATGTATGCGGTGAGCAGCCCAACTGTATTTTTGGGCGCCTCACCGGCAAAGGAGTAGGAGTATTAATCCTCATCGTTGTAAAAATAATCAATCTGGTCTTTGTGACGTTGAATAAAATTTTCCCTGCTGCCGAAGAAAGCAAGTACCGCCTGTACATTCACAAATGTTGTATTGCCATTGAGAATGGAATGATAGGAGTGATGCGGATAATCAATAAAATTTTTTACAAGTCTGTGTTTTTGTGCATTGGCATGTGTGCAGATGACGGCCTGTTGCAAATGAGCATCGTCAGCAATAAGGCTCCTGCGGAAGGGTTGCTGAAACACACCTCCTTTGCGTTCAGAATAATTATTATACGTATTGGCATACGAAACCATAAAGCTGTTGATTTGACGCTCCACTGCTCTTTGAAATAAATCTTCTGATGGTTGCTCCAGGAATTTTTTAACAGCTATTGATTTGCTGTCATCCATTAATTGTGATAATGCTTCTATGATTTGTTCCTGTGATTTTATTTGAATGATGATATGGGTATGATTGCTGAGCAGGCAATATGCCCATGTTTCAAAAATCATTTCTGTAAACCGTTTCCATTTTTCCAGAAAGAAGCTCCGCTCATTGATGGTTTTGAATAATGGAATGCCATCAATGCTGCGGAAGGTGATATGATAATGTTGATGGAAATGAAAAGGCGCTTTAAATTCTTCGGGAATGGGCATGGTGTTGATTTATTAAGAAAGATAATAAATTTTGTTTGTTGATGCTGCCGGTGGGCCGCCCAAATTACAGGCGGGCGACCCACCGCAAGGGCATCCATCATTTAAATGAGCAAGGTCAAAGATGTTAGACATTCTTTGACCTTGCTTGTTATGAACGAAATCATGAATGGGTGAGTCGCCCGCTGCATTTTAAGGGCGGTTCACCCGCTGTATGTTTTTTTCGTTTGCCTGAGGGTGGTACTAAAGAAAGCGGGCGATCCACCGGCAAAAAATTAAACCACCACGTTGATCATTTTATTTCTTACATAAATAATTTTACGTGGTTCTTTTCCTTCCAGCCATTTTTGAACCACTTCATTGTTCAAAACAATTTGCTCCACTTCCTGCTGGGTAATGTTTAAATCTAAAGTAAGTTCCGTTCTTGTTTTGCCATTGATGGCCACAGGATAATCTTTGGTGGATTCCGTTACATACTTTGCTTCAAATTTGGGGAAGGATGCATCAAGGATAGAACCGCTGTTGCCCAACGCACTCCACAACTCTTCACTCACATGCGGTGCATACGGCGTTAAGAGAATGAGCAACTGTTCCAGTATTTCTTTTTTGTTACACTTTAAATCAGTGAGTTCGTTTACAGCGATCATGAATGTGCTCACGCCGGTGTTGAAACTGAAACGCTCGGTATCTTCTTCAATCTTCTTGATGGTTTTGTGCAATACTTTCAGTTCGGCATCAGAAGCTTTCTCTTCATTCCAAACTTTTCCTTTTACATCATCATAAAACAAACGCCATAGTTTTTTTAGAAAGCGGTGTACGCCTTCAATACCTTTTGTATCCCAGGGTTTGCTGATTTCTACCGGGCCAAGAAACATTTCATACATGCGGAAAGTGTCGGCGCCGTATTTGTCAACAATCATATCAGGGTTTACCGTGTTGAATTTGCTCTTGCTCATTTTTTCAACTTCAGAACTACATATGTATTTGCCGTCTTCTTCAAATAGAAATTTTGCGTCTGAGTACTCACTATTTCTCCATCTTTTAAATGCTTCAATATCTAATTCATAACCGTCAACTAGATTCACATCAACATGAAAAATAGAAACAACTGCTTCGATATCTTTCAGTTTTTCATGTTCAGATATTCCCAATTCTGGAAGTAATTTGATTAGTATTTGTTTTGCAAGATTGCTATCGTCTTTGATTTTTTCAAAAATTGATTTGCTTACAAGAATATTCTTATTGCTACTCATCTTAAATCCTGACGCTTCTACGTCAATCGAACTAACATCTGCTCTTAAAGTAATTCTGTGAACAAACCTTGAACTTCCCTGTATCATCCCCTGATTCACCAATTTTTTATACGGCTCATCATGACCAATAAATCCTAAATCATACAAAGCCTTCGTCCACATGCGGCTGTAGAGCAAATGACCCACTGCGTGTTCTGTACCACCAATGTATAAATCAACCTGTCCCCAGTAATCAGAAACGTTACGATCACAAAATGCTTTGTTGTTATGAGGATCCATATAACGTAAGAAGTACCAGCTACTTCCTGCATAGCCCGGCATTGTATTCGTCTCTAATGCGCCCCCATCCCCTAAAGGAGTGTTGGTAGCTGCGTAACTGTTTACCCAATCATTAATATTTGCAAGCGGACCTTCACCTTCAGGACCGGGGCTATAATTTTTTACTTCAGGTAATGTTAATGGTAATTCATTTTCTGATAAAGGATATGCAACACCATCTTTCCAAATAATCGGAAACGGTTCGCCCCAGTAGCGCTGACGGCTGAAAGCTGCATCACGCATTTTATAATTTACTTTTCTTGTGCCGGTTCCTTTTTCTTCCAGTTTGTTAATCACCACATCAACTGCATCACGCATCACCATACCATTTAAAAAATCAGAGTTTACAAGAATGGCATCTTTGGTGGGGTTGGCTTCTTCGCCATTATAATGTTTGCCAATGATATTGGTGATGGGAATATTAAAATGCTGCGCAAACTTATGATCCCGCTCATCACCGCAAGGCACGGCCATGATAGCGCCTGTGCCATAACCTGCTAAAACATATTCTGAAATCCAGATAGGAATTTCCCTTCCGTCAAACGGATTGATGGCATAAGCGCCTGTAAACACACCGCTGATTTTTTTCTCGGCCATACGTTCACGTTCACTGCGGCTTTTTACATAAGCAAGATATTCATCAACAGCAGCAGCCTGCCCCGCTGATTTCATCTCTTCAACGATGTCGAGTTCAGGCGCCACCACCATAAAGTCAACACCAAAAATCGTATCGGGCCGGGTTGTGTAAACACGCAGGCTTTTGACTTTTAACTTTTGACTTTTCACTTCAAAATCAATTTCTGCTCCGCTGCTTTTTCCAATCCAATTGGTTTGCATTTCTTTCATAGCATCACTGAACTCAATGCAGTCTAATCCTTCCAGTAATCTGTCTGCATATTCTGTGATTCGCAAATACCATTGACGTAGTTTCTTTTTCACTACCGGAAAGCTGCCACGTTCGCTCACCCCATTCACCACTTCATCATTGGCTAATACAGTTCCCAATGCTTCACACCAGTTTACTTCACCGTAGCCACAATAGGCAAGGCGGTAGTCCATGAGAATACTTTGTTTGGTAACTTCATCAAAGTTTTTCCATTCGTCTGCTGTGAATTGGTCAACAGTCGACGGACGACGGTCCACAACAAGCGAACCTTCTGCTTCAAATGCTTTGATCAAATTAGCAATGGGTTCGGCTTTGTTGGCGCTGCGGTTGTAAAATGAATTGAACAGTTGCAGAAAGATCCATTGTGTCCATTTGTAATACCTGGGATCGCAGGTACGTACTTCACGGTCCCAATCATAACAAAAACCAATATTGTCTAATTGCTTTCTGAAATTTTCAATATTGTTTTCAGTAGATACGGCAGGATGAATACCATGTTCAATGGC
Source organism: Chitinophagaceae bacterium (assembly GCA_019747705.1). Classification (GTDB taxonomy): domain Bacteria; phylum Bacteroidota; class Bacteroidia; order Chitinophagales; family Chitinophagaceae; genus Lacibacter. The sequence goes on along the minus strand of JAIEQM010000006.1, from coordinate 70,119 downwards.
ATATTGTTCAGCCGGTAATCCAAATGCATCATAACCCATGGGGTGGAGCACATTAAAACCTTTTAATCTTTTGAAGCGGCTGTAAATATCACTGGCAATATAGCCCAGCGGATGGCCCACATGCAAGCCCGCACCACTGGGGTAGGGGAACATATCCAATACATAATACTTGGGTTTCTCACTTTGGTTGGAAACTTTACAGGCATTTGTTTCTTTCCAATGCTGCTGCCATTTCTTTTCAATTTCTCTGAACTTGTATTCCATAATTTGTTTCAATCTTTTTTTGCCGGGAAGACGGTGAGGCGGAAAGGAAATACTTTCGTTACGGCCTTTATTCATCTCTCCGGTATTTTATTGCTCCTTCCTGCACATGCTCTGATGTGTGCGATACATTCGCTCCGCTCAGTATCCCGCAATTGCGGGACCACGCTTTTCACTGATGCCATGAAAAACAGAACCATGAAACGAGCGTGGCAAGGGACGATAACCAATGCTGCATAAGCAGGTAACATCATACTTTTCTTAAAAGAACTTTTCTTTCAACATGCCTGCTTTATATGAATCATTTCAACAAGCTTGGGCTGTGCTATGTTTTCCCCTTTGGGGATTGAGGGGCTTTGTGAAAGAAACCTTAAGAATCCTGTTTCTTCACGCTTTATGCACCTTCAGTAAAATAATGGCTTGCGGCAACCGTTAAGAGCGAACAAAATTAAGGATTGCAGGGCTAAATCTTTTAAATTTGCCCGCCCCCCGTGCAATTGCATATTGGGGCAGGCAATAAAACTTACAAAACCATTACTGCATGACGCAAGAACAAAGCAAAGCCAGCATGAAACGCTCCAAGCCATCGTATATAGCTGCTATTACGGGTGTTGCAATAGTACTCTTTATACTTGGAATACTGGGCTGGATTTTTTTAAATTTTCAGCAGATGGGTTCTGGCCTGAAAGAGGAAATTAAGATGTATGCATGGCTTTCGACCACAAATAAAAAATCAATAGACAGTTTAACAACTTATGTGGCGGGGCAACCTTATATTAAAAGTTATACTTACGTTGATAAGGATAAGGCCAGAGAAATTTATAATAAAGAAAACCAGGAAGATTTTGATAAAATTCTACAGCAAAACCCGTTGCCCCCAAGTATTGAATTTTTTGCAAAGTCAAGCTATGTAAATAAGGACAGTTTAAGTATTATCTCTGCAGACTTACTGGCAAAATTTCCCGGTATCATTAGTGAGGTTCAATATCCCAAAGAGGTGGTAACTATTATTAATGAGCGTTCGAGAACAATTGGTGTAGTTACTTTAATTATTGGGATTATTTTGAGCATTATTGTAATAATTTCAATTGACAATACTATACGGCTTGCCATGTTCAGCAACCGGTTTTTAATTAAAACGATGCAAATGGTAGGCGCAACTCAAAGCTTTATTGCAAGGCCTATGAATATAAGGGCAGTTATAAATGGACTTATAAGTTCAGCAATTGCTATTGCGGCTGTTTGGGCTGTAATTACATGGATGGAAAGCCTTGTACCGGCTCTCAAAACCTTACGCAGTTTTAAAATGTATTTATTTTTATTCGGCGGTATTCTTATTATAGGTGTTGGCATTTCGTTGTACAGCACCCACAGAAGTGTTTTGAAATATCTGAAAATGAAGCTGGATGAACTTTATTGAAGCCCCCTCCGCCCCCAAAGGGGGGGCTTCATAGCACAAGGCCAGCTTAGGCAGGTCTTTAACAAAATGAAAGTTCAGGAATTTTCGCAAATAAGCTTTACGTCAAAACTTACTATATTCGCCCCTTAATAAAAAGGTATGAAGGAGAAAAAAATAATCAGCATTTTTGAAAAGCAAAACTATATGTGGATGGCAATTGGCGCTGCTGTAATCATCCTTGGTTTTTTGCTGATGATTGGCGGCAAAAGCGCTGACCCTAATGTGTTTAACAAAGATGAGGTGTACAGTTTCAGACGGATTACACTGGCGCCGGTATTAATTATTGCAGGTCTCATCATTGAGATTTATGCCATCATGAAAAAACCGAAAGATTAGGCCCCCATCCCTGTCTGCCAACAGGCAGGCCCAAAGGGGAGTAAGAGATACAGCGATGAGATTATCATCGCTTTTTTATTTTACAGAAGTAATTTCAACTTACATTAGCACATCAGCAATTTACCGCATCAACTCATTCTTCTATGAATACAATTGAATCCATCATCATTGCCATTGTGGAAGGTATAACAGAATACCTGCCCATCAGCAGCACGGGCCACATGATTATTGCAGAACACCTGCTTAAAGTGGAGCCCACCAACTTTACCAAGCTGTTTACCATTGCCATACAATTAGGCGCAATATTTAGTGTTGTGGTTTTATACTGGAAAAAATTTGTGGAGTTTAAGAACTGGCAGTTTTATGCCAAGCTTGCGGTAGCAGTTGTGCCCGCATTGGCGCTGGGCAAATTGTTTAGTGATAAGATTGATGAACTGCTGGAAAGTCCGCTCACTGTTGCCATTACCATGTTGCTGGGTGGTTTTGTGTTGCTGGTAATTGATAATGTATTTAAGAACAACACAATTGATAAAGAGGAAAATATTTCATTTGGCAAAGCATTGATGATTGGTTTGTGGCAATGTGTGGCCATGATACCCGGAGTGAGCCGCAGTGCTGCCAGCATTATTGGCGGTATGCAGCAAAAACTTACTCGCTCATTAGCCGCTGAGTTTTCTTTTTTCTTAGCCATGCCCACCATGGCGGCGGCCACCGGTTATTCTTTGTTTTTAAAACACTGGAATGAAAACGGTGTGGAGCAGAAGGGATATGAACTGATTATGAACAGCAAAGAAAATCTGCATGCATTTTTAATTGGTAATGTGGTGGCTTTTGTGGTGGCCATGCTGGCTATTAAATTTTTTATTGGCTTTTTGCAGAAACATGGTTTTCGGTTATTTGGCTGGTACAGGATTATTGTGGGGATTGTGTTGCTGGTATTATTGTGGACGGGGTATTTGAAATGAAAAACTCACTATGCAGTATCCCTGAAGAATCAATTATATTTGTGTAATGATTTATGCAGAACATATAGTACGTAACATGATTGCAGAAAGGGTTAAGAAAAAAAACCCTGATGCTGAAGTTATCTTATTTGGTTCAAGGGCAAGGAATGAACAAACTAAGAATGCTGACTGGGATATTCTTATTCTGCTAAATGAAGTTCAGGTTTCAAGAATGATGGAGAAAGAATACAGGGATGAATTGTATAACATTGAACCTGAAACCGGTCAACCCATCTCAACGCTGGTGTTCTCCAAAAAAGTGTGGGAAGAAAAACATCGGCCAACACCGCTTTATCAGAATATTAAACGGGACGGCATTTATCTTGCATGAGTAACGCATCTCAGGATTATATTACGTACAGAATCAATAAATCTGCTGAAACATTTGCTGATGCAAAATTACTGGCTGAGAACGGCCGCTGGAATTCTTCTGTAAACCGTTTATACTATTCTTCATTTTATCTTATCAGCGCTCTCATCAATAAAAGCGGAATCCGGGCGGAAAGCCATACGGGTGTAAAAACACAATTCAACCTGCATTAGATTAAAACAGGGTTGCTTCCGCTGGAATATGGGAAACTGTATGCCAATCTGTTTGACCGGAGGCAGGAATCTGATTATGCTGATTTTATTGATTTTGAACAAGAGTTTGTTCAATCTCTTATACCACAGGTTGAAATACTTAATAACAGCGTATTGCAGTTTATCAATTCCTGAAAAATTCTTCCTACTTTCCTTTTTAAAAACCAACCTCCGCATGCAAACTGCTCCCCAAAAAGTTGTAAACGCCTGGGCCATGTATGACTGGGCCAACAGTGTTTACAACCTTGTGATTACTACAACTTTTTTTCCTGCTTATTATGCAGCAGTAACAAGAACAGCCAATAAGGGTTTTGAAAAAGGCGTTATATTTCTGGGACGTACTTATGTAAATACAGAAATCAAAGATTATGTGCTGGCCGCAGGTTTTCTCATCATCGCTGCCATTAGTCCCATTCTTTCTTCTATTGCTGATTATAAAGGCAACAAGAAAAATTTTATGCGCTTCTTCTGCTACATGGGAGCGCTCAGTTGTTCACTCATGTTTTTCTTTGATGCAGATACAGTAACTTTTGGTTTGTTCTGTTTTATGTTTGCCGGCATTGGTTTTTATGGTTCACAGGTTTTCTATAATTCATATTTGCCGGATATTACTGCAGAAGAAGACCGGGACAGAGTGAGTGCAAAAGGTTATTCGTTTGGGTATATTGGCAGTGTACTGATGCAGATGGTGGGCTTTGCACTGGTAATGACTATGAAAGACAAAGCTCTTGCTTTGAAAATTACATTTTTCCTGGTGGGATTGTGGTGGATTGGTTTTGCACAAATTCCTTTTAAACATTTGCCCATAAGCGCCAAAAGCGACCGTAAATTAAAAACACATGTACTTGTAAATGGGTTTCATGAATTAAAGCTGGTGTGGGAGCAGCTCATTCACATGCCCGTCCTCAAACGCTTTCTTACAGCTTTCTTTTTTTACAGCATGGGTGTGCAAACAGTAATGCTGGTAGCAATTGATTTTGGTATTAAAATTTTAAAGCTTCCTGATGATCGTTTAATAATTACTGCTGTTATTATTCAACTGGTTGCAATAGTTGGCGCTATTGCTATGTCAAGACTATCAGAAAAGCATGGTAACATCCGCATTTTAATTTTTGCAGTATTACTTTGGGTTGCAGTTTGTGCCATAGGTTATTTTGTTACCACAGAACTTCATTTTTATATTCTTGCTTCACTAGTTGGTTTGGTGATGGGTGGTATTCAATCACTCAGCCGTTCCACCTATTCCAAGCTCATGCCGGAAACAAAAGACACTACTTCCTTCTTTAGCTTTTATGATGTAACTGAAAAACTGGCAATTGTAATTGGATTGTTCAGCTTTGGTTTTATTGAAGGGATAACCGGTAATATGCGGAATTCTATTTTAGCATTAATTGTATTTTTTGTTTTAGGATTAATATGGTTACTGCTAACTTCGGCAGTTCAGAAAAAAACGAATGCCTGATTATGAACCTCTATACCATTAACACCGGTTATTTCAAACTCGATGGCGGCGCCATGTTTGGCGTGGTGCCCAAAAGCATCTGGAACAAACTCAACCCGGCTGATGAAAACAATATGTGCAACTGGGCACTCCGTTGTTTGCTGATTGAAGATGATAACCGCTTAATTTTAATTGACACCGGCAACGGCGCCAAGCAGGATGCAAAATTCCGGAGTCATTATTATTTACATGGCGATGATACACTGCATTCATCTTTGGCCAAACATGGCTTTAGCGCTGATGATATTACAGATGTTATTCTCACCCATTTGCATTTTGACCACTGCGGCGGGGCAGTTGATTTAGTTGATGGCAAATTGGTGACTGCATTTAAAAATGCCACTTACTGGAGTAATGAGGCACATTGGGATTGGGCGGTGCACCCCAATGCAAGAGAAAAAGCATCTTTCTTAAAAGAAAATATTTTACCGATACAGGAAAGCGGACAGCTGAAATTTGTTGAGCATTGGTGGAAAAAAGATACAGGACAAGAAGGATGGTCAATAACTATTGATAACAGACTTCCTGAAGTTTCTTTTTCTGAGAATATATCAATTCGTTTTGTAAGTGGCCATACAAAAGATATGATGCTTCCCCAAATCAACTACAATGGAAAAACCATTGTGTACATGGCTGATTTGCTTCCATCGGCCGCTCATATTCCTTTGCCTTATGTAATGGGCTATGATATGTTTCCGCTTACCACACTTAATGAAAAGAAAGCTTTTTTAGATGAAGCTGCAGCGGGAGATTATATTCTCTTCTTTGAGCATGACCCTAAAATAGAATGCTGCACTTTGCAAAAAACAGAAAAAGGAATTCGAATGAAGGATGCTTTTGATCTCAGCACTATCTGATCATCTTTTAATTTGCGCTGTCATGGGATAGCGGGTGTTTTTATAATCCATCATATCAATCTTTACACTGCCAACGGAAATCGGGCTTTCAATACGCACGGGTATTTTATTGGCATCGTCTGTAACCCATACGGTCATTTTTTCGCCGCCGGTAAAAATAGTTCCTTCAATGAGCAGTGGCTTAAATTTAATGGCATTGAACTTTCCGTATTTTGTTTTAACCCGCTCTTTGCCGAGATAGCGTACATAGAGGTTATAGGATTTATCATCAATAAACATACTAAAAGGTATTTGTGCACCCGGCTGGTATTTATTAAAATCAATATTGCGGGCATAATAAATGGCGCTGAGCACATCCTGCACACAATTGGGCGTTTTATAAGTTCCGGTAGATGTTGTGGCAGTATTGGCCTGCTGGTTAAAGGTTACAGTTTCAAATTTTTTATAATCTCCTTCATTTACATTGCGGATGAATTTATAGGGCTGCATGGTAGCGGTGTCAACATAAGTTTCATAGCGGTCCCTCACTTTAAAAAAACCATCAAAGAAGGAATTGGTTTTGCCATCACCCACAATATGATAAACGGGTTTGTTATTCAGCCGTTCATTAGTGATATTAAAATTGGCTTCACCTCCATATACATAAATACCTGCCAGTGTATAATATACATGGAACGTAATACCTTCACCCGCCTGCCATGCATAATTCCGCATGCCGCAAAACTCATCCGTTGCAGGTAGAGGGGCCTGTGTTTTATGGGATGCAGAAATAAACACCAGTACAATTATAATTGATAACCACCTCATCGTTCTTTAAAAATTTTTACCGTTAATAAAAACAAACTGCCGGTTAAAGCCGGTAATACAAGATTGAGTAACCATATACCTACTGTTCCGGCCAGTATGGCCAAACTGTTTACGCTGAACAGCCCTGCAATACTTAGCGCCACTTTACCTCTTATTCCAATTTCTGCAATGGCGAAACTGGGTACAATCGCCATAATTAAAAATACCAGCGCTATACACCAAAATCCCTGCCATGCATCTATTCCCGCATTCAATGCCTTCCATAAAAGCACATACTGTGCTGCAAATACCATAAAACGCAGAAAGGAATAAAATAATATTTTCACCATGGTCTTTCCTTTCAAATGCTCCGGCACAAATGCAAACGAAAATTTTTCTTTTACAAATGGTATCCACTTCATCACTTTTACCAGCCACTGTAACCGGAAGTAAAACAAACCCGTTACAACTGCCATAGCCAGTACTGCATATAAAAATACATTAAGCAGTATATCCGTTAATGCTGTTCCGCTGAAATGCACGGATTGTAACTGGGGTTTTAAAATGAGCAAACTGAAAAACCCAACTACTAAGGTTACAAAGAGCTGCGAAACGCTGCACAGAATGGTTAACGCCACACCCCGGTAACGAAACTCCGGCTGAAGATACAGCACCCTGCCGCCATATTCGCCAATACGGTTGGGTGTGTTCATTGCTAATGATAAACCGCTGAGCACTGCCTCAAAGCTTTTTACAAATGAAAGTTTCTGAAATTTATTCACCAGTACATACCATTTATAGCTTTCAATACTCCAGTTCAGCGGCATTAAGAAAACCGCCAGCCATAATTGCCATGCGCCGCTGCCGGCCACTGCGTTTTTTGTTTGTTGCCAGGCAAGCGGTAAGTCGGGCTGATGCCTGATTTGGTTGTACAATGAAACACTAATCCATACAAAAAGCAGGGGGCCAAGGAAGTAATTAATAAAGATTTTGAAATTCTTCTTCAGTTTCGGTTATTTGTTCAAAAATAACCTCCTGCTTGCAAACTTTCTCTAAAATCATTTTGGGCATCGATCCGGGTACTGTAGTAATGGGTTACGGGCTCATTGGCTGTAAAGGCAAGCAACTATCAGTTATTGATATGGATGTATTGAAACTGAGTGGTTATAAAGATATTTATGTACGCCTCCAGTTGATTCATGAAAAAATCAACACAATCATTCAAACACATCATCCTGATGATTTTGCCATTGAAGCCCCCTTCTTTGGCAAAAACGTACAAAGTATGCTCAAACTGGGAAGGGCGCAGGGTGTGGCTATTGCCGCTGCTATGAGTGCAGGTTTAACTGTTACGGAATATTCGCCCAAAAAAATAAAACAATCGGTAACAGGGAATGGTAATGCCGATAAAGAACAGGTATGGAAAATGCTGCAGCATTATTTACAGTTTAAAGCCAAACCCAAATATTATGATGCTACAGATGCACTGGCTGTTGCATTATGCCATCACTTCCAGACGAGCAGTGTTATGAACAGGGCTACTAGCAAAGCAAAAGGCTGGGATGATTTTATAAAAAAGAACCCGCAACGATTAAAGAAATGAAATCAATCAGTATTTTTCATTTTGGGCAGCAACAGCAAAAAAAATGTAACAGGCACCAATACCAGTAAATACCAGGGATTGAGATAGCCCCAGATTAAATCCACCAGTATTTTAAGCGCTATTACAATTGCAAAGGAAACAGGCCCCCATTTTTCCATTTGCCATACGCCACTGATGCCCACAAAACCCATAACAACGGTTAATGCATTAAAGGCCGGATATAATGTTCCGAAACCACTGTATATACCAAGATAGGTAGAGATAATACTCCAAAAACCAAGAACCACCAGCACAATACACAGAATGCTGATTAATGGCGGGCGTCTGGTTCTTTTAACCACTCTTTTTTTGTAGCCATAATCATCTTTAACATACATAAACATCAGTTTAAATGAGAAAGTATTTTTTGCTGAGCTTTCTGTAACTGCTCATGAGTAAGTTTTAATTTGGGTCTTGTAAAGTTCAAATCATCAGCCGTATGAATGGGCACCAAATGTAAATGCGCATGCGGCACTTCCAGGCCCACTACTGACAAACCCACACGGTTACAATTAAAAGCGGCTTCAATGGCATGTGCAATGGGTTTGGCAAACACTAAAATTTCTGAAAGATATTCATCATCCACATCAAAAAACCTGTCCGTTTCCGTTTTAGGAACAATGAGCGTATGCCCCTCCACTAACGGAAAAATATCCAGGAAGGCATAAAACTTTTCATTTTCTGCAATTTTAAAAGAAGGTATTTCTCCTGCAATAATTTTTGAAAAAATGGTCATGCCTCCAAAGAGTTTACTTTTTAAAGTAAGCAACAGCATTTGTAAACGCTTACTGCTCATGGGCAAATCTACAACTCACAACGCAAACGCCGTTCACCCAAAATAAAAAAGCCCCGTTGCTGCAGGACTTTTAGAGGGGTTGTTTTTTCAAATTTTGTTCAGATGGTAATAGCATCCACTTTAAACTTAAGTGTACCTGCCGGCACCTGTACTTCTGCAATATCACCAATGGCTTTACCCAGCAGCCCTTTTCCAATGGGAGAAGAAAAAGAAATTTTACCGGCTTTCAGGTCGGCTTCTTTTTCACTCACTATCTGGTAGGTTACCTGTTTTTTAGTAGCCATATTGGTTACCGTTACCTTTGTTAAAATAGCTACACGGCTGGTATCAATGGTAGCTTCATCCACAATGCGTGCAGTGGCAATCATGCTTTCCAGTTGTTTAATTTTTGCCTCCAGCATGCCCTGCGCTTCTTTGGCCGCATCATATTCAGCGTTTTCTTTTAAATCACCTTTTTCACGTGCTTCAGCAATGGCCCGTGATGCTGCAGGGCGCTGCACACCTTTCATTTCCTGCAGTTCAGCCTGCATTTTTTCAAGTGTTTCTTTTGTTACATATTGAATACTCATAAAACCTCCTCGTTTCGTTTAAACAGAAAAAAATAACAACGCCCCAGGTATGAGCTGAAGCGTTGCTATAAGTATGAAGCAAATATAGCCATTTTTTTTTGTGAAATGCAAGGGGGGCTCTCAACTTACAGTTATAAATGAAACTGCTGTTCCCCGCCCGTCTTCAATGCCCCGCCTGCGGACGGGCGCATTTCCGCCTAAGCGGGGCAGCCCTTCATCATTCAGTTAAAAATTTGGCAAAGGTGAATGCACTGGCATTTGTGAGCAGCCAAACAGCACAAACAACCCATTAAAGAATTTTAAATACAGAGAAATAATAATTATTACCTGCCGCTATTAATTCCATTTGTACTGTTGGATATAATCGGGCAAATTCATACCACGCTTTAAACTCATGGGTTGGCACCGAAAACTGATCAAAGATAATTATATCATCTTTTTTAAAATGAGGGCCCAGTGCAGCTAACACAAATAATGTAGCGCTGTACAAATCTGCATCCATCATCACCACTTTTCTTTTATGATGCTGAAAGTCTTTTAAAAAAGCAGGTAGTGTTTGTTGAAATAAACCCTGCTGAAAACTTCCCCGCTCATCGTTGATTACTGGTGTTTGGTGGTTGGTATTAAAAGATCCCTTTTTGTACACGCCAAAATCTTCAGGCAAACCGGTAAATGTGTCAAAACCAACAAACCTGCTTTCAGGGTTTTTGTTTTGGTGTAAGAACCATTTAAACGACTGGCCGGCTGCTACGCCAAATTCAAAATAATCAATAGCTTCCTGCTGCAAACCTTCCATTTCAAAAATGGTGGTATAGAGCGGATAACGCTTTTCATATTTCCAGGCAGAAGGAAAGTCATTATACTTTACTTTTTTATGTGTGGCCCGCCATTTGGAAAATTTGGATAAATAATACAGGTTGGCATACAATGATGAAAATAAATCAAACAGCACATGCAGGCGCAGATAAACAAACCCGATTTTCAGATAGCGTATAATAAAAAGTTTCATGTGTTCATTTTTATTTTAAGTTTTTGCCACAAAGTAGAATCATTAACAATTATCATCCCGGTTGGTGTAAAGATGGGCTGCTGATTTTTAATGATTATTTCATGCCTTAATTTTAGTGTTTAGAGTTTGCCAGATGGTATTCACCAAAAAAATTAACATCGCCGGTTGCTGTAAATTACTTGTTAATTTTTATGGGTTATATTATTATACTTCTTTTTGCGAGGCGTAAAAGTAACAGCTAAACGTTGAAACACAAAACAAAGAAAACAGACCCTGCGGCGATTCCTTTTAAGCAATAAAAACTTACACTCTTTATTTCTGCAAATCAATGCGCAGCTATTCTATATTTGTGTGATGAAGAGTTTATTTACAGGTATAATGTTATTAATGATATCCGTCGCTTTTGCCCAGCAGAAATACCCCAACCCCAATGCCTTTGTTAGCCGCTATAACCGACCATTGAGCATAAGCAAGTTTTTGTTATCTTTATGTGGCTTAAAATGACCTATGCCAACAATATTATTTATTTATGGATGGAGACTGTTTTTTTATTCTAACGAAGGATATGAGCCAATTCATGTTCATGCCGAAAAGGGCGACATTGAATGTAAATTTTGGTTACTGCTTGAAGAGGTTGAGATTAGAGAAGCTTTTTCCTATAACTTGACTCCTGCTGCAAAGAAAGAAGTCAAGAAAATAATATATCAACATTTTGATTTAATCGTTGAATCTTGGAATAATCACTTTAATAACTAAATCATGATAGCTACACATAATATAGAAGCCATTTCTTTTGAACAAGATTTGATTTGTTTAATTATTGATGGACAAGTAATAAAATTACCCCTCTCCAAAGTTTCAAAAAAGTTGGAATTAGCAAACGATATTCAAAGGAATCTATACACAATCTCTCCATCTGGTTATGGAATTCATTGGCCTTTAATTGATGAAGATTTATCTGTCGATTCACTCTTGAAAAACATCTAATGTAAAATAACAGCGGCTAACATGGGGTTTTGCGCAAGTGTGGGGCTTGACAAACAAACTTCAGCTAAGTACAAAGCCAGGCTGTAGTTCGGGCTGGACAAACAACTTTGAGCTTTAGTTCTTAACTTCAATTTCAGTTTTTCAATCAGCATCGGTTGTGGGCGGACGGAATACTAATGCCACACCTGCAGCAAAGCCCTGCCCGTTGATACATTCAAAAAAAGCATCCCCTGTGTTGCCAGTGGGAAGATTGGCAGTGCTGATGTGGTCATCAATTATTATTCGCCCGGTGTAAAAAACCGCATTATCTGGGGTGGGCTGGTGTCTTATAACAATGTTTGGGTTACCGGCGCCCGCAGCGCCACCAATATTACGGTGAGTAAGGACTTCACAGTTGGAAATAAAAATATTAAAGCGGGTACCTATGCTGTCTTCACCATTCCCGGCAAAGAGGAATGGATTTTTATCATTAATAAAAATTATGCCCGGCACCTGGCAGATGATTACAAACAGGAAGAAGATATTGTTCGTGTAACTGTAAAACCTGTTATCGCAGAAACCTCATTGGAGCGGTTGCAATATTTTGTTGAAACTGATAAGATTATAATTGCATGGGAAAAATTAAGAATTGAAATACCTGTGACTGTAAATTAAAATCACAACCCCAGTTTTTCCACCAGCACTTTGCTCATTTTGTAAAATGATTCATAAGTGTAACCTGCTATGTGTGGCGTAATGATTACGTCTTTACGGTTGAGCAACCATTGTACATCTGCCTTTTCTTCTGCAGTGTAAGAACTGAGTTTTTCATTTTCGAGTACATCCAAACCAGCGCCTTTAATCATTCCTTTTTCAAGCGCATTTATTAGGGCGGCTGTGTGGTGCACTTTTCCACGGCAGGTGTTAATGAAGAATGGCTGTTGTTCCATCAGTTCAAAAAAACGATTGCTGGCGTAATGAAATGTTTCATCCGTTAATGGTAAATGAAGGCTCACCACATCGCTGTATTTTAATACCTGCTCCATAGATGCTTCTTTTACTTCATCACCACCAAACCCAAAAACATATTTATCATGCGCTAAAATTGTAACATCAAAGCCTTTTAATTTTTTTGCAAACGCTTTTCCCGTATTTCCATAACCAATGATGCCCACTGTTTTACCACTGAGTTCAAAGCCACGGTTTTCCTCACGCAACCATAAACCTTCTTTTACTTCAGCAGCGCTGCTGTTGAGCTTGTTCATCAGGTTCAGCAATAAACCCAGGGCATGTTCACCCACTGCATCCCTGTTGCCCTCAGGGCTGCTTACCACTTTTATTCCTTTGCTTTCAGCAGCATCCACATCAATGAGTTCAAGGCCGCTTCCGAGCCTCCCAATCCATTTTAAAGCAGTGGCCTTTTGAAGAAGTGGTTCATCAATTTTAATTCTTGTTGATACAATGATGCCGGTAGCTGTTGCCATTTCATTCAGCAGTTCTTCATAGCTGATGGCAGGCGCATACACCACTTCATAACCATTCGCCTTTAAACGCTGCTGTAAATATTCATGACACTTTGAAGTAATAATAACTTTCATTTCCTTATTTCATCTTAAAGGTTAGTTGTGCAAACTGCTCCACCGTTAACTGTTCTGCACGCTTTGTAAAAATTTCATCTTTCAAAAAATCTTCAGTAAACAAACCCCTTACGCCATTCCGCAGCATTTTCCTGCGCTGGTTAAATGCTGTTTTTACAAGGTTAAAAAAAGCTTTTTCACTTTTCATTTCGGGTACATCCGCTGCTTTTGTTAAACGTATAACGCCGCTTTTTACTTTGGGTGGCGGGTTAAAACTGTTTTCATGCACATCAAATAAATAGTCCACTTTATAAAAAGCCTGTACCAGCACACTCATGATGCCGTAGGTTTTGTTGCCTTCCTTTGCAGCAATACGCTGTGCCACTTCTTTCTGAAACATTCCTGTAACAACAGGCGCCTGTTCTTTCCATTCCAGGATACGAAACAAAATTTGGGTGGATATGTTGTATGGAAAATTACCCACTACATGAAAGCTTCCTTCAAATGGCGGTGCAGCATCCAGGAAACTCTGGTGAATAATTTTACCTTTTAGCTGAGGGTAAGTTGCCGCCAGGTATTCTACTTTTTCTTTATCTAATTCAATGGCTTTGAAGACCACACCTTCCAGGTTCATGAGGTATTTGGTGATGGCGCCTCCGCCCGGTCCGATTTCAAGCAGTTGAGCAGGGCGCTGCTCCTCCACCGCTTTTACAATATTGCGGCATATATTTTCATCTTTTAAAAAATGCTGACCGAGTGATTTCTTTAATGTGTACTCCACGTTGCAAAAGTAAATGAAACGGCACAGCAGAGGGGCAATAAAAAAAGTTTCCCCGCACACAGGGTGCAGGGAGAACTTCCATTCCAATATCAAAATTCTTGCTGATTAGTTGCAGTTACCGTTACCATTACCCAGGCGAACGGTTTCAACGGGCGATTCTGTTATGCCCATATATACATCACGCATCTGTATTTTGTAGTGAATAGTACCATTGCCGGTTGGTCTGTGTTTATAACGATACATTGCGTTGCCGGTGGAGCCCATACTTTCCAGTTCATAAAACATTACACCATCTGTAGAATAAAAAATGGTAAAGCTGGCAATGTTGAGCGGGTTGGATACATACCAGAAAAGATTTACATCTCTCCGGTTTTTAAAGGCTTTAAAAAAAGTAATAGCCGGGTCATTTAGCTTTTTTACAGATGTTGTAAATGAATTTGTGTTTTGATGCGGTTGATGAACTGTAAATGAAGTAAGCAGGAAAAATGCTGCAGAAAAAATAATCGTTTTCATGGGATTGATTTTTCTAAAGTGTGGCAATACCTGTACCAAAGCAATCATCACAGCAGGAAAATAACCCTTAGTTTTTCATTTATTGGTTACAAAAAGGTAATCTTCTGCGGTAAAACTACCTGTGGTTTTTTGCAAAAGGGATAAAGAACTGCTGCTGTGTTCTGCTCATTTAATTACATTTGCCCTAATTCCATCACAGTATGAACAGTTCAGAAAAAAAACCGGTTATTGGTTTCAGTTGTGGCGATCTTAACGGCATTGGTATTGAAACCATTATTAAAACGCTGAGTGATAACCGCCTGCTGGAAATTTGCACACCGGTTGTATTTGCCAGTAATAAAGTCATTAACTTTTATAAAAAAGGTTTACCGGATTATAACCTCAGTTATCATGCCACCCGGGAACTGGATCGCCTGAACCCCAAACAGGTAACCATTTACAGTTGCTGGGAAGAAGAAGTGGCCATTACACCCGGACAATTAAATGATACAGGCGGGCAATATGCCATCAAATCATTAGCAGCAGCAACGGAAGCATTAAAAAATAAACAGATTGATGCACTGGTTACTGCGCCCATTCACAAAAAAAATGTATATAGTGATGCGTTTCATTATACAGGGCATACACCGTTTTTGAAAGCATACTTTAATGCGAACGATGTGGCAATGCTGATGGTGGCTGATAATTTAAAGGTTGCATTACTCACAGAACATGTGCCGGTGGGTGAAGTGGCCAAACATATTACAAGAGAAGCCATTGTTTCCAAACTTAAAGTAGTAAACCAGTCATTAAAAAAAGATTTTGGTATTGATAAACCAAAGATTGCTGTGCTGGGCCTGAACCCCCATGCAGGCGATGAAGGATTAATCGGTAAAGAAGAGGAAGAAATTATTAAACCGGCTATTAAAGAAGCCAAACAGCAGCACGATGTATTTTGCTTTGGCCCCTACAGCAGCGATGCTTTTTTTGCAAGGGCACAATATGAAAAATTTGATGCGGTACTGGCCATGTACCACGACCAGGGTCTGATACCCTTTAAATCACTGGCGGTGGGTGATGAAGTAAATTATACTGCGGGCCTGCCGGTAATACGCACCAGTCCAGATCATGGAACTGCATTTGATATTGCAGGAAAGGGAAGGGCCGATGAAAGTTCATTACGGGCTTCTTTATACAAAGCCATTGATATATTCCGCACCAGGAACGGTTATGAAGATGCAAGGGCAAACCCCATGAAACGGAGAAGTGCTGCATTACTGGCAAGAGCTGTGGATGAGAAATTGCAGGAAGAATAACAGTACGATTTATTGAATTGAAATAGCGGAAGAGTGGAAAGGCTTTCGCTTTTTCTTTAAGGTTTAAAAATTGACAACGAAACTTTTTAAACAAGAGCCCCTTGTCTTGATTTGTTTTAACCTGCCGTCGTTAATATCGGACTATACTTTAATGTATTTTTGTTTTGAAAACCTTGTTTATAAGCTGTTTTGGCCAAACTAAAATGATTACCCCTTCAGCGCTTGTTCATAAATTTCAACCGGCACAAAAAAAGATTTTGTTTTTTGTGAGTGCAACAATTTTTTTTATATCAATTGCTGTTTTGCAGGATTTATTGCATTCCGGTTTCAACCATTATTCCTTCTATTTTTCCGAATCAGTTTTGTTTAATTCCGGCTGGCTCCTGTTTTTGCCGGCAGGTCTTTTACTGATTGAATGGTTTAAAAAAGTTGAGGTTGCCAATTCAAGAATTTCTTCCTGGTTGCAGGTTTTCAGTTATATAGTACTCTCTTCTTTTGTTCATGTACTGTTGTTTTCGGTTTTGCTTTATTCTTTATCTGCACTTTTCCTTGATCATGTATATGGATTCAGAAAAAATATTAGTTATACAGTTTCAGAAGACTTATACAAGTATATTCTTATTTACGGGGCTATTGCTGTTTTTTATTTCCGGAAACATCTGTTTCAACCCAAACCTGTACAGGACTTCAACACCGGGCCGGGCGGCAACTTTATTGATAAGATTGTTACAGGTACAGGAAGAAACAAAATCATTATTTTACCGGAGGAGATAATTTATATCAACTCCGCCAGTCCTTATATTTCCATACATACAGCCAGCAAAAAATACCTGCATGCAGAAACACTAAAAGCCATCAGCCAAAAGCTAAAGAAAGATCAATTTGCAAGGGTGCACAAATCGGCTATTGTAAACCTCAGCAAAGTGGTGTCGTTTAAATCACGCCTCAATGGTGATTATGACCTCTTGCTAAGCAATGGTGAACTGATACGGCTCAGCCGGAATTATGCAGCTGCATTCAAACAGTTGTTTAAAAACTCATCTTCTTAACCTGTTTATTCATCAGGTTAACCAATTGTGTTTTGCGGCATTAGAAACAAGTTTGAATTTTGCAGAAAATGCTGAATGTATGATTCTTCAATCCTCACTTTTAACCGTGCTTGTAATTTCCGTTATTAGCCTCAGTTCCTGCAGTGGTCAAAGTAATAAAGACAAGACTCAAACAACCAGTTCACAAAAGAAGCTGGTGGGAGGAGGTTGCGATGGTTGTGAATTAATGTTTATTGACATACCGGCTGCTATCCGGTCTGTTGATACAAGTGCCGGCTGGCGGGAAAAAGGAAAGAAGCTGTTGGTAACCGGAACCGTTTTTAAAAATGACGGTAAAACACCGGCGCCTGGTGTAATTATTTATTATTGGCAAACTGATAACAACGGCTATTATTCACCTGCTGAGGGAATGAACGCCCTGGCAAAACGCCATGGTCATATTCGTGGATGGGTTAAAACAGATGTAAACGGAAGTTATTCTCTGTACACCATCAGGCCGGCGCCTTATCCCAGAGAAATAATACCGGCGCATATTCATATATCCGTTAAAGAGCCGGCTATTGCAAATGAATACTACATTGATGAATTTGTATTTGATGATGACAAACTTTTAACCGGGGAAAAACGAAAGCATCTTGAAAACCGTGGAGGAAGCGGCATATTAAGAGTTTTGATGAAAGACAGTCTGCAAATTGCCGAGCATAATATTATTTTGGGGCTGAATATTCCAGGTTATCCTGAAACAAACACTGCAAAAATTAAATCCGGCCTTTCTATTGGCGAAGACAATCCATCATTCATACCATATCATGCTTATGGCCCTGATAAAGGAACCAGAACCTGCCCCGTATGCAAATACGGCCGCTATCATGGTATTATTTACTTTGTTGCCAATAACCCTGATTGGAGCGATATAAAAAAATGGTTGTTGTTTTTAGAAAAAGAGCAGGTGGCACGCAAAAACTATCTGAAAGCTTATTTTGTATATGGAAACGAAAATAACTACAGTAAGGGAAAAAGGCAGACCGAACTGGAACAACTGGGAAATGAACTTCAACTGAAAAATATTGCACTTACTTATGTTCCATCAATGACAGATACTGAAAGCGAGGTGCAACTCAACAAGATAAACCCTTCTGTGAAGAATACGATTGTGGTTTTTAGGCACAGCACTATTATTGATAAATTTATAAACCTCAGTGCAACAGAAGAAAATTTTAAAATTATTTCAAAGCTGCTTGATAAAACAAAAGGCGCCTATTTTGAACTGGGGGAGCCAAAGCATGATTGAGAAAACTGATTTTTTGATAATGTGATGTATAACTTAAACTTCAAACCCTCCGGATAAATGCGGAGGGTTTGAAGTTTTTGCTGCATTATGCACCGGCGTACAAGAGTGCGACGCAAGGAACGATGCCACTTGCAATAGTGCCGGTATCAAAATGTATTTACAACTTCAGCAATTTAAACGCATGTGTCCATTGATTGCGGTTAAAGCCGGGGGCACACCACAAAATGCAAAGCGCTTCAATTGAACCGGCCGTTTCTGCCTTGCCCATATCTTCTGCTTCCCAGCCAAACGATTCCAGAATGGTTGTTACTGTTTTCTTGGCTTCCTCATTATTGCCACAAATAAACATTGTGGGTTTGCCACCCGGAAAATTGGGTTTGTACATAAACGGGTTGCCCACACTGTTAAATGCTTTTACAAACTTTGCAGCAGGCGCCTGTTTTTGCAAACGCTCCATCAATGATTCATTGGCATTGGTAAAATAACGCAGCACGCCGTTCACAGGAGGCTGTGTATGATCAATAGGGTTGGTGGCATCAATCACAATTTTTCCATTGAGATGATCAATGCCGGCCAGCTTTAATGCTTCTTCTGCAGCTTCTCCCAGGGTTGCAAGAACAATCACCTCACCAAATGCTGCCGCATCAGCAAAACTGCCAATGCCTGCAGACGGGTTTTCTGTTTTCCACTGTACTACTTTTTCTTTGGAAGTATCTCTTGTGCCCAGGATTACTTCATGACCTTCCGTTAAAAATGCTTTGCCTAATACACGGCCAACATCGCCGCTGCCGATGATTCCTATTTTCATGTTTTTTGATTTAGAAGTTTTGAAAATTTATTTCAATTGATAACATCATATAAGAAAAGTCTGGAGACTTCGCAGAGCTTTTAAGTTTTTACGATGCATTAAATGCGCCGGCAAACTCTTTTGCAAAATCTTCCAGTTTTGTTTTGCTTAAAACAGGTTTGTGTTTCCAGTAATCTGTTTGTGCTTCACCGGTGCGTAACGCTTTTCCCAAATCAGTATAACCCTGTGCCAGGGTTTCAGGCAAACCACTTTGCAGCATACCACCCAATGCCTGCTCATCACTAAACACTACCCAGGGAATACCGGGCTTGCCAATAGCTGCACTCAGCACTTCTGCAATTTCATTGGGATGGCGTTCATCACCGGCAATATAACGAACGGTTTGACCGGTGAAATCAAGTTTCAATAATTCTTCGGCTGCTGCCTCAGCAATATCATTGGTATGAACCAGCGCTAATTTTTCATCCGTGTTTCCATAATTACCACCCATAAGGTTCATGCCTTTGATTAAAGGGATCATGCCAAAGAGGTTGTACATAAAATAGGAAGGGCGGAGAAATTTTACATTCACATCAGTAAGGGTTGCTAATTTCTTTTCAAGATCAGCCAGCCCGTCCACAGGGCCTGCACCATTGCCCATGTGTGCACCCACACTGCTGAGAACTACAATTTTTTTGATGTTATTGGAAGTGATGGCATTGATATAATTATCTGTCACTTTGTTTTGATAAGTGCGCCAGCCACCTTCCGGTACAAAGTTGGGAGGTATCATTAAGTACACTGCATCCGCTCCTTTAAAGGCTTCTTTTAAAAAGGCAGCATCTTCAACTGAGCCTGTTGCAACAGCAGCACCTTTGGCAACCAGGTCTTTTACATTATCAGCATTGCGGCTGATGATGGTTACCCGATGACCTGCATTCAATAATTGTTCAGCAACCGGTTTTGTGATGTGGCCGGCGCCACCTGTTAATACGTAATTCATGGTTTTTAGTTTTGAATGGTTATTTGTATATACAAATTAAGAGATAAAATTTTTTAATGTTCAAGTTTGTCAGTTACCTTATTCATATTTTGTACCAGCCGGGCGCTTTCTTCCCTGCCAAGGATGGTGCTGTAGTTTTCATAAAAATGACCCAGACATTTGTTGAGCTGCGGCAGCATTTGCTTTGCTTTTGGCGTGGCATATACATTGGTACTCTTACCTTCTGTGGTGCGAACCACCAGCTTTTTTTCTTCCAGTTTCTCAATGAGACGGGTAATAGTGCTGGGAGTGAGTAGCAATTGCTCAACAAGAGCTGTTGGCTGAATGCCGGGCTCTTCAATCACCAGCATGAGGAGATAAGCATGGCTGGGCGAAAGACCCACCGGCTTCCAGCTTTCCTGGGCCAGCTTTTCAATTTTGCGGGCCAGGGCATTACTGGAAAAATACATGCATTTACAATATTTGCTGGATGCTGCTTTCATTGCAGGAACAAAGATGGGGAGTTTTATTTGTATATACAAATATTACTAAAGCTTTTTTTGCTCTGAAGTAAATTTCAAAAACTTACTTTATCATCTCATCACTCACGCCCTTATTAATGACATAAGCGCTGTACGTAATTTCTACTTTTCCTTTTTTGTTTTTGGGGAGCTCCGGCTTTTTACTTCCGTCATCATATTCAAGCGTTACTCCTTTGGGCAGTTTATAATCTTTGGTGTTGAAGGAGAAGATTACTTTGTCAGGCAAACCCCAATCAGCGTATTTGCCAAAGCTCAGCTGCATATCATAAGTGCCATTGTCTTTGGTGGTGGTGCTTGCTTTGCGGATGAGTAATGCTTTTTCATCAATGTATAAGGTGGTTAATACCACTTCGCTGGTTTCAGTAAGTGGTAAAAGCTTTATGATGCGCACCGGAAGATTATCAATGGTTCCATTACCGGCATTAATGGCTGTATAATCATCTGTGAGCAACAGTGAGCTGATGTTGATACTTACACCACCTTTGGGCAATAACGAAAGACCACCATCTCTTTTTACCTGGAACTTGTTGGGTTTTTTATAATACGCTTTGATATTGCTGATGGGCGCTTTAATAAACACCACATCAGTTTTCATTTTACCGGTGGCGACGTAATCATTTACTTTATCCAGCTTGGCTTTTACTTTTTTTACAAGCTCTGCTGCAGGTGCCTGGGCAAGAAGAGACGAAGTAAGAAGGATGAAGTAAGAAGTAAGAAGAACGAGATAAGAAGTACGAGGTACGAAATACGAGGTACGATATAATTGATAATTCATAATTGAATAATTGATAATGTCAACTCAACACATCTTTCCGTTTAAACACCACAATTGAAGCGCCTACAAAAAATACAATATGCGCCAGCAGCACACCGGCGCTTCTCAGCACGGCCGGTAAATTACGAATCGTTCCCGGAATGGAATCTCCTTCGGCAGTTTGCTTCATTTCAAAAAAACCTTTCCAGCCAATCATGTGTGTGGTAAAGAAATATTGCTTTACACTTTCAAATAACGGAATTTCTAATGTGGAAAGTATGGTAAAAACAATAATTACACTCATAGTGGCTACAATGGGCCCCAAAGAATTCTCTGCAAAAATGGAAAAGAAAAACCCAAGCGACCCTACCGTAATCAATGCCAGTTCGGCAAAGGCAAATGCGCAGAGATAGCGCCAGAACACATCATTGGCGTTAAGTAAAATGATTTGATCGCTCTTAGCATTGATCAAGCCGTCTGTTCCAAAAATAAACATGGAAAGAAACAGGCCAATCACTGCAATCCAAAGCAACAATGCAATAGTATAAACAGATGATGCAATAAACTTACTTAGCAAAAGTGTGGTGCGGCTCTGTGGTTTTGTTACCAGTAAACGCAGTGTGCCCATATTGGCTTCGCCAGCTACCATATCAGCGCTGACCAATGCTACCAATAAAGGAACATGTATGAGCAATGTTTGTAAAATAATAAAACAAACAAAATAACCATTGATGATTTTACCCCCCACCTTAAATGTATCATTGACCCCACTTAATACAAAATCGATATACTTTTGTCCATCAACATATAATGCCAGTTGAATCAAACTTACAATTGCCCATATTGCAATAAAGGCAATATAAGTTCTTGGTTTTTTGAAAATTTTAAAGACTTCAATTTTTATAAGCTTCCACATGCTGATTGGCGGTCGTAATTTTTAAGAAATAATCTTCCAGTGTATGTCTTGCATTGATGCCTGTAACTTCCACCTGCTGCTCTATCAAAAATCTGGTGAAGGCAGGCACCTGCTCCTTGCTCATCTTTAATTCAATACCGCTTGCATCAACATTGATTAATGCATTGGAATAATTGGATTGACGGATGATGGCTTCTGTTCTTATTTTATCTGTTGTCTCCAGCAATACAATGGTTTCATCAGGATGAAACAACTCATCAACAGAACCTTCCACTAATTTTTTTCCACGGTCAATGATGAGCATGCGGTTGGCAATCTGTTCAATTTCACTTAAAAGGTGCGATGAAACCAATATTGTTTTCTTGCGTTCACGGCTCAGCATTAAAATTAAATTCCGCATATCTGCAATACCCTGCGGGTCGAGACCATTGGTTGGTTCATCCAGCAAAATCAATTTGGGATCATGCACTAATGCAACTGCCAAACCCAATCGTTGTTTCATTCCCTGCGAATAGGTTCTTACTTTGCTGGAAGCTCTTTGTGCAAGACCTACCAACTCCAACTGCTCCATCAACTGCTGCTTTGATAATTTTATACCGCTCATCTTAGCAAAGATGGAAAGGTTCTCCAATCCTGTGAGATACTTGTATAAATCAGGCCGTTCAATTACAGCGCCCACCTGTTGTAGAATTTCTTTGCGGTGGGATAAGAGATTATAACCAAACAATTCAATAGTACCATCTGTTGGCGCAATGAGGGTAAGCAGCATACGAATGGTGGTGGATTTACCTGCACCATTCTGTCCCAGAAAACCATATACATCAACTTCATTGACACTGAATGAAAGTGCATCAACCGCTTTTAGTTCTTTAAACTGTTTGGAGAGATGGGATACTTTGATGATTGAATTCATATTGTGCTGTATGATAACAGCGGGGCAAAGATAAGGAGTAAACCCCCTCCGCCCCCTGAAGGGGGAACTGCTTAACACAGCCCTAATTTTTTTACTATCAAAAGTAATAGCAGGGTTTTTGAAATGTGGTGAATCAACAATTTAAAGTTGAAATGCTTAACTCCACGGCTGACGTAAAGATATTTGCCCGGCCTCCTTCTCCCAGGGAGAAAGGAATGAGGATGAGGTGATTTATTTGGGCAAATAACTCTGCAATGCTTTTACATAAGTTTCAAAAGCAGTAATTCCTTCAGCCGTTATTTTACAAATTGTTTGAGGATAATTGTCTTTAAACTGCTTAATCACTTCCACATAACCGGCTTCTTTGAGTTTGGTGATTTGCACAGAAAGATTGCCGGCTGTAGAACCCGTTTTATCTTTTATAAACGTAAACTCCGCTTCCTTTACGCCAATGAGTAAACTCATAACGGCCAGCCGCAACTGAGAGTGCAATATGGGATCGAGGTCTTTAAACATGGGTTGTTTTCTGCTGTAAATATTTTTTCCGGATAATCATACCGGGAATAAGCCATGAAAGTGTGGCGGCAAAAGCCATTAGCATAAAATCAACATAAGTAGGCGTAAATGCAGCAATTATTACAGATACCCAGCAAAAAATTCCACCAGCCAGCATCCATCTCTGCTTGCGTGCAGCACCGGTAATGATGGTGGGAAACCCAAAGACCAGCAGCAAAAAACAACTTGCAAAACTCCAGGTGCTTTGAATGGTATTGCCGGCTGCCCGGTAAGCTTCAATAGCGGGAGATAACTCAATGCTAATTCTGTTATTTATAAAATTTACTAAAAATACAGATATGCCAAAACAGGTCCACACATAACTCATAATGTCATCATCCCATCCTTTTGCTTTACGCTCCCTTCGTTCTTTAATAGAGATAAACACCTGCGGTACCAACGCAAATAATGCCAGCAGCCAGATGTCAAAATTCATTTCAAGATCAAAATAAATTTTAGCAGCCTGTACTAAACTGCAAATTGTTATCACAGCACCCCACAACATGGGGCCAATACCCGTGTCCACAAAATTGCTTTTGGCACGGTTAATCATTTGCTGAATGATGAGCAGGCTTTCCTGCTCTGTTAATGGTTTCTCTGCCATAATCAATTTTGGTTTTTGTAGCGTGAGCGTAAAAGATAACCAGGCACAATCCATGCGGTAACTACTGCCATTGACAGCAATAAAAATGAAAATTCATAGGGTATGAGTGTTGAAATGTATGCCAGCACCCAGCAAATAACAGCCCCGAATTTTAATGGATTGAATTTGAAAATAACACCGCTTAAAAATGTGGGCATTCCATATAATATCAGCACCATGGTATTCATCAACTGGTAATGCCCCATTTTACTGAGAATAACGCCCATTAATCCCCCCATAATTACAAACACCATCCAAACATTGGCATTAATTTCATCAGTATAAGTTCTTACAGTTTGTTCTTTCTTTTTTCTGAAAATATAAATGAACTGGTAAATAACAGCCACCCATGTTAAAAACCAAACAGGATATAAACGGAAATCTTTAAACCGGTAAAGCGAAATAAAACTTACAATGCTGCAGATCAAAATAACCCAGCCCCACAATAAATACAAATGCCCGTTTTCACTAAAACGGTTGCGGGCTTTATTGATCATACTTTCAATAAGGTTCAAACTATCCTGCGGTGAGAATTCCTGCTGCTGCATGATTGATGGTTTAAGTTCAAAAATAAGAGAGCCCCGGCTCCTTTGAACCGGGACTAATCCACATTTATTTATTGCATCCACCCATTACCATATCAAACTGCATTTTGCCCCATGCAGGATGCAATGGTGATTTGGGTTTAAAGGTTTCCAGCAATTTCATTCCTTGCTCTGCCACAGGTTTGGCCGTTGCACAGCCACCACCAAATTGTGCCGGTGTATAAAATAAGTTTTGTGCTTCCAGTGCATAAGATCTTGGATTAGATGGATCCTGCTGTTTTGCATTGGCAATAGCTTCTGCTGATGCAGGGCCATACTGCTGCCAGCGTTGCATTGGGTTTACATTCATACGCAAAGTGGCAATCATGCTTTTTATACAACTGATTTCAGAATTGTTTTTTTCCAATGCATCCGCCTTATTGATAAGCTGCTCAGCTTTATCGGCAATAGCGTCTGCACCGGACATATCTTTCTGCATAAATCCATAAATTACCTGTGCATGTGCTGCATAATAATATGCCAGCCATTGTGCTTTTTCTGCTTCGGCCATACGTTCAAAAGCATTGCTCATGTCAAGAAAATCCTGCGGGGTCTGCGCAGTTTTATAACCTTCCAGTTTGGATTGCATGGCTGCAGTAAATTTTTCACTTTGTGCTGATGCAGTAATACTAACTGCCAGGAATAAAAAAGAGACGGTAATTGATTTCATTGTTTTGTTTTTTTAAGATGATTATTGTTTTTGTTGTTGTTTGAGTTTTTCATATTCTCTTTCTACACTGTTTACACCCGGATAAACATAAGCACTCAGGTAATGCGACACAATACCGATTCCCCAACCAAAGAGAGGCCACACAGGCCATGGTATTCCCTTGCCACTTGTTCCTGCTCCGGTTAATAACCAAATAATCCAGAGAAAAGAGTTTACAAGAAGATAAGACAAGAGATGACTTTTAAAACCAGCTCTGCGTTGTGCAAGCTCCCACAACTGTTTATCTTTTTCTTCGTTTGCATCGGGGATGCGTTGAAAGTTGCTCATGATTGAAAGTTTTTATTAGTTGATGAATTTTATTTGACCTGACAGGTTTGTTTACTTTTTATAACTGATATGCAAAATTCGATTTATCCTGTTTGAATTAACCTGTCAGGTCTGTTTTATAAATTATTATTAATAGCATCTTCACTCCTGTCAACCCCAAAACTGAAGAATGCGCCAATGAAAATAAACTGACGGGAAGGCGGTACAATTTCCTGCCTGCGCTGACCATTGAATGAATAGTTATAACCAAACTGCTGTTTAAAGTTGAACACATTGCTTATACTCAGCACATACACCACAAATGATTTGGCATTTTTCTTTCCAATCTTGGGCAAATAGTTGAGTGCAAAACTTACGTTGTGATAAGGATCAATTTTTCCCCTGTCAGCAAATACAAATTTTCCGGCATTGTTTGCATCAGGTTGGATATTGTAGTAAGGTCTGCTGCTTGCAAAATTGTAACTGAAGTTCACGTTCGTTTTCCATTTGCTTACAAATTTTTTGGCAACAAATGATGCTGTGTGCTTTGCTGCAAAGTTGGGCGTAATGGCAAAAGGAAAGTTGGCAAAATCTCTTTTGGTATCAAGAAAAGAATAGGAAATCCAGTAATCCAGATTCTTGATATTCTTTTTATCTCTCCAGAACAGTTCAAATCCTTTTGCATCACCAAAGCCTGCATTGCTTACTGCACGTTGCTGGTTATTCACCAATCCTGTTTTCACCAAATCATCATATTTTTTATAAAATGCTTCTGCACGGAATGTGGTGAGACTTGTTGTTTTTTGATATTGTGCGATGTAATGGGTTGCTTTCTGAAAGTTCAATGGGTTTAATGCAGGCAGGTTTCTGTTTTCAGGATTTTGAAAGAACTGCCCGTAAGCAAGTGATGCCTGAGCATTCTTTCCCACTTTGTAGGCTAATGAAATTCTTGGAGCAATATTGCTTTTATTAAAATACTCAGAATGTTCTGCACGCACACCAAACTTTCCGGCAAGGTTGTTGGTGATGTACACATCCTGCTCGGCAAATAATGCGTAAATATTTTCTTTAATGGTTGATGGAAATTTCTGACCGGAGAATAAAATAAAATTCACTTTATCGTTACTGTGGTTGTATTCTGAGCCAAAGCGTAAAGCATTCAACCCTTTGAAACGTTTTTCCAAAACCAGTTTGGCATTGAAATAATTGCCCCTGTTTTCAATATCAAAGTTTTTTGCAAATGCAAGATTACCAAGCGTTACATCAATTTTGTTTGCATCCGTCATTCCAAATTTTAAATCATCCCTGTTGTTGGAGTAAGAAATACCCGCATTTAATCGCCACTTCTTTTTAAACTGCTCTTTCCAGGAAAGGTTCTGATAAATATTTGCATTCTTTAAACTGAAACGATCCCTGTAACCCAATGAATCCAAACTGGGAACCGTAAATGCAAGAGAATTGGAGTTGTAATAACCATAATATTTCAACATTCCGTTCTTTGAAGTTTTAATTCTGAAGTTGGCATCTATATTATGTCCGCCGGGGCTTTTTGAATAATCCTGTTGTTGTTTAATTACTGCAAAAGCTAAATCCAAATTGGTATAACCATAGTTAAACCCCCAGCTTGCTGTTTTCTTTTTATTGAGTTTTTGAAAACCCGAACCAATGCTCAATACAGATATGTTGAGGCTGGCAGATGATTGATCGGGCAAATCAATACTCTCAAGAATTAATGCAGATGATAAAGCCTGTCCATACAATGCACTATAACCACCTGTACTAAACACTGTTCCTTTAAATATAAAAGGAGAAAAACGTCCACGGGCTGCAATATTGGGCGCTCCGGTAAAAAAGAAATTGTTTACAAGCGTGCCATCAATAAATGTTTTGGTTTCAGCAGCGGTGCCACCCCGTACAAACAATCCTTCACTCTCACCTACCTGTTGTGCCCCGGGCAATGTTTTTAAAGCACCGGTAACATCTGCATTGGCACTTGCTGTGGTAACAATATCTAATGAAGTAAGAACGGCAGCAGCTCTTTTACGGTCGCTGGCTTCAAATGCACCAGCAGTTATCACTACAGCGCTCAGTTCGTTTACTTCCTGTTTCAGTTGAACAGGCACTTCCATAAATGCGCCCTCAATAGTGATGGGAAGTTCTATTTTTTTAAAGCCAACAGAACTGATAATTAAAATATGCGCCCCTTTTTCAGTTGTTTTAAAACGGAACTTTCCGCTTGAATCTGCCGTAGCGCCATCATAAGTATCTTTAATAGTAAGTGAAGCCCCCGGCACAGGTTGTTTTTTATTATCTGTAACCATACCAGTAATTACGGTTTGTGCAGAACTCAGCAAAAAAGTTAGTAGCAGTGTAATGATAAGGGCTAAGCGGGGCATGATTTCTAAATTTGTCTCAAAATTAAAGTAGTTTATTTTATAAACCAAATATTTTAAGGAGATTTTTTTATAAATCCTTCATCTGTTTTTTTAAGAGCATGTCTCACAAACGTTATTTCCAACAGGTTAATTCAGCCCTCAGGCACAAACTTTTTTTGGCCATGTAAGCGGCATTCTAAAGTTTATCACTTATATGAATATGAGGTTATGAATTCCCCCTTTTTTATAGCTGGTTGGTTTAAAATGTTTTAGTTTTTAACAAAAAATGTTAAACAAAAATTTGGCTGGTTCAGGAACTATTGTTTAAATTTGAGCTATCAATCATTAAACAGTATTAGCCATGTCAACTGTCGAATTCAACCAAATGCTTGTGAGCAATACAGATTTTTTAAAGCCTTTTGCTTTTACCCTTACCAGGGACAATGAGACGGCAAAAGACCTTCTGCAGGAGACTATGTTCCGTGCACTGGCAAACAAGGAAAAGTATAATGTAGGTACCAATATTAAGGCATGGCTTTATACCATTATGCGGAATATCTTCATCAATAATTACCGCCGGCGTGTTAAACAAAATACCATTTTTGATTCAACACCCAATGACTTCCTTTTGAACTACCAGCAGCCTACTGTGAGTAATGACGCTGAACGTACTTTGAGGATGAAGG
Organism: Chitinophagaceae bacterium; assembly: GCA_019747705.1. GTDB lineage: Bacteria > Bacteroidota > Bacteroidia > Chitinophagales > Chitinophagaceae > Lacibacter. Next base: position 41,132 of record JAIEQM010000006.1, on the reverse strand, counting down.
AAATACAAAATGCGGTTCATAACCTGCCCGAAATTTTCAAAAACCCCTTCATGCTTTATTTTGAAGGGTTCAAATATCATGAAATTGCTGAGGCTTTAAGTGAGCCTTTGGGTACCATTAAAAGCCGTATTCATTTTGCACGTAAATTGCTGAAAGAGCAGATAAGCCGTAATTAGTCAACCTTCTTATTATTTGTGCCAAAAGCTATAGTTATCGGAACAGGTTTTTCCGGACTTGCAGCTTCTTCCTTTCTTGCTAAACAGGGATGGGATGTAACTGTATTGGAAAAACATTCATTGCCCGGCGGCCGTGCACGCAAGCTGGAGGTGAATGGTTTTACATTTGATATGGGGCCAAGCTGGTACTGGATGCCGGATGTATTTGAACGTTATTTTGCTCAGTTTGGTAAACAAGTTTCAGATTATTATCAGCTTCATCGCCTGGATCCATCTTACAGGGTTTATTTTAAAAAAGACATGCTGGATGTGGCGGCGGATTATCAATTGCTCAAACAATCTTTTGAAAAAATAGAACCGGGCAGCGGCAACAAACTGGATCAGTTTATGGCGGAGGCTGCTTATAAATATAATGTGGGTATTAATAAACTGGTATTTAAACCAGGCCAGTCTTTTGCAGAGTTTATTGATGCAGAGTTGGTGAAAGGATTGTTCAAACTTGATGTATTTACCTCCATCAGCAAACATGTACGAAAATTTTTTAAAGATGAAAGGCTGATTGAATTGATGGAGTTTCCTGTTTTATTCCTTGGTGCCTTGCCTCAAAACATCCCTGCATTATACAGTCTTATGAATTTTGCTGATGTAAAATTGGGTACCTGGTTTCCACAGGGGGGAATGTACAGCATTGTGGAGGGTATGTACCGTTTGGCAAAAGAGCAGGGAGTTGCATTTAAGTTTGAACAGAATGTTACGGAGATAAAAGTGGCAGACGGAAAAGCAACAGGTGTTGTAAGTAATGATGTTTTTATTAATGCTGATATTGTTATCAGCAGTGCAGATTATCATCACACAGAAACAAAACTGCTGCCACCCCAATACAGAAATTATTCTGATGCCTACTGGAACAAACGGGTGATGGCGCCTTCCTGTTTACTTTATTATGCGGGTATCAATAAAAAACTTCAAACAGTTCCGCATCACATGCTGTTTTTTGATACAGATTTTAAAAAACACGGTGCAGAAATTTATACACATCCCCAATGGCCTTCAGATCCGTTGTTTTATGTGAGTGTTACAACGGTAACCGATAAGAGCGGCGCACCTCCCGGATGTGAGAACATGTTCTTTTTAATTCCGGTTGCGGCTGATTTAGCAGGAGATTCTGAAGAAATAAGAGAACAATATTTTCAAAAAATTGTTAAACGATTTGAAGAACGTACAGGAGAATCAATTGCCGATCATATAATTGTAAAGCAATCTTTTTCAGTTTCTGATTTTAAGCGTGAGTATAACTCCTTTAAAGGCAATGCATACGGATTGGCAAATACATTATTGCAAACAGCTAATCTTAAACCTGCCTGTAAGAGCAAAAAAGTAAGTAACTTGTATTTCACCGGTCAGTTAACTGTTCCGGGCCCGGGTGTTCCCCCGGCGTTAATAAGTGGCGAAGTGGTGGCAAAACTGGCAAACAAAGAGTTCAAAAAATAAATTTCGAAACTGTATGATGCAACTGTTTCATGATGTGAGTCAATTATGCAGCCGCATGACAACGGAGAGTTACAGTACTTCGTTTTCATCATCCATCCGTTTGCTGCATAAAGATCTCCGCCAGCCCATTCATAACATTTATGGCTTTGTACGTTTTACTGATGAAATTGTGGATACCTTCCATGAGCATAATAAAGAGGAACTGCTGCTGCTGTTTAAAAAAGAAACTTATGATGCTATTGCACGTGGTATCAGTTTAAACCCTATCCTGCACAGTTTCCAGCTCACAGTGAATGAATACAAAATTAATCCTGCATTGATTGATGCTTTTTTCAAAAGCATGGAAATGGACCTTGACCGTAAAACATACAGCCATCTTTCTTTTAACGAATATATTTACGGCAGTGCAGAAGTGGTGGGCCTTATTTGTTTGTATGTTTTCCTGGAAGGAGATGCTGCGGCTTATGAAAAACTGAAGCCTTATGCACAATCATTGGGCGCCGCTTTTCAAAAAGTAAATTTTTTACGTGATGTAAAAGCTGACTATGCATCGCTTAACAGAACGTATTTTCCCGGGCTTGATTTTTCCAACTTCACACCCCGGCAGAAAGCAGAAATTGAAGCGGACATTCAAAAAGATTTTAATCATGCCTATGAAGGTATCCTGATGTTACCGGCAAAAGCAAGGTTTGGTGTGTATGTGGCGTATAAGTATTATCTCTCCCTTTTTAAAAAGATAAAAAAGCTGCAACCTGCAGGTATCCTGAACGAACGCATCCGTATTCCCAACTACGGAAAAATAATGATTCTTTTGCGTGCAGGTGTACGCAACCAGCTAAATATTATGTAACACATACGGAAGTGTATCTTAATTTACATTATGCAGCAAGTGATTTTAGTAAATGAACAGGATGAGCCCATTGGTGTAATGGAAAAAATGGAAGCTCATGAAAAAGCAGTTTTACACCGGGCGTTCAGTGTTTTTATTTTTAATAAAAATAGATTGATGCTGCTGCAGCAAAGGGCCTTATCAAAATATCACAGCCCGGGTTTATGGACGAATGCCTGCTGCTCACATCCCCATCCGGGTGAAGAAACAAAAGCAGCGGCTGAACGCAGAATGAATGAAGAACTGGGTTTTGTAACATCTATTGAAAAAGCATTTGATTTTACCTATAAAGCTTCTTTTGATAATGGCTTAACGGAATATGAATTTGATCATGTATTTGTTGGAACATACGATGGCGAAATGAACCTGAACAAAGAAGAAGTAAGCGATATTACCTTTAAAACAATGACTGAAATTCAATCTGATCTGGAAACGATACCCCATCATTACACTGAGTGGTTTAAGATTGCATTTCCACTACTGGCTAAATGGATGCAAAAAGATAAATTTGCACATGCATCAGCATAAAGCTATTGTTATTGGAAGCGGGGTGGCAGGTTTGGCCACCGCCATACGCTTATCTGTTCAGGGGTTTGAAACAACGGTATTTGAACGCAACAGCTATCCCGGTGGTAAATTATCACTGATTGAAAAAGAAGGATATCGTTTTGATGCAGGTCCGTCACTTTTTACACAGCCGCAAAACATTGAACAGTTATTTAACGATGCAGATGAAAATATAGAGTCTTATTTTCAGTACTCCAATGTTCCACTATCCTGCCGCTATTTTTATGATGATGGAAAAGTGCTGAATGCTTATACGGATGCACAGCAGTTTGAACATGAACTGCAGCAGGTAATGGGGGAGGAGCCCGGCAGTTTATCCCGGTATCTTGCAAAGAGTAAAAAGTTGTATGAGTCAATTGGCGCTGTTTTCCTCAATAATTCTTTACATAAAAGAAAAACATGGTTACAGCCTTCAATTATGAAGGCGCTTGGAAATGTTAAGTTCCCTTATTTATTTGGCACGCTTCATGGCTACAATCAGCAACAATTTTACAACCCGCAAACCATTCAGTTGTTCAACCGGTTTGCCACTTATAACGGAAGCAACCCTTACCAAACACCGGGTATGATGAGTTTGATTCCGCACCTGGAGTTAAATGAAGGAACCTTCTATCCAAAAGGCGGAATGATCAGCATTACCAATGCATTGTACCAACTGGCTTTAAAAAAGGGGGTGAGGTTTGAATTTAATTCATCTGTTCAAAATATTATTCAGCACCAGGGAAAAGTAAAAGGCGTGGTGGTGAATGATGAAAATTATTTTGCTGATGCAGTGGTGAGTAATGCGGATGTTTATTTCACGTACAGGAATTTGCTGAAAGATGAAAGCAAATCTACCAGGCTATTAAAACAGGAACGCAGTTGCAGCGGCGTTATTTTTTACTGGGGTATGAAAAAAGAATTTCCGCAACTGCACTTGCACAATATTTTCTTTTCAGGAAATTATAAAGCAGAGTTTGATTTTATTTTTAAGCGAAAGCAATTGTATAGCGACCCTACGGTTTATGTAAACATCACTTCTAAAATGGAAGCAGGGCAGGCGCCTGAAAAAAAAGAAAACTGGTTTGTATTAATCAATGCACCGGCACATACCCAACAGAACTGGGAGCAGGTAAAACAAGAGTTGAAGCAAAATATTATTCAAAAAATTTCCAAAGTATTAAATGAAAATATAGGCGATGCTATAGAACTGGAAGAAACACTGGACCCCATCACCATTGAAAACCGCACTGGTTCTTATTTGGGTGCTTTATACGGAACCAGCAGTAATAACAGGATGGCGGCATTCAAACGTCATCCCAATTTTCTATCATCTGTCAAAGGCTTATATTTTTGCGGCGGCAGTGTGCATCCCGGCGGCGGTATCCCCCTCTGTTTTAAAAGCGCTGAAATTGTGAGCAAACTGGTGGCATCAGATTATAAAATAAAAACGCATTGAGTTTTATTCATCAACATAAACAAACCATTGCAATAAGTACCGCCATCCTCTTTCATACAGTTGGACTGGCAGGTATTTTATTTTATGATAAAGATTTTTTTGCAGCGCTCACGCCATTGAACATGTTGCTGAGTTATGCATTAATTATTTTTACACAAAGGGATCGCAATTTTTATTTCTGGTTGTTTGCACTCATTTGTTTTGCTGTTGGTTTTTTTGCTGAATTTCTGGGTGTTAATTACCAGTTGTTATTTGGGCAGTATCAATATTTGTCTGCTCTTGGCGCAGGATGGAAAGGTGTGCCCTTTATCATTGGAGTTAACTGGTTCATTATTATTTATTGCTGCGGGGTAAGTGTGCAGTTCATGTTAAATAAAATATGGAACCGCCTTAAAGATGCCGGTATGCCGCAGCGGGAGAATGTAGGTTTCTGGGCCATTGTACTGGATGGCGCTTTGCTGGCCACTTTTTTTGACTGGGTGATGGAACCCGTGGCGGTGAAACTTGGTTTTTGGCAATGGGCAGGTGATGGCAGTATTCCGTTTAAGAATTACTGGAGCTGGTTTTTAGTGAGTGCTTTACTGCTGCTCATTTTCAGATTGCTCCCTTTTAAAAAGAACAACCAATTCGCTTTACATTTGTTGTTAATTCAGTTACTTTTTTTTCTTTTACTAAGAACATTTTTATGAGTCTCTTTTTATACATCGCACTGGCCTTCTTTGTTTTTTTGATAATGGAAGGCATTACATGGCTCACCCATAAATATGTGATGCATGGTTTTCTCTGGTATTTGCATGAAGATCATCATCAGCCACGTGGGCATTTCTTTGAAAAGAACGATGCCTTCTTTTTAATTTTTGCCATACCCAGCTGGTTGTGTATAATGCTGGGTTTGATGTACCAGGTGTATTGGGTAGTGAGTATTGGCGCCGGTATTGCTATGTATGGTTTGGCCTATTTTATAGTGCATGATATTATTATTCACCAGCGGTTCAAAATATTTTCAAGATGGAACAGTACCTATGTGCGTGCCATACGCTGGGCACATAAAATGCATCACAAGCACTTGGATAAATATGATGGCGAAAGTTTTGGTATGCTGCTGGTGGCAAAAAAATACCGGGATAAAGTGCGGAAAGAAAAACAGCTCAACCCCAACATCAAATAACTGCAGTTGAATTTACACTACACTTATTTTATTCTGCTGGCCGCATCCCTTGCGGGCCCGTTGTTGTTAAGCTTCGATAAAAAAGTAGCTTATTACAAACAATGGAAATATCTTTTCCCTGCAATGATTCTTCCGGCTTTGTTTTTTATTGTGTGGGATGAAATGAAAACAAGAAACGGTGTGTGGAGTTTTAGTGAAACACATACGGTGGGAGTGAAATTATCTTCATTGCCTGTTGAAGAAGTGCTGTTCTTTTTTGTGGTGCCTTATTGCTGTGTATTTATCTATTGCTGCATCCGCAGTTATTTTCCGCAAATAGCCGGTAGAAAGTGGGGCAGAAGCACATTATTGTTAATGGGCGAAGCTTTTTTTGTAATTGCAGTATTAACATGGGGCAAAGACTATACGTTTTATACGGCATTGTTCAATGCACTTTTTATTGGTACTTTATTTTTATTTAAAAAATGGTTTACAGGTTTTGATGCCTCTTCATTTTTAATTTCATATTCCATCATCGTTATTCCATTTTTAATCGTAAATGGTTTTCTAACTGCTATCCCCGTAGTAAGTTACAATGATGCCGAAAACCTGGGCTTTCGCATCTTTTCGTTTTTGCCCTGGCCCATGCACAACATTCCCGTGGAAGATATTTTTTATGGCATGCTGCTGATATTGATGAATGTGGTGTTATTTGAAAAGCTAAGGGCTAACCGGAGGTAATTGTTAAAAACTTACGGAAAAAATGATTTAACAAAAAGAATCATGTTCCCGCAAAACGGAATTTGTACTTTTCTGTATGAGAAAATTTCTACTCTTCTTTGCAGTTATATTTTATTGTTACACAGCTTTTTCACAGCAGACAGTTTTGGCGGTTGCTAAAAATAAAAAAATGGTTCAGCAATACTGGCTTCATTCTTATTTCGCATTCAAAACATACAATAATATCTGGCGCAAGGGCGAGCTGATGATTCTTAAGAAGGACTCGTTTTACATACGCCCCACAGTAGTAACTCTCGGATTGTTTGTAAACGACACGGCACGTTTTCCATTAGAAGGTTATGCATTACATGATGTGCTGATGGTACCCGGTAAAGGATTGCTCATTGACTATAAGAAGGGTAAGTTTCAAATCATCCGCAGCGCAGGAAATGTTTCTTTTTACTGGCTTAAAAGCGGATGGATATTAAGAGCAGGCGCTATTGGCTATACGGCACTTACCGTAATAAATGGGTTACTAAATGGTGATTTGGGTTTCAGCGGTAACCGGTTACCGGTTGCTGCAGCTGTGTATGCTTCAGGTTTTGCTTTGAAACGTTTATATAAACCGGTAAAAAAAATTGGGAAGGCGTATAAGATAAAAGTAAAGGAGTTTTAAGTGAGTGTTTTATAGTAGCCGGAGAGTTTGGATATGCTGCTCTTTTTGCCGCCATGGAAACAGAACCATGAAACGAGCGTGGCACCGAAGCTTTGTTCGCCATTTCGCTTCGCTCAACAAAAACACTGCCATGAAAAAGAGAGCCGGTTACTAAAAACAATTACTGCGTAGAGGGACAGCCCACTCTTTTTTGTTTTTTGAATGAAGATATTCCTGAAGTACGTTTATACCAATCCACATAAGGGCGGATGGTAAAGGTGAGCTGAATAAAATAATAAGCATCTTTATTATTGGCACTTCCCCGCAAAGAACCTGCAGGCGGATAAGCCCCGTTGCCACGATAAGCCATTTGCACGGCTGTGGCTCCACGTGCTGCCAGCAGTTGTGCTGCATCAACATAAGTGGTGCTTACATCATCAATATAATCAGTAAATGTTTTGCGGTAGCCAAGCTCCAGTCCAATACGCATATCTTCATTTAAAGCATACTCGGCACCAATTCCAAAAGGTATGGCTAATTGTGTGCGTTTGTAATTATTTTTTCCTGCGATAAAACCCTGACCTTCGGTACTCAATGGCTGCAAATAGGTTTTATTGCCGGCGTTATCATTGGCAAATGATTTAAAGTTGAAAACCGAACCTCCTGCAAACACATAAGGCGTCCACCATTTATCATTTAAACTAAATAAATTGTATTGCATACTCAGCTCCAGTTCTTTTAACCTTGTTTCAAAACTTAAGTTGCGCTGTTGTAAGGAGCTGTTTTTATTTTTTGCATCAGCGGCTTTTAGTGAACCATAGCTGATGAAGCCACGTGCTGTAAGATGTTCACTCAAATCATAACGGGCACCGATGCTGCCCACCATCATCGCCTGGCTGAAGGTGAAGCGGCGTTGCTGTAAATCGCCCTGGTAATTGGCTAACCCAAAACGAAAACCAATATGGGTGTTTTGTGCGAATGATGCAAAGGGAACAATCAGAAAAAGAAGTAAGCTATTTTTCATACAAGTGAATTGGATAGTTCTTTAACGAAAGAAGCTCCAAAAAAGTATGGCTCCTTATGAATTCAGATACATTAATAATGGCTGAATTATAAAGACCTGCCTGTTAGCGAATTGCAGGGGGGCGTTTTATACAGGTAAAAGCCGGGTGCTTGTAAGATCACCATTCTTTCAGCGAACCATCAAAGAGTGGTGAACAAAATGAAGTTTAAAGTGTAATGATGCCGGGCAGGTTTGATTTGCCAAAGTTCATGTGAATATAAAAGAGGTATTGCAAATTTTTTTGCGCCCGCAGATAGTGTCTGTAAAAAAAGGGTAACAAACAATGAAACAATTTCTTAATAGTGCAGGTCTTGTAATTGTATTTGTATGCATCAATATTATGAGTATGGCCCAGGGTACCGGCCGCATTTCCGGTACTGTGGTTGACAAAGCAACTCAAAAACCGCTTTCCAGTGTTTCCGTTACACTCACTGGTGGCAGAGGAACCATTACCGATTCTAATGGTGTGTTCCGCATCACCGGTATTGAACTGAAAACCTATAACATTGATTTTTCGCTGGTGCGTTATAAACCGCAAACATTATTCAACATTGTTATCAATGCCGGCAATGAAAACAATTACACTATTGAAATGGAACCCAATGCTGCTTCTTTAAGCGAAGTGGTGGTTAAAGCCAATAAACGAACAGTACGGGCGGCTACATTGGAAACGCCTTTAAGTGTTCAGCGCCTTACTACAGAAGAAATTAAAAGCAACCCCGGCGGCAACTTTGATATCAGTAAAGTAATTCAAACGTTGCCGGGTGTGGGAGGCGGTCAGGGTGGTGGCGGTTTCAGAAATGATATTATCATCCGTGGCGGGGCGCCCAATGAAAATGTTTTTTATTTAGATGGTATTGAAATTCCTGTAATCAATCATTTTCAAACCCAGGGAAGCGCCGGAGGACCGCAGGGTATTTTAAATGTTTCGTTTATTGAAGATGTGAAGCTGAGCTCTTCTGCATTTGATGCCCGTTATGATAATGCCATGAGTTCTGTATTTCAGTTCAAACAAAAAAATGGTAACCCCAATAAACTGCAGGGTAATTTCAGGTTGAGCGCTACTGAAGTGGCAGCAACCTTAGAAGGTCCTTTATCTAAAAACAAGAAAACAACTTTTTTAGCATCTGTAAGGCGTTCATACCTGGAGTTGTTATTTTCTGCCATTGATTTGCCCATCCGTCCCAACTACTGGGATTTTCAAACCAAGATCACCCATCAGATCAATAAAAAAACAACACTTTCCTTTATTGGTATTGGCGCCATTGATGAATTTAAATTTGCCCCTGTTAAAAACGCCACTCCTGAAAAATTATATGTACTCAATTCCAATCCCATCATCAATCAATGGAATTATACATTTGGTATTTCATTAAAACGGCTGGTGCAGAATGGTTTTGTAAATATGGCGCTGAGCCGCAACAGTTTTGAAAATGATATTGAGCAGTATGAAGATAACCAACTGCAACTGCCATCGCAACGTACATTATTGTATAAATCCAACGAAACGGAAAACAAATTCCGCATTGATGTTAATAAAAACAAAAATGGCTGGAAGATAGCTTACGGCGCCATGGTGCAACTGGCGGATTTTACCAACAATACCTTCAGTGTTATCCGCAAAGAAATAAAAGACAGTAATGGTGCAGTGGTGCAGCCACCGGTGATTATAAACTTTAAAAGCCCGTTGAACAATTTCCGGAAGATGGGCGCTTTTGCACAGGTGAGCAAACGTTTTTTTGATAACCGCCTGGGCCTAAGTGCAGGTTTGCGTACGGATATGAATACGTTTACCACAGATGGCATGAATGCATTGCAAACATTATCACCCCGCATTTCTTTCAGTTATGTGCTGGCAGATAAATGGACAGCCAATGCATCAGTTGGACGTTATTTTAAAATACCACCTTATACTATTCTTGGTTTTGCAGATAACAACAATGTGCTGGTAAATAAAAATAGCAAGTACCTGGCCAGTAACCATTATACAGCAGGAGTGGAATATTTGCCCAACGACAACCTGCGCTTTACTGCAGAAGGTTTTTACAAGCATTATGATAATGTTCCGGTGTCTGTTCGTGATGGCATTTCATTATCCAACCTGGGCAGTGATTTTAATGTGCTGGGTAATGAAGCCGTTGCTACCAATGGCAAAGGCCGGGCTTATGGCTTTGAGTTTTTTGCACAGAAAAAGTTAACCAAACGTTTCTTTGGTATTTTATCCTATACGTTTTACCGGAGTGAATATAGTGGGGCCAATCAAATTTTTTTACCCAGCAGTTGGGATAACCGTCAACTGCTGAGTATTACATGGGGTTATAAATTTCCACGCAACTGGGAGTTGGGTTTAAAATTCCGTTACCAGGGTGGAGCGCCTTTTACACCCTTTGATGAAGCGGCATCACGAATCAATTATTTAAGCCGTGGCCAGGGAGTGTTGGATTTTGCAAGATTAAATTCTGTACGATTGAATGGATTTAACTCCAGTGATGTGCGTATTGACAAGAAATGGAATTTCAAAAAAACAACGATTGATTTGTTTTTGGATGTAACCAACTGGTATGGCGCCAAAAATGCAGCTTCGCCCAGTTATACTTTTAAACGCAATGCTGCTAATACTGCTTTTCTCACCACCAACGGATTGGCTTTGAAGCAGGACGGCAGTAATGCAATTCCGCTGTTATTAAAGAATGAGGATGTGAGCATAACGCCAACAATTGGATTGATTGTGGAATTTTGATTGGAAAATCAACGGCGTTACTATGCAGGTTGTTGAAATAAGTGAATACCCAAAGGCTTTACCAGGCCCTGTATAATATAAAAGCCGAACTGAAGAGGTTCGGCTTTTTAGTGTAGCCTCGTCAGGAATCCCCGCCTGAACGAGTCATTCGGGCAGGGAACCTGTATCTGGAGCTTCGGAAACTCTTATACTATCCCCGTCCGAACGGCGTTCAGCCAAGCGGGCCTGCCCGAATGATTCGTTCAGGCGGACATTGTACTACGAGGCCAATTTCTTTTTTAAGTAACGTCTCCCTGCTGAAGTTTTAAAATATTTTTCTCTATCAATGGCATCCTGCTCCTTTTCAAATTCCTCGAAATAAACCATCTGAAATGGAATATAGAGTCTGATTGATTTTGTCATTCCTGAATTATGTTGCTGAAGTCTTTTCTCCCAATCATGACAATGCCCTTTGTAATAATAATCATGCGCAACACTCTTTAAAACATATGCATAATACATTCTCAGATGTTGTAGTAGCCTCGACAGGAATCCCCGCCTGAACGAGTCATTCGGGCAGGGAACCTGAATCTGGAGCTTCGGAAACTCTTATACTATCCCCGTCCGAACGGCGTTCAGCCGGGCGGGCCTGCCCGAATGATTCGTTCAGGCGGACATTGTACTACGAGGTCATTTTCTTTTTTAAGTAACGTCTCCCTGCTGAAGTTTTAAAATATTTTTCTTGCTGAATTGCTTCTTGCTCTGTTTCAAATTCTTCAAAGTAAATGATAAAAAAAGGAATAAAAGGTCTGATGGATTCAGTCATGCCAGAGTTGTGTTGATGCAACCTCTTTTCTAAATCGTGGCAATGCCCTTTGTAATAATAATCGTGTTCAACACTTTTCAGTACATAGGCATAATACATATCAAAATGTTGTAGTAGCCTCGACAGGAATCGAACCTGTATCTGGAGCTTCGGAAACTCTTATACTATCCATTGTACTACGAGGCCGGTTATTCGTGTTCAAAAAGTAGCGGTTAACTTGCTTAAAGGTGCCGGCTAATGACTATTCACTAACGACTATTTAATTAAACCCGAAACATTGCTTCCAAAGATCTTCACCGCAATGGCCAGCAATATTACGCCAAAAAATTTACGTACCGCTAGTAAACCCGCAGGGCCCAATGCTTTTTCTATTTTGTTTAATGAAATTAAAACAAGATAGATGATGATGAGATTGATCAAAATGGCAAGCAAGATCATCCATTCGTTTTTATCGCTCCGTTCAAAAGTGGCTTTCAACGACATAATGGTGGTAAGCGTACCCGAACCTGCAATCAACGGAAATGCAATGGGCACCACCGTTCCGGCTTTGGGATTATTATCCGGCTTAAAAAATTCAATGCCCAGCACCATTTCCAAACCCAAAATAAAAATAACAACCGAGCCGGCAACAGCAAATGACTTTACATCAACACCCAGTATATTTAAAAACGGTTTGCCAATAAAGAAAAACAAAACCATGAGGCCGCCGGAAATAAGCGTGGCTTTTAATGAATTAATACCGCCCAGCTTTTCTTTTAATGAAATGAGCATGGGCACAGAGCCTATAATATCAATTACCGCAAATAAGGTGAATGATACGGTAAGCAGTTCTTTTAAATCCCAGTTCATAATGGTTGCTTTTGTGCAAAGATAAACCTATACGCCGCAACCAAAACAAACAGCCCCGTATTAATGCAGGGGCTGTTATATAATATAATGATGAACTTCTGTTAAAGATGCAGTGTAATACCTCCGCTTATAAGAAAGGGAATGCTGTTAAAGCCTCTCAAATCAAAAAACTTTGTATTGCCGATGTTTTGTGCTTCAGCAAAAACTTTAAAATACCTGTTTATAGTGTACGATGCATTCGCATTTAAAAGAAAATAACCTTTTAGCGCTGCATCGGGTTTTTTAAAATCAGTTACATCAAAACGTTCACTCACATATCTTGCGTTAACAGATACAAAAAACACATCATTGTATTTGTAGTTAACAGCAAGGTTGAAACTGTGTGCAGGCCGTCTGAGCAAATAACTGTAAGCCGTATCTTTAAATGTAATACGGCTTTGTGTATAATCTGTTCCGTTTAAATACGTATAGTTGCCGCTTACCTGCCATGATTTGCTAATTGCAAATGCTGCTTCGTATTCCAGGCCACGAACAATCTGTTCAGGAAAATTGAAATACTTAAATTTTACATTGTCAAAATCAATCCCGTTTTTTATATCACGGTAAAAATAAACAAGGCGGTGTGTGAGCTTTCCTGCTTTGTTCTGTATGCCAATTTCATAGTTCTTACTTTCTTCAGGTTTTAAATCTTCATCACCAAATCCTGAGTAGAGCTGGTACAAGCCGGGAGCTTTAAAGCCTGTTGCAATACTTCCAAATACACGCCATTTATCTGTAATGGCATAACTGGGATTAAATGTATAGGTATAATTGCTGCCGTAGCGGCTGTGTACATTCAAACGACCACCCAGTTCTACATTCAATTTTTTATTGGCACTTGCATAAATCAAAGATGCGTATAAAGAGGATTGACTTACGGATGTATCACGAAACTGATTGCTAAAAGGCCCAAAGGAACTGATGGATAAAAACTGACTGTTGTAAGAACCAAACCGGTAATCAGCGCCCTGCAGCAAAGTAAATGATTTGCTGAGCTTTACTGTTGCAAACAATTCTGCAAACTGGCTTTTGCTGAAATAATCATCACGTACATATTTTGCAAACCCGCTGATGCTGCCGCTGTCGTTTAAGAAGTTACGTTTGTTTTCACTGTATTGATAATTGCCTGTTATTGCCACTGCATCATTCTTAAATTGAAAACCGGCGCCTGTTGTAAAGTTGCGGTTGTTGATGGTAAAATCTTTATCATCTCTGAAAGCGCCCCCATCCACATCACTTTTGTAAGCACTGTGCTGAATAAAACTGCGGAAGGATAATTGGTTGGTTGCCTGGTATTGAACAGATGCATTGGCAATAATACCATTATAGCCATCACGGTCAAAACCCTGTTTGCCCGTACTATCGTAAGCTGCAGAAAAACCTTTGGTGTTGACAGAAGAAAATCTTGTTTGATACGTGAGCTTTCCTGCCTTGCCATACAACTGCACATTACCACGAAAGGTGGAGAGGTTACCTCCGCTCAGCGTTGATTTAAGATTAAAAGGTTTTTTTACATTTTGTTTTACTGTAATGATGTTAATCACACCTGCCACAGCATCACTTCCATACAAAGTGCTTTGTGCGCCTCTTGCAATTTCAATTCGCTCCACATCATTCACACTAAAAAAATTCAAATCAAATTCATTGTTGATGAAGGATGGATCGCCCACCGGTATTCCATCCATCAGCACCAGCACACGTCCGCTGTTGGCGCCACGCATATAAACAGTTTGTACACTGCCTGCATTATTCAATGCACCGTTAATCGTAATACCTGCCTGTTCATTCAACACCTGCGCAACAGTGCGTCCCTGGTTTCTTTCAAGTACATCTTTACCAATTACGGTAACTACTTTTCCTGTTTGTGATTGTTTTTGCTGAAGACGGTTGGCGGTAACAATTACTTCATCTAAATTTTTTGAAGCGCTGTCTTCCTGTGCCAATGCGGAACTGCTGATGATTACAGCAGCCACAAAAAACATTTTCTTTTTCATGCGTAAATTTTTGTTTACACTTTTGTCGCATGTTATTCGTTATGAAATTTTCTTCGCTTTATTATAATGATAGCTTGAAAATTTCATAACTCATTTCATGTTTGAAAAAAGTTTTTAAGTGACTGCTTCCGAATAAAAAGAGTTAGAAATATAAAAGCCTGCGCTTGTACACTTCATGCCTTTCTCCCGAAAGCAAAATAATGTTGATGTAATTGGCAGGTCTTCTGACTCAGCGTTCACTTTACCTTCCCGTTCCGTTTAGTAGAGGAACAGTGGTGCAGGATAGTTGCCTTTTAATTCTCCCGGTTTAACGGGAGTGGGGCCGCCTTACAGCTACGGGGATAGTTCCGGATTTACACCGGATTCCCTTTTAATCTTTGCAATGAATTTTTTATGTACTAAGCTGCGGCGCTGCTATTAAGCTTCTCTTGCGTCGCACTCTTGTGCTTCATCAATTCTATTCAGCTTTTTTTGAAGCGCCCCGCTTTAGCGGTGGTACGGCCTTAATTCTATTCATCACATTAGAACCAGCTACGGCTGCAAATGTAAGTGCAGGAATTTCAAATCAACTTTTTTTTTTTACACCACTTTAGCAAAGTTTTTAACAATGTTTCATACGTTTTAACTTTATCCTGCGTTTCATCAGTTGAAACCCGCACGATTCCCATCATTTCCAAACAACTGTTTAAGGAGGATTATTATTCATCCTTAAATTATCTGCATGAACAAATGTTCTGTTGGCCTTCTTGTGCTTTTTGTTTTGACATCTGTACTTGTAAACGCACAAAAAAAATCATCAAAGTATGAAGTGGGAGCAGCCATCGGCGCTTTTATTTACCAGGGCGATTTAACACCGCAGCGCCTGGGTTCTTACAAAACAATACGACCCGGAGTAATGCTGCAGGGTACAAGAATCATCAGCTCCAATTATGCCATACGTTTAAATTTTTCTCTTGCATCCCTTCGTGGTGATGATGCCAAATACAGCACACCTGCTTACCGGCAATACCGCAATTTTAATTTCAAAACACCTTTGATTGAATTATCACCGCAAATGATGTGGAGCCCATCCGGCTGGCAGGAGCAGGGGCAACGCATTTCACCTTATGTATTTGCAGGAGTTGGATTGAGCTATTTAAGAGTGCGCAGGGATGCCAGTGGTTTTGATCCTTCCAAGTTTGGGCTGGAAGAAAACTTACCATCACGCATTGCACATGATTTTAACAGGAGAACGCCAACAATTTTACCTGTAATTCCTGTTGGCGCCGGTTTGCGTTACGCCATCACACCATCATTAATGCTCAATGGAGAAATCAATTACCGCCATACTTTTTCTGATTATGTGGATGGGTTTAGCATTGCAGCCAATCCCAAACAAAAAGACCATTATTACAGTTTATCCGTAGGATTAATTTATCGCTTCGGAAAAAAGAACAGTTGGGATTGCCCGCCGGTGAGGAATTAATGTTTTCTTCTTTATGAAAAAACTAATAAATAAAGTGTTATGCGGGTGAAACCTTTGCTTTAACCCCAGCGGGGTGAAAATGTCAGTAGAAAAACCAAATAATAGTGATGGAGCTCCGTAGGTGCGGCATGTTTAGTAATTATCAAATCTTAACATGTCGCCTCATGACGCTTGCAGGTCAGAGCCAGACATTTATCGTCTGGCCCGATGGGCAATGTCATTAAGTTAAGCGTCACCTCGACCGCAGGGAGAGGTCTCATAAATTTCGTACAGCTTGAATTTTATGAGATGTCTCGTTCCTCGACATGACGAAACGCTTAACTTAATGACATTGCCCGATGGGGCTTATTTGTAAATTATTATTTTTTCTACTGACATTTAGCCTCTCTGAGGCTTTTGCAATTATCCAGCTATTGAGAGATAAAGTGCAGGGTGTTCTATTACTGATTTTTGCAATTAAAAAACAAACTCAACCCTGCCGTATAATTTCTTCCCGCTGCCACATTGAAAAAGCGGTTGGCAGCAGCATTAATATCATTACCCAAACTGTAGGTTTCATTAAACAGGTTATCACCGCCAATAAAAACTTCACCTTTTATTTTTTTGAAGAATAGATGCCTGTAGCCGATGCGAGCAGAAAGCAAATGAAAATCTGTTGCTTTAAATGTATTGGCATCGTTCAATGGAACGGTTTCGTTGTAGTTATAGGTAAGATTGACATAGATGCCCTGCTTCATGAGCAAATCAAAACCAAGTGCAACTGTACTCAGAGGAACGCCAGGCAAACGTTTGCCGCTGAAATCACTGTTAACCTGTTTAAAATCTTTATACGTAAAGTTGTTGTAAGTATAACTCATCCAGATATTACTCTGCGTAATCAGTTTGTTGTTGTTGCCTGCAAGTTTATAATTTACCAGCGCTTCAACACCTCTTTGTTTGGCGCTGCCGGCATTGATAAAAAAATCTGCACCGGTTCCATCACGCCGTTGTACAATGGTGTTTTTTAAGTTGAATAAAAAACCGTTTACATCTATAAACAGTTTTTCATTCAGCAAATTCATTCTTGTGCCGAGTTCATAATTCCATCCTTCTTCTGCATTTAAATTAGTTGAAATAACGCCTGTTGACGGTAATACTTCAGCAGAAGTAGGCGGTGAAAAACCTTTTGCAACAGAAGCATATACTGAAATTTCTTTAGTGACTTTTTTAAGTATCGCAATACGTGGTGCAATTTCATTGGCATAGGTTCTTTTCTGTTCTTTCAACGGAAATTGTGTGAGTCGTGTAATGCCAATGGTGTTTTGATTGGTGCTGGCGCCTGCAGAGATATTCCAGCCGTTTTGCAAATTCCAGTCAGCCTGCGCAAACATACTCCATATTGATGTGTTCACTTCATCTTCCGTTTGTAAACTGTCGCTCACTCCATTTTTATTTTTATACTGACGGATATCGTACCATCCTTTCTGCAACTCAGCACCGGCAACAATTTTTAATGTACCTGTTTTTATTTTGGGCGAAAAAGAAAACACAGTCCTTCCGCCTGCATGCGGTTCACTTCTCCGTTCAAAATTGCGAACCGTAGGATTGGCAAAGCGAGAGAAAGCGCCGTATAATGAAGTGGTATTCTTAAATGTTTCAGTAATAGCAAAATCATGACTTACACCAGCTAAAAAACTTTTTTGATTCACACCTGCATTGGCCTGTTCGCTTGAAGGAGTAGTTCCAACCCTGGGTCTTGATTGTTTGGGATTGGCAGCAAACTCTGCCGGAGTTAAACCGCCAGGTGTTTGATACGCTAAATCAGCATACATTAAAAATGTGCGGATGCTTTGTTTGTCATTAATTGCAAATTTTCCATCCCATGTAAACACGCTGCGGTCCAGTTTCGTCCAGCTTCTGTAACCATCGCTGTGCAGTTTATTAAAACCAATGGTTTGTTGTGATTTGTTTTCGCCAATGCGTGCATACACATTTGTGTTTTGCAAACCAAAACTTCCAAATGAATAATCAATACCAATACCCGAAGGCTGATTGTTTTGATGAGAACGGAGCAACACCGCACCACCACTTCCTGCACCATATAAACTTCCGCTTGGACCTTTTAATACTTCAATGGATTGAATATTGAAAAAAGAAAGCAGGTTGAGATAAGTAGAACCGCCGGGCTCTGTAAACGGGATGTCATTCAAATACACTTTTACATTACGTACACCAAATGGAGAGCGCAACGAACTTCCACGAATGTTTAAACGATAGCTGCCGGGACTCCGCTCTTCCATACGCACACCGGGCATGATATTCATTGCCGAAACAATGGAAGTATTGTTAAAACGAAGCAACTGTTTTTGGGAAATGGAACTTACAGCAGCCGGTACATCCAGCAGTTTTTTATTCTGCTCAAATGCTTTAATCACCACTTCGCCTAATTCTTTTGAAGTGGAATCCGTTTGCTCCTGTGCATGCAATGTTGTAACAGCACAAATGGCCGTAATAAGGGTTAGTAGTTGGTTCTTCATTTGGTGCAAAGATAAAAGATTTTAAAACCTCCGGGGTTTAGATAACGATCTTAATAAAAATAACCCTGCTCACAAAAACCCGGAGGTTTTATTGGTGAGCAACATTCAAAAGAAAACTTATCTTCAAGGCTCATTCCAACGGCATGCAAACAAATAATAACAAGCTCAATCTTTTTTCTTTTACCATGATTGTGGTGGGGCTGGTAATTGGTATGGGCATTTTTAGAACTGCTGCCACCAGTGCCAAAGATGCCATTGCGCCTTCTGTTTATTTCAGTGCGTGGATTG
The DNA here is from genome assembly GCA_019747705.1 of Chitinophagaceae bacterium. Taxonomy (GTDB): domain Bacteria; phylum Bacteroidota; class Bacteroidia; order Chitinophagales; family Chitinophagaceae; genus Lacibacter. The sequence continues at coordinate 22,290 of JAIEQM010000006.1, read as the reverse complement.
TGGGTGGGTTGGTTGCATTATGCGGCGCATTAACTTATGCAGAGATCGGCAGCCGCTATCCGGTTACAGGAGGATATTATAAAGTGTTTGCAAAAGCCTATCATCCCAGTATTGCATTTGCCATTAACTGTTTGATACTGGTGAGCAATGCAGCCAGTTTAAGTGGTGTGGCTTTGATTGGCAGTGGTTATTTGCTCAAATTAATTCCGGGTGAGTGGAATGATATTCATAAAGCATTAGTGAGTTGTATGGCCATCATCATTTTTTATCTCATCAACCTGCGGGGGTTGAAAATGAGCTCCGCTGCACAAAATATTTTAATGACGATTAAAATATTAATGATTGTGGTGCTGATTGGTGCATTATTGTTTCCTGATAAGTATGCAGTAGTTTCATCTGTACAACCGCAGGCAGGTGAATCTGTAAGCCCCTTAGACTGGATTAAAAGTTTGGGCGTTAGTTTGATTGCTGTTTCATTTACTTATGGCGGCTATCAGCAAACCATCAACTTTGGGCAGGAAGTGAATCATCCCAATAAAAATATTCCCAAAGGAATTTTTATGGGTATCGCCATCATCATTGTTTTATACCTGCTGGTAAACCTGAGTTATTATAAGCTTATTGGCTTTGAGCAAATGAAAGGCGAGCGGGAGATTGCTTATGTGGTGATGGATAAAATTTTCGGTACTACCGGCGCTACTGTTTTTTCTGCATTTCTTTTCTTGGGTGTACTGGCCTATGTAAACGGATTGCTCATGAGCAATCCACGGGTAATGTATGCAATGGGGGAGGATGGAAGTCTGCCTAAAATGTTTGCCAAGCAAAATGAAAAAACAAATGTGCTTACTTTTTCATTAACGGTGTTTGCAGCCATCTGTATTATCATCTTATTTTTTGCACAGGAGTTTGAAAAGATTTTATCCTTTACTATTTTCCTGGATTGTTTTGGAATGGTACTCAGCAGCGCCACTATTTTCTGGTTCCGTAAAAAAACAAAGCATTTGGATGGTACAGGAATTTATAAGATGAAGTTATTTCCATTGCTGCCCATTATCTTTATGAGCGCTTATTTGTTTGTAGGCACAAGTATTGCCATCAGTGATCCATCTGCTGCAGTAACGGGTGTGGGAGTGCTGGCAGCATTTGTGGCGATTTATTTTTTATTACACAGGAAAAAATCAGTTTGATTCTCCTGTTAAAAATTGTAACTTTAAACCATGAATGTTGACCTCGAAATAAAGCAATATCTTGAATTGCTTTCAGCAGAACAAAAGTCTTCGGTATTGGAACTGCTGAAAAAATTTGTTTCCAAAAAAGACAGGCCATCGGCGGAATATACATTACTTCAATATAACCTTGAGCTGGAGGCGGCGGTTGAACGTGTAAAAAATGGTGATTATCTCACACATGATGAAGTATTGAAAGAGTCTGAGCAATGGTAAAAAGAATTCTCTGGGATAAAGAAGCACGTGAACAAATCAAAAAAATATTCTGTATATCCGGAAGAAATCCTATTAAAATTCCATTACCGTAAAAGCAGATATACTCTTTAAAATTTCGGGAATTATCCCCAACCCGGAGATTCATCCGCCGGATAAATTTAAAATCAACAATCACGAAAATCAGTACAGGGCTTTTGAAATACATAGTATAAGGGTTTCTTATTTCATTGATGGCGAAGATGTAATCATCATCAGAATACGCCATACAAAAATGGAATCCCTGCTTTATTAAAGCAAAACAACATGCTTCAAAAACTCCGCACCATCATCTGTCATGTAAATGATTTGCAAAAAGCAAAAGAATGGTATATACAACTCACCGGCATCCAGCCTTATTTTGGTGAAGTGTTTTATGTTGGTTTTGATGTCAATGGATATGAACTGGGGTTAGACCCTGATATAAGCGGTATAAAAGAAGGCAATCATACTGCAGCTTACCGGGCAGCAGAAGATATACAAGCGGCGGTTGAAAAAGCAGTTTCGTTGAACGCCGCCATCATTTCGCCTGTTGCCAATGTGGGCGGAACAATTGAAACAGCCATTATTGCTGATCCGTTTGGAAATCATATTGGATTTATTGCAGGAGCTTAAAAAATCATCTTAATTTCGGGTTGTATGTTTTCTGAAACAGAACCCATATTAAATGAGTATCACCAATTGAATTTATCGGAAGTTATTGATTTCGAAAAATTCAATAACTATTCTATTACACATCACTCAACCACTATTGAAGGATCTGCCTTAACAGAAGTGGAAACAAGGCTGCTGCTGGATGAAGGAATTACTCCGGCAGGAAAACCATTGCTGCATTCACTGATGGTTCAGGATCATTATCAGGCATTGCTGTTTGCTGCAGAAGCTGCAAAGCAAAAGCAACCTGTGCATATTTCATTCATACAAACGTTGAACGCTAAAATAATGCGGCAAACAGGCAGCATCTATCAAACAGCTTTTGGCGAAATTGACGCATCCAAAGGCATGTTTAGAAAAGGAAATGTAAGTGCCGGTGCCACCTACTTTGTAAACTTTGATAAAGTTGAAAAGCTTGTTGCAGAACTTGCTGAAACAATCTCTGGTAAAATGCAAACAATCAATACCACGGAAGAACAACTGAATCTTGCATTTGATGCTCATTTTGATCTTGTAACCATTCACCCTTTTTATGATGGCAATGGAAGAACATCAAGATTGCTGATGAATTTTATACAATTGTTTTTTCAACTGCCCCCTGCTATCGTTTTTAAGGAAGATAAAGCTGCTTATTTTGAGGCATTGCAGGATGCAAGGAAGACGGAAGATATTTCTGTTTTCAGAACATTTATGTATGCACAGTACAGAAAACAGCTTGGAAATGAAATTGAAAAATATAAAAAGCTTCAAAGCTCGGATACAAAAAAAGGCGGAGGTTTTTCTCTCGTATTTTAATCTTTAAATTTCTTCATTCAAAACTCTATTACACCCATTACCAATGTGGACGGTACTATTTTTTCAGCCATAGTGGAAGATTCTTTTGGAAATCATATTAGATTTATTGCAGGTGCTTGAAATATGTAATTTCTGCAACTGAAATTTAGTTGCTAAATTTGTCCTGATGTCAAAACTGGAAAAACTCATTGCCCGGCTTTTACAGCATCCCAAAGATTTTACATACGATGAGTTGAGAAAAATTCTGAGTGCTTTGGGATATGCTGAATCAAATAAAGGAAAAACATCGGGTTCAAGGGTGGCTTTTATACATCAAACATCAGGTCATATCATCAGATTGCATAAACCACATCCCGGAAATATTTTAAAAGCTTACCAGTTGAATGACATTGTTAAAGAATTAAAACAGGAGGGACTTTTATGACACAAAACATGCTTGAGTATAAAGAGTTTATCGGCTCTGTTCAATACAGCGATACAGATGAATGCTTTTATGGAAGAATTGAGGGCATCAATGACCTTGTTACTTTTGAAGGCCAAAGTGTAAAAGAGTTAAAAAAATCTTTTCGTGAAGCAGTAGAAGATTATATCAGCCTATGCAAAGAAGCAGGAAAAGAGCCTTATAAGAGTGTAAAAGGATCATTTAACATCAGGATTGAAGCGGGCTTGCATTATTCAGCCATTTATACTGCCTTAAAGAGAGGTATCTCACTCAATCAGTTTGTAGCAGATGCTATTCGAAAAAACGTTGATAAGAAAACTGCTAAAACTGCCTGATGGATTTATCCTGCATCCTCAACGAACTGGGCGAAGAACGTGAGCATTATTTCAATGCTGTTTCACCGCCCATCATGCAAACCAGCAATTTTAAATTCAATAAAGCAGATGAATTAAGAACTGCGTTTGAAGATGAAATGAGCGCCTATCTCTACAGCAGAGGTTTAAACCCAACAGTTGATATCTTAAGAAAAAAATTAGCAGCATTGGATGGCGCTGAAGATGGTTTGATTTTCAACAATGGCGCTGCCGCCATCTTTGCCGGCATTATGGCCAATGTAAAAGCAGGCGATCATATTGTTGCCGTTCAAAAACCATACACATGGGTGCAGCGTATGCTGGATAACATTTTTTCACGTTTTGGTGTAACCGTTACTTATGTGGATGGTACAGATGCCAACAATTATTTCAACGCTACAAAACCCAACACCACGTTTTATTATTTGGAAAGTCCTAATAGCTGGAACATGGCTTTGCAGGATATTGAAGCCATCACCACATTTGCCAAACAAAGAAACATTATCACACTTATTGATAACAGTTACTGCACGCCCATCTATCAAAATGTAATTGCAATGGGTGTTGATCTGGCCATGCAAACAGCTACCAAATACATTGGCGGGCATAGTGATGTTTTGGGCGGTGTACTCAGCGGCTCCAAAGCCATGATGAAAAAAATATTCGACAATGAGTACAACAGCATCGGCAGCGGCACATCACCCTTTAATGCCTGGCTCATGATTCGTGGGTTGAGAACCTTGCAAACAAGGCTGGAACGTATTAATCAAACCACTCATAAAATTGTGAACTTTGTAAAGCAGCATCCGGCTGTTGCATCCATTCTTTACCCTTTTGATGAAAGCTTTCCTCAATACCATCTCGCCAAAAAGCAAATGAAAGAAGCGCCGGGTTTATTTTCCTTTTATGTAAAAGCAACCAGTCGCACTCAAATTGTAACATTTTGCGAAAGCCTGCAACACATTATGATGGCAGTAAGTTGGGGAGGGCATGAAAGCCTTTTGTTGCCCAAATGTGCCGGCATTAAAGACGAAGATTTCAACCCTCAAAACCCTGAACACCAGATGTTGCGGATGTATGTGGGGCTGGAAGATGCGGAGTACCTGGTAAAGGATTTGGAACAGGCTTTTGCAAAAGCAGCTCTTTAATTTTAAAAACCGTAATAATACTTGTATGCCGCTAATCAAAATTCAATATTTTCGTGCCCCTTTCACAAGTACATTTGTTATATGACAAAACGCTTTTCAATCTTCGTTTTAATTTCCATCTTTCTTGGTTTGGGAACGTCCTTAAAAGCACAGGAAGTTTGGGATTTGCGCCGTTGTGTAGAGTACGCCTGGGAACATAATCTTTCCATTAAACTTACTGATATACAGGCACGTATTGCTGAGCTCTCCTATGAGCAGGCAAAAATGGGTCGTTATCCTAATGTAAATTTTAGCAATTCTACCGGTACTAACTTTGGCCGTGCGGTTGACCCTACAACCAACTTGTTTGTGAGCTCCACACTTTTGTTTCAGCAATACAACCTCAATGTTAACGGCCTCATTTATAATTTTGGAAATGTAAAAAACCAGGTTCTGGCCAGCCGCATTAGTGCACAGGCCGCAAGCCAGGATGTACAAACCAATAAAAATGATATTGGGTTAACAGTTGCAACTACTTATCTGCAGGTGCTGCTTGCAAAAGAGCAGGCACGTATTGCATATACCACTATGCAACTTACTAAAGCCCGTTTAGCAGACACAAGAAAAAGAGTGGATGCAGGTTCTTTGCCTGAGTTAAATGCATTGGAACTGGAAAGTCAGTTTGCAAGGGACAGTGCTACTTATATTTCTGCAGCAACAACAGCCGAACAAAATTTGCTCAACTTAAAAGCAACATTAAACCTTGATGCTGCCACTCCATTTGATATTGCTGCACCACCTGTTGAAATGATTCCGGTTGAAAATATTGCAGATTTGCTGCCCGAATACGTTTTTCAAATAGCCATGCAAACACAACCACAGATTAAGGCAAATGATTTACGCATCCAGGTCATAGAATACAATTTGAAAGCAGCAAAAGCCGCTTTGTACCCAAGTATTAATTTTTTTGGAGGCATCGGTACCAATTTTGCCAACCCCAATTCAAAAATTACAGGATTTAATTTTCTGGGTTATGTGCCATCACAATCAGTAGTCAATGTAAATGGTACCAACCAGCCAGTGCTGGATCCTAACGTACAACTCATAAGAGGTAAAAAAGGTTTTGGCGAGATGTGGACAGGATGGGGCAATCAAATAGATCAAAATTTCCGGCAAAACCTGGGGATACAACTAAGTGTTCCCATTTTTAGTGGCGGTATTGCACGCACCAATTACAAACGTATTCAGCTAAACATGAAGAGTGCATCTTTAACCAGGGATCAGGCAGTGGTAACTCTTAAAAATAATGTGTACCTGGCTTATGTTTCTGCAAAAAATGCACTGGAACGTTACAATGCCAGCAAACGCACATTGGAGCTAACTGAAAAAACGTTTGATCTTGCACAAAAAAGATATAATGCAGGTTTGATGTCAACCATTGATTACATCACCAATCAAAACAACCTGTTTCGTGCACGTATTCAAAAAACAGCCGATCAGTTTGATTACGTATTCCGCATGAAAGTGCTGGAATTTTATAAAGGCATGGGCTTAAAACTGTAAACAACTCAATCATTCAGAACAACAATAAACGGATTTATATGAACAAGAAATTATGGTGGGGCATCGGTATCATCCTTGTTTTACTGATAGCTTTGATCGGGCTCAAGAAAGGCGGTGTTATTGGCAAAGAAGAAGGCACTAAAGTAGCAGTGGAAAAAATTATGAAACGTACCATTATTGAAACCGTAAGCGCCAGCGGAAAAGTGTATCCTGAAGATGAACGTAAAGTGAGCAGTGATGTAAGTGGGGAGTTGGTGGAATTGCTGGTGCTGGAAGGCGACAGTGTAAAGAAAGGGCAGTTGCTCGGTCGTGTGTTTGCTGATGTGTTAACCAGCAACCGTGATCGTTCTGCATCTGTTGTAAACCAGCAGGAAGCACAGGTAAGCAATGTGGAAGCTTCACTGGGCTCTTTTGAAGCAAGGCTTAACCAGGCAAAACTGAATTATGATCGCCAGAAAAAATTGTTGAATGATAAAGTAATTTCCAAATCAGAATTTGAACAGGCCGAAAGCCAGTACCTCACAGCCCAGGCTGATTTGAATGCAGCCAAACAAAATGCAAAAGGCACCAAGGCCGGTGTGCAAAGTGCAAGAGCTGATTTGAATGCAGCCAATAAAAACTTAAGCCGCACTACTATTGTTTCTCCCATGGATGGTATTGTTTCTTTACTCGCCGTAAAGAAAGGCGAACGTGTTGCCGGTAACCAGTTTAGTTTGGGTACCGAAATTTTAAGAGTTGCAGATATGAGTAAGATTGAAGTGCGGGTGGATGTGGGCGAAAATGATATTCCCAAAGTGCATATTGGCGACAGCGCTATTATTGAAGTAGATGCATATAATGACCGCAAGTTTAAAGGTGTGGTTACACAAATATCCAGCAGCAGTACCAGTGCACAGGCAGGCGGTGCAGCAGCAGCTACATCAAGCGATGTTACCAATTACAAAGTGTATATCCGTATTGATCCTGCTTCTTACAGTGATTTGTTTGATCCAAAAAAACCACGCAGTTTACCTTTTCGCCCTGGCATGAGTGCAAGCGCTGATATTATGACCCGTCGTCATGAAAATGTACTGGCCATTCCAATCCTTGCTATTACTACCAGGGATAAGAGTGACAAAGAATCCAAAGTAAAAGCTAAGGAAGAAGCCGATAAAAAGAAAGCACAGGGACAGGAAGTGAGCACAGACAATGCCGTATTAAACGATGATATGGAAGAAGTGGTGTTTGTACTGGGCGCCGATGGCAAAGTAAAAAAAGTTCCTGTTCGTACAGATATACAGGATAATGAATACATTGAAGTGCTGGGTGGAATAAAAGAAGGCGACCAGGTGGTGAGCGCCCCTTACAATACCATCAGTAAAACATTAAAAGACGGAATGAAAGTGCTGGTAGTGGCGAAAGAGAAGGTTTATGAGAATAAGTAGCAAGTAACTTATGTATAAATAATGATCCCGCCGGAAGGTGGGATTTTTTTAGCAATATCTTCTTCACCATTGTTATTGCCTGATCCGGCAACAAAACTTCGGTGAAAATTGAAACAAACAGGAGATCGCAATAAAAACCAGATTATGGTTGCAGGGAGCAATACGCCCTGCAGCCTTCATTCTATTATCCTATTCCATTTCGTAGTATATTAGTCGCCCTGAACCCAAATAATGATTCACTGGAAACGCAGAACAACATAGCAGTCATCGGCAGCGGCAGTTTTGCCACCGCATTGGTAAAAATTTTAAATGACAATGGTCATTTCATTTACTGGTGTGTGCGGCATAAGAACATTATTGATCATTTGCAAAAGCATAAACACAATCCTGCTTATCTCCGCTCGGCAACATTTAAAACAGAATTACTCAGTCTTTCAACGGATGTGCAGCAATGTATAGAACAGGCCGAGTATATTGTGCTGGCAGTTCCATCAGCGTATGTAGAATCAGTATTGGGGGCTTTACCCAAAGATATTTTTACAGGTAAAAAAGTAATTTCGGCCATTAAAGGATTGATACCCGGTAAAAATATTTTGCTCAACGATTATTTGAAAAATGAATTCGGGTTTGATGCCAACGATTATTACACCATTATGGGCCCCTGCCACGCAGAAGAAGTGGCGTCAGAAAAATTATCTTATCTCACCTTTACGGGCCTGCATGATCAAACAGCGCAATGGATAGCAGATCAGTTTAAGAATCATTACATCAACACAGTAACCAATACAGATGTGTACGGGGTGCAGTTTGCAGCCATCTTAAAAAATATTTATGCATTAGCCAGCGGTATTGCCAATGGTTTGGATTATGGCGATAATTTTTTAAGTGTGCTCATTGCCAATGCGGCAGATGAAATGGCGGTGTTCCTTCGCAAAGTGGGTATCCGTAATATTGAAGTGGGTGTGCACAAGGAGCCTATACCGGGTGTGCAGTTACAGAAAAACCCGTTACGCAAAAGTGCCAACTATGCCGCCAGTGTTTATCTCGGCGACTTATTAGTTACCTGTTACTCACCTTACAGCCGTAACCGCAGGTTTGGAACTATGATTGGCAAAGGCTACAGTGTAGAAATGGCCAAACTGGAAATGAATATGGTGGCCGAAGGTTATAATGCCAGCCGCAGTGTATATCTCATTAATCAGGAAGTAAAAGCAGATATACCCATTGCCACCATGGTGTACCGCATACTCTGGGAAAACCTTTCGCCCGCTGAGGCTTTTAACATGGTGGAAGAAACCATGATTTAGATTCTGCTTTTCATTCTTACAACTGTTAATATTTTCTCCGGTGAGCAGCTTGCTTTCAAAAGCTTTGTAACTTTGCTTCAAAGAAAAAAGATGCCCGTATCATTTACCGGATTTGCCCCTTACTTACTACTGCTGATGCTGGCAGTGGGTATTCTGCATCATCTCTTTTCTAAAAACCATAACCCCGAACAGAAATAGTTTTCTGCCACATTTTTTACTTGCTTAAATCCACCGCTTATGCCCGGCACACTTATTAAACAAATTCGTGAACAAAAGAAAATTACCCAGGAAGAAGTGGCGAGACACATAGGTATGTCTCAGAACGCTTACAGTAAAATAGAAAACAATGTTACACAGCTCACCATCAACCATATAAAACTCATCAGTAAGGCGCTGGAGGTATCGCCGCTTGAGTTGCTGCGTGATGATTTTGAAATACACAGGCCGCTTTCATTACATGCGCAAAGTATTACCAAAGATGTATTAACGATGAATATGAAAGCGCTGCTGGAAAAACTGGAACAAAACCCTGTTGAAAGGCATGAACTCTATCCTATCCTCATGTATGAACTGCAGGCGGCAGATAATATTCTATCACATGTGGGTTAGCGATTATCCTGGAATGATAAGTTGCAAATTAGCAATACAATTTTGATATAATCCTGAGTGTAGTAGAGAAGGTTTTTTTTTGACTTTGTACAGTAAATTGGCAGATTCTTCACTACGCTTAGAGTGACAGGCAGAATTCAAAAAAATAATTCACCCGCAATTTTATCAGCAAATAATTTTCCTTCTTTGGTTAAGATGAGATGGTGTTTTTGTTCCTTCATCCATTGCAAATGAATAAAACGTGCCGCTTCAAGAAGCAGGGTTTCTTTTTTATCAGCGCCAAATTTTTCTTCCACCCAACTCAAATCACAACCTTCCATTAAACGCAGTGAAGTCATAATGTATTCATTTAACTGCTGTGTGGTGGTGAGTTCTTCTTTTTCAAATGGAATTTCGTTTTGCTGTAATGCCTGAATGTATTGCTGGTTATTGGAAACATTCCACTGCCTGCTGCTGCCGTTGAATGAATGGGCCGATGGGCCTAGTCCAAGATAGGGAACACCCCGCCAGTAACTGCTGTTATGTTTGCTCCTTTGGCCGGGCTTTGCAAAATTCGAGATTTCATAATGCTCAAACCCTGCTGTTTCCATCCTGTTCATGAGCTGAATAAATTGCCGGCTTTGCTGCAAAGCATCCACATCTGCACGCTGATGAGTGCGTATAAGTTTCTGCAGTGGTGTTTTGGGTTCAACGGTTAATGCATAACAACTGAGGTGGTTGATGCCCTGCTGCAATACCCAATCTAAATTGTATTGCCAGTGTTCATCTGTTAATTCCGGTGTGCCATAAATCAGATCAACACTAAAATGTTCAAACCCGGCATCTCTTGCTTTACTGATTACCTGCCGGGCTTCTTCAGCCGTATGGGCACGGTTCATCCATTGCAAATCCTCATCAAACAAAGATTGTATTCCGATGCTGAGGCGATTGATGCCCTGCTGTTTCCATACAATTAATAATTCAACAGTTACATCATCCGGGTTGGCCTCCAGTGTTATCTCGGCACCCTCAGTTATTATGTAAGATTGATGAAGTGTATCCATGATCTGTTGCAGTTCTTCAGCAGATAACAAACTGGGTGTGCCGCCGCCAAAGTAAATAGTTTCAACAGTTGCCCCCTGTAAATAATTATTTTGCTGCTGCAATTTGATTTCATTCAATAAAGCGGTAACAAATTCGTTTTTGTACCGCAGGCTGGTACTGAAATGAAAGTTACAGTAGTTGCATGCCTGCCTGCAGAAAGGGATATGTATGTAAATGCCTGCCATTAGTCAATTGTAAAAAGGATTTCTTCCGGCAGGCTGGCCTGCCTGCCTGCAGAAAGTGGATATGTATGTATATTCCGGCAAAAACGTAATTTAGAAACTGCAAATTAAAACTGTTTGTGCTCCCAATCATAAAGCATTATATCCAATACTGTTTCTTTTTGCTGATGCTGATGTTTTCCATACATGCATCAGCACAAAATGCGTATCAGCTTCAATACAACATCATTGATACCAGCCTGGAACCGGCAAAGCTGGGTTTGCAGCAACAGTTTACAAATAAAACAACCTGTGCCGAGTATATTTTTCAAATACCTGAAACCTTACGAAAGAAAGGATTAATCGCCGCTTCGGTTGACAGTGTGGTGATGGATTCATCATCAGCTCAGTTGTGGCTCTATGTTGGTAAAACATTTAAGTGGAAGGAATTAAAAGCAGATAGTATTCCCAACGAATGGCTTAATGCTGCCGGTTACCGGCAAAAGAATTTTTCCAATAAAAGCCTCAACGTTCAAACTGTTCAGCAACTGCAGGAACGATTGCTGGTAAAATTAGAAAACACAGGTTATCCCTTTGCCAATGTGTATTTAGACAGTTTAACCATGGCGGAAGAAGGCATCAGCGCTGTTTTAAAAATTAACCGTGGCCCTTTGTATAAAATTGACAGCATCCGTATTTATGGTGATGTAAAACTGAGCAACAAATTTATTCAGCGCTATCTTGAAATTGCCAATGGCGATATTTATCAGAAGCAGAAATTATTAAACATCAGTCAGCGGCTGCTGCAACTGCCCTATCTTTCTGAAGAACGTAAATGGAATATGAACCTGCTGGGCACGGGTTCCATTCTCAATTTGTATTTAAAAGAAAAAAGAAGCAGCCAGATCAATGGCATCATCGGCTTTTTGCCAGGTAATAATCAATTGGGTGGTAATAAATTATTAGTTACTGGTGATTTCAATCTCAACTTAAAAAACCAGTTTGGGATGGGTGAATCACTCCTGATTTTGTTTCAGCAGATACAGTTAAGATCGCCCCGCCTGCAATTATCCTATCAGCAACCATTTTTATTTGGCTCGGCCTTTGGGGCTGATTTTTCATTTGAAGGGTTTAAGAAAGACTCCTCCTTTTTAAATATCAACCTGCAGGTGGGTGCACAATATGCTTTTGGCGGTAACCGCAGCGGTAAAGTATTTTTTCAGCAATTCATTACCAACCTGCTGGAAATTGATACAATCGGCATCAGATCAAGCAAGAGGCTGCCGGAACAAATTGACCAAAACACTACTAATATTGGAGTGGATTATGAATGGTTTAATACTGATTACCGGTTTAATCCCAGGAAAGGGTATGATATAAAACTCATCGGTTCTGCAGGTATCCGTAAAATAAGACCCAACAATTCCATTACTTCCATCAAAAATCCGGTTGATCCAAATTTCAATTACCTGTCACTCTACGATACATTACAAACAAGGGCTTATACATTTCGCATCAAAGCCAATGCGGCACGCTATTTTAAAACGGGTAAACAAACAACTTTAAAAACAGCCATCAATGCGGGACTCGTACAAAGTCCCAATTTATTTAGAAATGAATTATTCCAGATTGGAGGGTTCCGTTTACTGCGTGGGTTTGATGAAGAAAGTATTTTTGCCAGCGCCTATGCAGTAGCCACTATGGAATACCGTTTGCTTATTGGCCTCAACAGTTTTTTATATGCATTTACAGACGGGGGATGGGCACGTAACAAAAGCCAGTTTGTGAATAATAACCGCCAGTTTATTGGTGCGGGGTTTGGTATGGCCTTTGAAACCAAAGCAGGGATTTTTAATGTGGCTTTTGCCGGTGGCAAACGGAGTGATGTGCCGCTGAACCTGCGGCAATTGAAAATACATTTTGGGTACATCAACTTTTTCTGAGAAAGATTTTATGCTTTCTCTTTTACAATTCATACGCACCTATTTTTGCAGCAAATGCGTTGTTTGTTTCTTTTGGGTTTTCTGCTGATGTTGCATTTATTGGTAAATGCACAGGATTCTTCCATTCAGTCGTTACCCGTTCCAAAACAGGATTCCGTTCTTCAACAGCCGGTTGCTGCAAAAGATTCAGCGGTTGACAGTCTTCATCAGCAAACAAAAGCATTTTCAAAGCTCAGTTATGATTCCTGCAGGAATTATATACTTCAAAAACTCTCAAAGATCAATATCACATCACCCGGTTTGTTTGTTATTCAGCAGCCCAAAGTATCAGTAAATAAAGACTGGCTGTTTTATTATCTGCTGGGTTTGCTGCTGTTGTTTGGAGCTATCCGTCTCACGTACTCCAGGTATTTCAGTGATTTGTTCCGTTTCTTTTTCCGCACTTCCTTAAAAGTAAACCAGATTAAAGAACAGTTGGTGCAGAGCGGTTTGCAATCATTATTGTTCAATTTGTTTTTTGCACTTGCATTTGGTATGTATGTTTATTTACTGTCAGTCTATTTTAAAAGTTCATTGCAGGTGCCGGGATGGATGGTTCCTGTTGGGGCATCTCTGAGCATCATGCTGCTGTACCTGGGCAAGTATTTGTTTTTAAAACTTAGCGGCTGGCTGTTTAGTATGAGCACGGCTACTGATACCTATACGTTTATCGTTTTTCTTATCAATAAAGTGGCCGGCGTTGCCATTCTTCCTTTTATTGTCATTATTGCATTTGCAAGCGCTCCAATTGCAGCTGTTACAATTACCCTTTCACTGGTGATGGTAGTGGGTTTGTTTCTGTACCGCTTTCTCAGGGCTTACCAGCCGGTACAAACGGCAGTAAAAGTGAGCCGGCTTCATTTTTTTATTTTCTTCCTGGCGTTCGAAATCGCCCCCTTGTTGCTGATTTACAAAGTTTTGATTCGCTATTTTTAATTCATTCTGCCTACCTTTGCCAAAATTTTCCTGACCAGGTATGGATAAAAAAGGCCAGAAAGATAGCTCGACCACAAAAGTTCGGAACATCTTAATTACCCAGCCCAAGCCCGATTCTGAAAAATCGCCGTACTTTGATTTGGCCAGGAAGTACGATGTGCAACTGGCATTTCAGCCATTCATTCGTATTGAAGGCATCCCTTCCAAAGAATTCCGGAAACAAAAGATTGACATTCCTTCTTACTCCGCTGTTATATTTACCAGCCGTAATGCTATTGATCATTTCTTCCGCACCTGCGAGGAAATGCGGATCACCATTTCCCAGGAAACCAAGTATTTCTGCATTACTGAAGCAGTGGCGCTCTATCTTCAAAAATTTATTTTGTACCGTAAGCGCAAAGTTTTTTATGGCGCTGATGGTACCAATAAAAGCTTGTTTGATGTCATCAACAAACACAAAAGCAACGAACGCTTCCTGTATCCCTGCAGTGAAAACCTGGATAATGAAATTACCGGGTGGCTCCGCAATCATAACTGTGAGTTTGCAACGCCCATACTTTACAAAACTGTGAGTAACGATATAAAAGAACTGGTGAGTACGGGTAATTATGATGTTATCTGTTTCTTTACGCCCAGCGGTGTAAGAAGCCTGATTGAAAACCTGCCAAAGTTCAGGCAAAACGGAACTTTTATCGGGGCATTTGGCGCCAACACATTTAAGGCCGTAGAAGAAGCAGGGTTGAAACTGCAGATCAAAGCGCCGGAGCCACAAACCCCAAGTATGGTGGCAGCGCTGGATAAATTTCTGGCGGCACAGGGTAAATAATCACAACTCTTTTCTTGTTCTTTTGTAATAATATTGATGGTTCGTTTAAAGCGAACCATTATTTTTTTGAACCGGCCATTGTATTTCATGTGTTCATTTTTATTTTAATTTTTTGCCACATAGTATGCCCATAATCATCTCAAGTTTGTATTTAGGTTTATGGGCATTTCATGGCGTCACCTTTGCGCCTGTCCCGCCTGATGCGGGGCCGCACTCCCGTCCGAAAGGCATTAGCCGGGCGGGCTTGTACTGCACTGCAAACAGCAGTGATGCAGTTCAAAACAATAAATGCAAAAGAGAACCATAAACAGGAATTATGCAGCATACCAATCTTCTTTCAAAAGAAACCAGCCCCTATTTATTACAGCATCAGCACAATCCTGTTCAATGGTATCCGTGGAGTGAAGAAGCATTGCAAAAAGCGAAAAATGAAGATAAACCCATATTGGTAAGCATTGGTTACTCATCCTGCCATTGGTGCCATGTAATGGAGCGGGAGAGTTTTGAAGATGAAGCAACGGCTGAGATCATGAACCGCCATTTCATTAATATAAAAATTGACCGGGAAGAGCGGCCCGACCTGGATCATATTTATATGGACGCTGTACAGGCAATGACGGGCAGCGGTGGATGGCCGCTCAATGTATTTCTTACACCTGCTTTAAAGCCATTTTATGGAGGTACTTATTTCCCTCCCGTGCGTGCATACAACCGTGCAAGCTGGAAAGAAGTATTGTATGGAGTGGCAGATGCATTTGCCAAACGAAGGGATGAAATTGAAGAACAGGCAAGCCAGCTTACAAATCATTTACAAAATGCCAACTCCTTTGGCGCTGAAGCGATATTAAAAATTCCACTACCCGTTGAAGAATTGTTCCCGGAACAATCTGTGCATGAAATGTTTGAAGCCATTATGAAACAGGCTGATGAAGTATGGGGCGGTTTTGGCAGGGCGCCCAAATTTCCCCAAACATTTGTAATACGTTTTTTACTGCAGTATTATCATTTCACCAAAAATGAAAAAGCATTGCAACAAGCCTGCCTGAGTTTGGATAAAATGCGGGAAGGCGGCATTTATGATCATATTGGCGGCGGCTTTGCACGCTACAGCACAGATAATGAATGGCTGGCACCTCACTTTGAAAAAATGCTGTATGATAATGCTTTACTGGTAATGGCATTGAGCGAAGCTTATCAAATCACCCAAAAAGAAATTTATAAAACCACCATCATTGAAACCCTTGATTTTATTGAAAGAGAAATGCGTTCGCCCGAACATGGTTTTTATTCCGCACTGGATGCTGACAGTGAAGGAGTGGAAGGCAAATATTATACCTGGAGCAAACAGGAGGTGGAAGCATTGCTTAAAGAAGATGCGGCTTTGTTTTGTGAATATTATGATGTTTCAGAAAACGGCAACCGGGAACATGTAAATATTCCACGCACATTACAACCGGCTGAGCTGTTTTGTAAAGAACATCAACTCAATCAAGAAGAATTTCTTGCAACTGTTCACCGGTGCAAACAACGATTATTAACAGCAAGGTTTCAGCGCATCCGCCCTTTGCCGGATGATAAAATATTATTAAGCTGGAATGCTTTAATGAACACGGCATACAGCAAGGCATTTGCTGTAACAGGTATTGAAGCTTACCGGCAAACGGCCATCAGTAATATGAATTTTCTGTTATCAGCATTTGCTCAAAACGATTCATCACAACTCTTTCATACCTGTAAAAATAAAACCGCTAAATACCCGGCCTTCCTGGATGATTATACCTTTCTCATTCAGGCTTTAATTGCTTTGCAGGAAATTACCTCAGACACATCTTACCTCATCAAAGCAAAAACATTTACGCAAACCGTTATTGAATTGTTTTTGGAACCCGAAACGGGCTTTTTCTTTTATACCCCGGAAGGAGATGCTGATATTATTGTTCGAAAAAAAGAAATGTATGACGGGGCCACCCCCTCCGGCAACGCTGTAATGGCTGTCAATCTGTATTACCTGGGTATTGTGTTTGATGAAAAAAAGTGGCAGCAACAAAGTATTACAATGACCGGTGCTTTACAGCAGGCTACCACCCGCTACCCCACCTCTTTTGGAGTATGGGCCGGGCATCTTTATAACCTGCTGAAGGGCTTTTTGGAAATAGCGGTAACCGGAAAAGGGTTTGAACAGGGCAGGGATGCAGTAAATGGCTTGTATTTGCCCAACAAGATCATCCAGGGCACAGCCGGTAAAAATGATGAATTCCCGCTTTTGAATGGTAAAACCACGAGAGGGGAAACACTTAATTTTTATCTTTGTAAAAACTACAGTTGTGCAGCGCCTGTTTCTGAAATCGCTGATTTCATTGGGATTTTGCTCAAACGGGCAATTTAAACAATAAAATATACAGCACTGCGTTATCGGAAAAGAGCAAACCAAACATTTTGATTATTAAAAAATTAATAGTAGCATTGCGGTATGATGTAGCAAATAATCATCAGAGTTTTACTACATTTACCAATACCTATAAGAAAATTAAATTCTTAACAATGAAGAACCAACTGTTTAGTTGTCTCGCTTTCGTAGCCCTGTCCGTACTTGTTGCAAGTTGTGGCAAATCCAAATCTGCCGGTAAATCAACCCCAAACAATGGCCAGCTCGTTGGCGCAACTTATTCCGCCAAAATGAACAACAAAACCCACCTGGGTATGGTGCACATTCCTCAGGGAACTTTTCACATGGGTCCCAGTGACGAGGATATGAATTACTCTTACACAGCACGTAACCGCCAGATGTCCATTAGTGGCTTTTGGATGGATATTACAGAAATTACCAACAAAGAATATAAGCAGTTTGTGTATGCTGTAAGGGATTCTGTTGCCGCCACCACACTCGGTTACATTGATCCCAAGACCAATAACCTGGACCAGAAGAAAATGGCCGGTATCTGGAAGGAGAAAAATATTAATGAAAAATTGGGCGCTATGATGATGGCTCCGGACGACCGTATTAACGGCAGAATGGAAATAGACCCCGATAAACTTATTTACCAGGAAGAGTATGTTGATTATAAAGCTGCTGCTTACCGCAAGCCGAATGAGCCACGCTCCAAATTCATCATTAAAAATCCTGTAAAAATTTATCCTGATACACTGGTTTGGGTTCGTGACTTCTCTTACAGTTACAATGAACCTATGAGCCAGCGCTATTTTGCACACCCCGCCTTTCAGAACTATCCCGTAGTGGGTGTAACCTGGAAACAGGCCAGCGCTTTCTGTACATGGCGTTCAAGATTGCTGAATTCTTATAATGATTCCAAGAATTACGCAAACGAATCAAACTACCGCCTTCCAACAGAAGCTGAGTGGGAATATGCTGCAAGAGGCGGACGTTCACAATCCATGTTTCCATGGGGCAACTATTATCTCCGTAACCGCAAAGGATGTTTGATGGCCAACTTTAAACCCGGTCGTGGTAACTATCCTGAAGACGGTGGTTTCTATACTGTTCGTGCAGATGCCTACTGGCCCAATGACTTTGGGTTGTATAATATGGCCGGTAATGTGGCTGAGTGGACCAGCTCCCTCTATTATGAAGGTGGTTACAACTTTGCACACGATATGAACCCCGACATCCGCTACAATGCCAAAGACAGTGATCCTCCCCGTATGAAACGTAAAGTGGTACGTGGCGGAAGCTGGCAGAGTGTGGGCTACTACCTGCAAACCAGCACACGTAACTATGAGTACCAGGACACGGCGAAATCTTATATCGGTTTCCGTTGTGTAATTGACCTGGCACCCGGCGTGGGCATGAAGAGGGGCAGAAAATAATTTATTTACCAAAAACAAATACCCAGGGCAACAGTTCAAACAAAATTTCGTTTGAATACTGTTCCTGTAATTGAATCATCACTATTTTAAAACCAACAGTTATGGCAGTTTCTCAATCAACCGAAAAAATTTCAAACATCATTGTGTCCATTGGCGCCGCAGTAGTAATCTTTGGTGCGTGGGCAAAAATCCTTCACCTTTCATTTGCTGACCTGATGCTCACCATCGGTCTGTTAACAGAAGCCGGTATCTTCTTAGTTTATGCTTACCTGTCAACCCAGGGATATGGTTTAAGTGACCATGGCCCGGCAGTAGCAGTTAAAGCAGGCACGCCTGCACTTGCTTCCTTAGATAAAATGATGCAGGATGCTGAAATTACGCCTTCCAGTCTGCGCAGCTTAAGTGATAATTTCCAGAAATTAAATACAACTGTTGGTGGTATTAAAGAAGTGGGCGATGTGGTTTCTGCCACTGGCGAATTAAGCAGCAAAACAAAAGAAGCCGCTTCAGTTGTTGGGCAAATGAAAGATGCTTACCAGCAGGCTGCCGCTTCAGTAAACTCATTTAATGTAGCCGCAGAAAGCACAAAGAACTATCATGAGCAGGTGCAGGTGATGACCAAGAACCTCGGTTCATTAAATACGATTTATGAACTGGAGTTGCAGGATTCCAATAACCACCTCAAGGCACTCAATAAATTTTATGGCAATTTAGTTCAGGCATCTGAGGCGATGCAGGGCAGTGTGGAAGATGCTAAATCGGCACACAACCAGATTTCTTCGCTGGCGAAGAACCTGGGTACGCTCAATGGTATTTATGGCAACATGATTAATGCCATGCAGGGCCGCTAAGATGAACAGATAACAAAATGAAGTTAACCAACCAGAACTAAAACCAAAATCCGAAAACAATGGCACTACCTAAAGAGCCCCGGCAAAAGATGATCAACCTGATGTATTTGGTGCTTACAGCATTGCTGGCGCTGAATGTATCAGCAGAAATTATCAATGCTTTTAAAGTGGTTGATAATAGCCTTACATCTACCAACAAAGTAGTAGGCGCTTCTACACGAACAATCATTAAGTCGTTTGAAGAAAAGCTTACTGATCCCACTACAATGGAAAAAGCAAAAATCTGGAAGCCTAAGGCTGATCAGGCTGTTATATTAACCACGGGCATATATGATTATATTGAGGGGTTAAAAATGAAACTTAAAATAGAAGCAGGTTTCGATCCAGCTAATCCCAATTCAACCTTCAAAGAAGATAATACCAATTTTACCAGTAAGATTTTTGTAAAAGAAAAAGTAGGCGATACCTTGCTTTCAAAGTTAACTGAATATAAAAAAGCTTTACTCGCTATTGATCCTGAAATTGGTAAGCAATTTGCTTCAAGTCTTCCAATAAATTTAGAAACTCCTAAATTGAAAAATACGAAAATGGGTCAGTCTGGCTGGTCAGAATCCTATTTTTATATGACTCCAACTGTGGCTGCATTAACGATGCTTAGCAAGTTTCAAAATGATGTAAAAACATCAGAAAACCGTTTAGTAAATGAATTTCATAACAAAGTAGGGCAGGTGGTAGTTCGTTTTGATACCTATGAGCCAATTATTGGAGCCAACTCTACTTATCTTTTTCCAGGCCAGGAATTACAAATCAGTGCAGGTATTGGAGCATTCAGTAAAAATGCATTACCTCAAATTACAATTGGCGGCCGCTCCGTTCCTTTAAATGAGCAGGGGGTGGCAGTTTATAAAACAAATGTAAGTGCCGGTGGCGGTGGCTCTGTTCCGGTTGTAATCCGCTACAAAGATCAGGATGGTAAAGATCAGGTTAGAGAATCAAAAATTGATTATACCGTAGGTACACCTACCGGTGCTTTTGTAAGCGCTGAGAAAGTAAAAGTATTATACATTGGATTGGATAATGAACTGGCGGTAACCGGAGGAAGTGTTGGAGATGAACAGGTTACGCTTACTTGCAATAACGGAAGTCCAAGAAAAATTGGCCCCGGTAGATATATTGTCAACCCATCAACTCCTGGTTCTGCTGTCGTAACTGTTAATGCAGGCGGTAAAACATCCAGTTTTAATTTTAGAGTAAAAACGGTACCAGATCCAACTCCAATGGTTGGCCAGAGCAATGGTGGCCGTATCCCTGCCAGTGTATTTAAAGCCCAGCAAGGTATTAGAGCAGATTTAAAAGATTTTGTATTTGAGGGAGTTACTTTTACCGTAACTGGATATACAATGGTTTGTGTTGGTGCTGGTTTTCCTGAAGGCGCAGGTGTTCAACCTGGTGTACAGGGCAATTCATTTGGTCCAGTTCAGAATCTTTTACAAAAATGCCGCCCGGGAACTACTGTTGTTATTGACGAAATAAAAGCTGTTGGACCTGGTGGAAACACAAGAAAACTACAGGCAATGGCGTTTAATCTATATTAAACTTTTTCACTATGAATATGAAGAACCTAAGTGTTGGATTAGTTTTAGCAAGTTTGTTTTTAAATGTGGCGGCTCAGGCTCAGAAAAAGCCAAGACCCAAAAAAACAAGACCGCAATCTGGTTATGGCCAACCGTCATCAGGCTATGGTAATCCAACAACTCCCAATAATAATCAGAGTGGTTATGGAAACCAGCAAAGTGGGTATGGCAATAATAACCAGCAGCAGCAAACAAATAAACCTCAGGCAAATATTCCAATAGTAGTGGTGCCATCATCTGGTAACCCTGCATTGGATTCTATCAAGCCTTCACTCAGGAACGATGCTTCTATTGAACGCAACCTCGTAAAAGACCGGGCTCCGTTGGCTTATGAACATATCAGGGAAGATGATGCGGTTTACCGTCAGCGGGTGTGGAGGGAAATTGATACCCGTGAGAAAATGAATATGCCCTTCCGCTATGCGGCTGATGAAGATAATGGTAACCAGCGTTTCATTGCTATTTTGTTAAAAGCAATTCGTAACAGGGATATCACTGCATTTGATGCCTCGGACGACAGGTTTACAACTCCATTAACCCCAACAAAAGTGATGGAAGCTTTCAGTGGTGGTTTAGATACCGTACCAGTTGCTGATTTAAATACAGGTGAAACGATACGTTATGAAGTGCGGGCAAGAGAAGTAGATCCTGATAGTATTTACAAATTCCGCATCAAAGAAGAATGGGTGTTTGACAAAGAATCTTCAAGAATGTTTGTGCGTATTCTCGGTATTGCACCTATAAAAAGGGTAACAAGAAGTGATGGTACGGATTTAATTCCTGGTCAGCCTGAGTTTGCTCCTATGTTCTGGGTATATTATCCTGATTGCCGTCCTTTGCTTGCAAAGTATGAAGCCTTCAACGGTAAAAACTATGGTGCAAGGATGACATGGGAAGAGTTTTTTGAAAACAGGGCATTCAGCAGCTATATTACCAAGTCAACGCTGGATAATCCTTACGACAGAACATTGCGTTCTTATATTAAAGACCCCATCCTCCGTTTGCTGGAAGGTGATAATATCAAAGAAAAAATATTTAACTATGAGCAGGACCTCTGGTCTTACTAATAAAATTGATTTCCATAACGAGCCCCTGAAAATTTCAGGGGCTCGTTTATTTTAGTAACTATTGCCCTGCAGATTCTTCATTCCTCAGAATGACAAGAATGATTGAACTGTTTGCAAATGTTCAACTGAGTTATTCCAATTGATGAGTGCCGTTGTACTCTGGCAACAGGAAT
>JAIEQM010000026.1 GCA_019747705.1 Chitinophagaceae bacterium | reverse complement strand
ATGGCATTTTATAAATCTTGCCAACCAAAATTTTATGAGTTAAAAATTAGGCTGAGTTTTTGAGCAAGCCCTAATTACTCTATTAAATGATGCAACAGACTGGCTTGGCAGAGTTATACTACTCTTTTCATAAAAGGAATTACCTGCCTGATCATTTCCATACTCTACCCTGATAGTTGCGACATAGTTAACATTATTATTAGTGATTGCTGTACTAGTTGCAATTCTACAGTTACCCATAAAATTGCTAACTGTAAGCGTTACATCTTTCTCTACTGATGCCGGAGGTAATTGCAGTCTGCATCTTCGGCTTTGTGTTGTGATAAAAATTAATAGCAGAAAAAACTTAAGAAGAAATAACCAGTTAGTTTTTCGCCAAATGCTTTGGCGTGGTGTGTGTGTAAATTGCATAAAAGAATGTTTTAATGAATTTAAATGAAAAACATTTAACCAGTGAATATTGTAAAAAAGATAATTAGGTATATACGTTTAAGTCGCCCATTTTTATTTTAGGCAAAAAATTGGCTCGATAAAATAGCGATTTGTGATTTCCATCGTCTAATAGTAAATACATCAACAATGAGCTTTAAAATTATAAATAACGGCATCTTAAAAACATCACGTGTGATTTTTTTTGGAATACCCAAGCGTATATACCTAAAGATAATAAAATAGTTAGAAGCCCTAATTAAACAAAAAAGCCGGAAAAATTGCTTTTTCCGGCTCTGGGGATAATAAACAAGACTCTGAAATTATTCAGCTGCTTTTGTTTCTTCAGCGGCAGGTGCTTCATCAGCCGCAGCTTTAGCAGAAGCTGATTTTTTGCTGCCGGCACGGCGGGTTTTCTTAGCAGGAGCAGCAGCTTCGCCTTTGCCATAAATATCATTGAAATCAACCAGCTCAATCATTGCCTTTTCAGCATTATCACCCACACGGATACCCAATTTGATGATACGTGTATAACCACCGGGGCGGCCCGCTACTTTTTCAGCAACGGCGCTGAACAGTTCTGTAACTGCATCTTTATGCTGCAAATGACTAAACACCATACGACGGCTGTGTGTGGTATTGCTCTTTGATTTTGTAATGAGCGGCTCAATCCATGTGCGTAATGCTTTTGCCTTGGTTAAGGTAGTTACAATACGCTTGTGGGTAATGAGCTCAATGGCTAAGTTGGCCAGCAACGCTTTACGGTGTGAAGCGGTGCGGCTGAGGTTTTTAATTTTGTCTCCGTGACGCATGACGATTTTAATTTGTTAGTTGGTAGCAGATAATTACTAATTATCAAAACCAACTCTTGTTATAAATAAGCTGTACCGTGTCAGGAATTACAGCTTGTTGCTAATTGTTTATGACTTGCCGCTTCGTTCAAGAAGTAGTGGGCTTTAATCAATATTATCCAATCCCATCTTTGCCAAATCCATTCCAAAGTGCAAACCTCTTTCACCCAGCACCTGCTCAATTTCAGCCAGTGATTTCTGACCGAAGTTGCGGAACTTCATTAAGTCTTCCTGCTCATACTGCACCAGTTCACTCAGTGAGTTAATCTTAGCAGCTTTCAAGCAGTTGAATGCACGTACGGAAAGATCTAAATCTTCCAATGGTGTTTTCAACACTTTACGCAGTTGCAGCATTTGC
Organism: Chitinophagaceae bacterium; assembly: GCA_019747705.1. Taxonomy (GTDB): domain Bacteria; phylum Bacteroidota; class Bacteroidia; order Chitinophagales; family Chitinophagaceae; genus Lacibacter. Next base: position 86,808 of record JAIEQM010000026.1, on the reverse strand, counting down.
TCATCCACCACATCTTCTTTCTTCTCTTCTTTATTATCAAAAGTGATGTTTTCATCAGTAATGATCATGAGGTGCTGAATCAATATGCGGCTCGCCTGCTTCACTGCTTCTTCCGGATGGATTGTACCATCAGTACTCACATCCATGATCAATTTTTCAAAATCAGTACGCTGCTCCACACGTGTGTTTTCAATAGCATACTTTACGTTTTTGATGGGCGTAAAAATTGAATCAGTAGCAATGTATCCAAAAGGGGCTTCTTTGGATTTGTTATCTTCTGCAGGCACATAACCACGGCCTTTAATGATATTGATTTCAATATCAAGCTTGGCGCTGGGGTCCATGGTGCAGATAAGCAAATCTGGGTTCATTACCTCAAAACTTTGTGTGGCTTCACCAATAGCAGCGGCAGTAAACTCTGTTTTGTTTTTTAAGCTCAATGTAATTTTTTCATGACTCACATCATGCTCTACACTTTTCTTAAACCGAACCTGTTTCAGGTTCAGAATAATTTCAACCAAATCTTCGCTGATGCCTTTGATGGTACCAAACTCATGGTCAGCGCCTTCAATTTTAATACCGGCAATAGCATAACCTTCCAGTGAACTTAATAACACACGGCGAAGTGCGTTACCAATAGTTACACCAAAACCGGGCTCCAGCGGACGGAACTCAAACTGAGCTTCAAAATCATTTGCTTTCTGAAGAACAATCTTGTCGGGTTTTACGAAATTCAAAATGGCCATATTGAATTGTTGTTTTTTATTTTTTGGTAATCGGCTGTTAAGCCTTGATGATTCTTCCGTTGCGTCGCACTCTTGTGCTGCATCAATTCTATTTAGCTTTGTTTGCAGCACCCCGCATCAGCGGTGGTACTTTGAGTAAGCCTATTCACCATTCACTATTCACCACTCACTACAGATTACTTGCTGTACAATTCTACTACAAGCTGTTCCTTAATGTTTTCAGGAATGCTTTCACGCTCTGGGTATGCAATGAACGTACCTTTCATTTCAGTTTCGTTCCAGTCAAGCCAGTTGAACTTAGGATTCTTTCCTTTGATCATGCTTGTAACACTTGCATTCTCTCTGCTCTTGTCTTTCAGTTCAATTACGTCGCCGGGTTTTAAACTGTAAGATGGAACATTCACAATCACACCATTTACCATAATGTGTTTGTGGCTCACGAGCTGGCGTGCAGCGGGGCGGCTTGGAGCAATACCCATACGGAACACGGCATTATCCAAACGTGCTTCTAAAAGACGCATCAGGTTTTCACCCGTAACGCCTTTAATACGTGCAGCTTCTTCAAATGTTTTGCGGAATTGTTTCTCCAATACACCATACGTGTATTTGGCTTTTTGTTTTTCACGGAGCTGCAAAGCAAACTCACCTAAAGTTTTACGCTTGCGTTGTGCGCCGTGTTGTCCGGGAGGGTTGCTGTTTTTGTTCAACCACTTACCGTTGCCCAGGATGGGCTCACCGAAAATGCGGGAAATCTTGGTCTTGGGACCAGTGTAACGTGCCATAGTTTTTATTCATTTACGCTTTTTTGAACCGGTTCTCTCATCTGTAAAAGCGTTAAAAATTAATGAGGAACCCTTTGTTAAAATGAACCCTGGCGATTCAATATGTTGTTGAAACCGAAGTAAGAAGTAAGATGTAAGAAGAGCTTGAAAATCATACCTCATACTTCTTACTTCATATCTCAGGTTTTTATACTCTTCTCTTCTTGGGAGGACGGCAACCATTGTGTGGCAAAGGTGTAACGTCTTTAATAGAAGTTACCTCAATTCCACTTTGTGCCAGTGCACGAATGGCGCTTTCACGTCCGCTACCGGGGCCCTGTACATACACATCCACACGCTTCAAACCGGCATCAAAAGCAGTTTTAGCTGCTTCAGAAGATGCTACCTGTGCAGCATAAGGTGTATTTTTCTTGGAACCTTTAAAGCCCATTTTACCGGCGCTGCTCCAGGAAATAACCTGTCCTTGTTTGTTGGTTAAGCTGATGATGATGTTGTTGAAACTTGCAGTGATGTGTGCATCACCTGCGGCATCAACCTTTACTACTCTTTTTTTAGCAGCAGCTTTAGCGCTGGTTTGCTGTTGTTGTGCTTTTGCCATTTTACTTTACTGAGGTAATCGTTTTTTAAATTATTCCCGGTTATACCAGGACCAGGTTAACACTCCATTTGCACCAAAATATCCGTTATTAACCTGTAAGAACCGGTGCATATATTAAGCTGTAAGTTTCAAAACACAAGGTACAAGTGTTAAAACCTGTACCTTGAATCTTGTGCCTTCAGGCTTATTTCTTAGCTGCTTTTTTCTTACCCGCAACTGTTTTACGTTTTCCTTTACGTGTGCGGCTGTTGGTTTTTGTACGCTGACCACGAACGGGTAATCCTTTACGGTGACGCAGACCACGATAACAAGCGATATCCAATAAACGCTTAATGCTCATTTGCACCTCACTGCGCAACTGACCTTCTACTTTAAACTCATTGGTAATAACGTTACGAATTGCATTCAATTCGTCATCATTCCACTGGTTAACTTTTTTGTTTACATCAATACCTGATTTCTCCAGGATGTATTTAGCAGTAGAAGGACCAATACCATAGATATAGGTCAATCCTATTTCTCCTCTTTTATTCTTTGGTAAATCAACACCGGCAATACGAGCCATATTTGAATTTTAGATTTTAGAATTACGATTTACGATTGATTAACCCTGGCGCTGCTTAAAGCGTGGATTCTTTTTGTTAATTACATACAGGCGGCCTTTTCTGCGAACAATTTTGCAGTCAACGCTACGCTTTTTGATGGATGCTCTAACTTTCATTTTTTTTAAGCTTTAGGCCGCAGGTTATAAGCTGCAGGCTGGTTACTTTATTTATACCTGAATATGATACGTCCTCTGCTCAAATCGTATGGGCTCATTTCAACTCCTACTTTATCGCCCGGAAGAATACGGATGTAATTCATCCTCATTTTTCCTGAAATAGTAGCCAGAATTTCATGACCATTTTCAAGCTGAACTCTGAACATAGCGTTGCTCAGCGCCTCTAAAATCTTACCATCCTGCTTAATAACGTCTTGTTTAGCCATACTTTTTGGGGTCGCAAAGATAGGAGGAAAAGGCAAAAGAAAAACACCCCTCAAGCAGATTTTTTAACAAAAATCCTCTGAAGGGTGCAAATATGTACAAAAAAGGTTTAAATAACGGCCTCAGTGAGGTGCACTTTGGTCATATTCAGGTGGTAATTCTGGAGTTGGTGAACAGAAATAGGTTGGTTTACATGCCTGCGGTCTTCCCGGTACCAAAAATCCAGGTGGCTGAAATCGTCTGCCTTATTAATATGAACACGGAAGGCTCCTTTCATATACTTAACACCTCCGCCTTCTTCCTCCACCCGCTCAAATTTGAGCAGTTTCATCGCATCATCGCTCAGGGGAATGGGATGAAGAGCTTCGCCTCCATACCAAAAATCGCTTTCGCCATTGGTGCGTACCTGCGCCAGTTTCTGGACATTGTTTACTTCCATTACTTCGCCCTCCATCATAGCGCCTTCGTTATCCACCATTATAATATCGCCGGTTTTGAGTTCTGAAATTTTAATCATATGGCAATTATTTTTTGTTGAGCACCAATTTATGATTTTTTGGAATGTGAAAGGAATTTTTAAGTTGAAGTTTGGATATAAAGTTGAACAATGTTGAGTTGATGGGTTGCTGAGCAGAATTACTATTGCTCATTGGCTGCCTGATTGAAGCGGCACCGAAACGCCCGCCCGCTCCGAACGCATACGTTCGGGCGGGCAGTGAAGGTACAGCGTAAAGCAGGGACAGGTGATGATAAAACTGCAATTGCTGAAAGCCCCGCATCAAAAAAAAAATGTTCATACTTGTACTTTTAAGAACGCTTGCGGTAACTGAACACAGCCCATCCATTAAACACCAGTGCAAACCCCAGCATGGTGAGCATGTGATATTTAATATCAGCAAAGCCACTGCCTTTGAGCACCACCATGCGCATTACTTCAATAAAATAAGAAACGGGATTGAATTTGGTGAAGATTTGAGCCCACCGTGGCATACTGTCAATAGAAGTGTACAAACCACCGAGCAAAATAAACACCATCATTAAGAAGAAACTGATGAGCATGGCCTGCTGCTGTGTGGCGGCATAGGTAGAAACCAATAAACCCAAACCCAATATAGCAAGCAAATACAACGCTGCAAATGCATAAATGGTGAAAAAACTTCCTGCAGGAATGATACCGTAAATTAAGCGGGCAATTAATAAACCCAGTGTGAGTACAAACAAACCGATAATCCAAAAAGGAATGAGTTTACCGAGAATGAACTGTATTTTTTTAACTGGTGTTACATTAATTTGTTCAATGGTACCAATTTCTTTTTCACGAACAATATTAATAGCCGTGAGGTTGGCGCCAATCATGGTGAGCAGAATAACTAAAATGCCCGGCACCATAAAATACTTATAATTCATGAGCGGGTTGAACCAATTAGACGATGTAACTTCTATTTGTGTTTGCGCACTGAAACGTGGAAGCTGTATCCACTCCATTCGTATGCTTTGATTGAAATCATTTATAATGTTCCGGATATAAGCAGCGCCGAGATTTGCTTTTACACCATTGATGGCATTACCGGCAACAAAAAGTTGTGCCTTATCTTCTTTAACGAGTTCTTTTTCAAACGAAGGTGGTATTTGCAGAATGAGATCGGCACGGTCGTGTTCCACTTCTTCCAGCGCTGATTCATAAGATGAAGAATAATGTGCCAGTTGAAAATATTTTGAAGAAGTGATTTTGCTGATGAGTTTTTGAGAATAGGATGAATGATCCAAATCCACTACGGCGAGTTGAATGTTCTTGATTTCATAGTCTGCAGCCCAGGGGAGAATCATTAACTGAATAACCGGCATAATAAAGATGAGCCGGATAATGGCGGGATCACGAAAAATTTGCCTGAATTCTTTTTGTAATAAAAATTTTAATGTTCTCATTGTAAACGGATTTTAAACTGCCTGATGGCAATGGTTAAGAAAAACAGCATCATTCCAGTGAGTATCAGCAACTCTTTCCAGATGCCAAATACATTGAGTCCTTTTATCATCACCCCTTTTACAATATTATAATACCATTTTGCCGGAACGATATTGGAAAATGTTCTTAACGGCAGTGGCATATTTTCAATAGGAAACATAAACCCACTGAGCATGATGGTGGGAAGAAACAAGGCCACCAGTGAAATAAACATTGCTGTTTGCTGCGACTCAGCGCCAGAAGAGATTAACAAGCCCAATGATAATGAAACAAGAATAAATAAAATACTGGCAGCTACCAATAATACAATGCTTCCGTTAATGGGCACTTCCAAAACAAAAACGCTGAGCAATAAAATTGTAGCGATGTTGATGGTGGATAATAATAAATATGGAACTGCTTTGGCCATCACTACTAATTGCGGCTTCATGGGTGATACCAGCATAACTTCCATAGTACCCATTTCTTTTTCACGCACAATGGTGATGGCCGTCATCATAGTACAAACCAGTAACAACACCATTGCCATTACACCGGGCACAAAATTATAGGCGCCTTTTAGCTGCGGGTTGTACAGCATCCTTACTTCGGTATTGATGGTGTAAGGTATTTTTTGATTTTGTGTAATGCTTTTTTGATAATCCATAATCAACGCCGTTGCGTAATTGGTGAGTGTGTTGGCCACGTTGGGGTCTGATGCATCTGCAATAAGCTGAATGGATGATTTGTTCATGTGCCGTAAATCTTCCTGGAAAGATGGCGGAATGATCACCACCATTTTTACTTTGCCCTGCTTGAAGATGGGTTCAATTTCATGATCAGACTGAATGATTTGCTGCACATCAAAATATTTGCTTGCATCCAACTGGTTGATGAGTACACTGCTCTCATTATCTTTTGCATGGTCCAGCACGGCAATACGTGAGTTTTTTACTTCGTTTGTTAATGCAAAGCCAAACAAAACAATTTGCACCACAGGCATACCCAGAAGGATAAACATGGTTCGTCTGTCACGAAAGATGTGATAGAATTCTTTTTTTACGAATGATATGAATTGTTTCATTTTTTAAGTTTATCAACTAGTCACCTGTCCGCACCGCTTTCCTTGCCAGTTTTAAAAACACATCATCCATTGAACCGGCATTGTATGTTTGTTTTAACTGATGGGGGGTATCCAAGGCTTCAATTTTTCCATCCACCATAATACTTACCCGATTGCAATATTCTGCTTCATCCATATAGTGTGTGGTAACAAAAACGGTTACACCAGTTGCTGCTGCATTGTAAATCATATTCCAGAATTCACGGCGTGCAACAGGGTCCACACCCCCTGTGGGTTCATCCAGGAACACAATTTCAGGTTCATGAAAGATGGCTACTGCAAATGCCAGTTTTTGTTTCCATCCCAGCGGCAGAGACTTTACTAACACGTTTGCTTCCTTTTTTATATCCAGCTCTGTAAGAATGCTTTCTGTTTTTTGTTTAATGAAGGCATTGCTTTTTCCATAAATACCACCATAGAGCTGCATGTTTTCTTTCACCGTTAAATCTTCATACAACGAAAATTTCTGGCTCATATAGCCAATATTCTGTTTGATCTTTTCATTTTCTTTATACACATCAAAACCTGCCACCATTGCCTTACCACTTGTAGGGAATGATAAACCGCAGAGCATACGCATGGCTGTAGTTTTGCCTGCGCCATTGGCGCCAAGGAAACCAAAAATTTCTCCTTTCGTTACTTCAAAGCAAATAGCGTCCACAGCGGTAAACCCGCCGAAGCGTTTGGTGAGTTTATCTGTGATTATGACTTTAGTTTGATTCATTTAATTTTTTGATCAGGCGCTGTTTGAAATTTTATTTCACGTTTTGTTTCTGCTTTTTTTGACTCACCCCTGCCCCTCTCTGCAAAGCAAAGAGGGGAAAGGCAGCACTCCGATACTATTATCAGCATTGTTTTTCGGAGAGCTTATACCCCCTTCTCTACTTGTAGAGAAGGGTTGGGGTTGAGTTCTTATGTTGCATTTTAAAGAGCTTCATTTTCTTAAATATTTTCTGATTTCCTCCAATACCCAACTCATATTCTTTTCCACCATCTCGTTCTTAAACCGCATTACTTCCAGTCCATATTCTTTCATTGCCAAGTCCCTTGCTTCATCATAATCTTTTTGATTTTCATGTATGCCGCCATCTATTTCAACAACCAATTTCTTTTCGGCACAATAAAAATCTGCTATGTAAAAAACATTCCTGTTCAATTCCTTTTTTACCAGCATCGGGTGCTGACGTAAAAATTTAAAGCCAAATAATTTTCTATTCCGCAAATTGGCCCACATCAATTTTTCCAGCACCGTTTGGTTCTTGCGAAGCTCACGGGCAAATTCAATTTGTATGGGGAGCCTTTTGCTCAAAGTCATTTATTGTTTGATTCGTTTTGCTCTCTTTTATTTCGACTCACCCTTTCCCCTCTCTGCAAAGCAGAGAGGGGAAAGGCAACACTCCGATACTATTATCAGCATTGTTTTTCGGAGAGCTTATACCCCCTTCTCTACTTGTAGAGAAGGGTTGGGGTTGAGTTCTTATGTTGCATTTTAAAGAGCTTCATTTTCTTAAATATTTTCTGATTTCCTCCAATACCCAACTCATATTCTTTTCCACCATCTCGTTCTTAAACCGCATTACTTCCAGTCCATATTCTTTCATTGCCAAGTCCCTTGCTTCATCATAATCTTTTTGATTTTCATGTATGCCGCCATCTATTTCAACAACCAATTTCTTTTCGGCACAATAAAAATCTGCTATGTAAAAAACATTCCTGTTCAATTCCTTTTTTACCAGCATCGGGTGCTGACGTAAAAATTTAAAGCCAAATAATTTTCTATTCCGCAAATTGGCCCACATCAATTTTTCCAGCACCGTTTGGTTCTTGCGAAGCTCACGGGCAAATTCAATTTGTATGGGGAGCCTTTTGCTCAAAGTCATTTATTGTTTGATTCGTTTTGCTCTCTTTTATTTCGACTCACCCCTGCCCCTCTCTGCAAAGCAGAGAGGGAAAAGGCAGCACTCCGATTGCTTAGCGTGTTTACTTTATCGGAGGCTCAACTCCCCCTTCCCTGCTTGCAGGGAAGGGCTGGGGATGGGTCGCTTCTGAAATTAATTCAACTCATTCAATTACTACATTCAACCATTACTCAATCTTCATCATTTTCGGAGGCTCACTCCCCCTTCTCTACTTGTAGAGAAGGGACGGGGTTGAGTCCCACCAATGTTTCTTTTTATACATCCTGCTTTTGTGCTTCACTACTCACACTCTTCATCAACATCATAAAGCAATCTTCAATATTGGGGCGAACAGGATTTATTTCAACTGAAAAATTTTTTGCTTCCAAATATTCTTTTAACCCCGTTACCGCATTATCGTTTTTCAACACTGCATGGTGATATTCTCCAAACACATAAGCGTCTTTTAAGCCATCATACAATTTCAACTCATTTAACAATGGTAACATGTTTACAGATTTCACTGCCAGCAATGGATATGGAAATGCGTTGACTATTGCTTCAGGCGAATCAATACTCATGATTTTTCCTTTTTGTATCAACGCTACCCTGTCGCACAATCCTGCCTCATCCATGTAAGGAGTTGAAACTAAAATAGTAATACCCTGGTCTTTCAAACGCCTGAGCATTTCCCAAAATTCTTTTCTTGATACCGCATCCACACCTGTTGTGGGTTCATCTAAAAACAAAACGGATGGGCGATGAATCAATGCACAACTCAGTGCCAGTTTTTGTTTCATACCGCCGCTCAATTTTCCTGCTTTCCGTTTTTTAAAAGGTTCTATCTGCACATAAATATCTTTGATGAGGTCATAGTTCTCTTCAATACTGGTATTAAAAATGGTGGCAAAAAAGTTGAGATTTTCTTCTACGGTTAAATCCTGGTACAATGAAAAACGGCCGGGCATATAACCCACTCGTTTACGAATAGCTTTATAATCTTTCACCACGTCAAAGCCATCAACAGTTGCTGCTCCTTCATCTGCCAGTAATAAAGTGGTAAGAATGCGAAACAGGGATGTTTTACCTGCGCCATCCGGGCCAATGATACCAAATAACTCCCCGGGGTTCACCGAAAAAGAAATGTTGTTCAAAGCCTGCACTTCTTTTTTCTTGCCGTAGGTTTTTGAAATATTTTTTACAACAACTGCATCCATGCCCCCATCCCCTAAAGGGGGGGGGTTATAGTTTCCTTCTTGATTTATTATAGTATTCATTTTCAAAAATCAGTCGTTCAAATTTTTTTAAAGCATACAAACTCCCCTTCAGGGGTTGGGGGCAAGCTTCACCTCACCATACATGCCAATTTTTAAATAGCCGTTGTTCTTCACATTCACTTTAATGGCATATACCAGATTAACACGCTCTTCTTTTGTTTGAATGGTTTTGGGAGTGAACTCTGCTTTATCACTAATCCATGTAATGGTACCGGGCAGTTCAGTATATCCACCTTTATCATTATCAATAAACACTTTCACCTGCTGACCCAATTTTATAATGGGCAATTGTGAACCGCTCACATAAGCACGGAGTTTCATCGTACTTAAATCTGCAATCTTGTACAAGGCTTTGCCCGCTGCTGTTACTTCACCGGCTTCTGCATACTTGGTAAGAACAGTTCCGTTAATCGGATTAATAATATGGGCACGGTTGAGCTGATCCTGCAATTGTGCTGCACGAATTTGCAATGGTTTCTTTTCGCTCAACACGGTTCTGTTTTGCAAGGAAGTATTACTTAACTGTACAGTGATTTGCTGACGTGTAACAGCCATTTGCTTTTTCACCACATCAACCTGTGCATTAATATCATCTAACTGCTTGCCGGTAGCTGCATCTTGTTTCAATAAATTCTCGATACGCTTTTGCTCATAGAGTAAATTATTGAGTTGTGATTGCTGAACAGCCAGTTGTTCATTGAGCAATTGCACATTAGGTGCAGCATTGGCTGTTTTTTCATTGAGTGCAGCAGCGCTGGCCTCTACCTGCTGCTTTTGAAGATTGATATTTACTGCATCAATAGTGCCCACCACTGAGTTGGCAGAAGCAGTATCACCTTCATTTACGGAAAGCGTTATTATTTTTCCGCTGATTTCGGATGAAACAATTACTTCACTTGCTTCAAAATTACCGGCAGCATCAAATTGATTTTTGTTGTTATTGCATGAAGCAAAAACAAAAGCTGCAATAAAAAATAAATAAACTTTTTTCATAATCGTTGATTTATAACTCCCCTTCAGGGGTTGGGGGTCTTTCCCTGGATGTTGAGATAATTAATTTGCGCCTGCAGCAATTGTGTGAGATGCAGGATGCGTGTTTGTCTTGCCTGGTCTTCTGCATTCACTTCACGCAGGTAATCATTGGCAGTGATGACTCCGTTTTCCAGTTGCGCATTGGATGCCTCTTTTACTTTTTTGCGCAGGTCAATAATTTCATCATCTTTTTGAATGAGTAACTGAATCTTATTGACTTCGCCCTGCTGCTGTTTTAATTGCGTATTGGTATTGAGAAGAAAGGCTTCCTGTTGCAGCGTTATATTTTTCTTGTTGATTTCAATCAACTCTTTTTCTTTTTTGGCTGTATAAAGCCCACCGAAATTCCAACTGAAACGTACACCTGTTGTATAAAAGAAAGCAAACTTGTTTTCGAGTAAGTTCAAACCCGGCCGGCCATAACCTCCCTGGAAAAACAATCCGGCTTTTGGTTGATTTCTGGCGCTGATTAATCCATGCTGACCATCAAATAATTTTTGCTGGGCTTTAAATAAATTCAACTCCGGTCTTGCGATAGTTTTATCTGCTGTAAATGCCTTTACTACCGGGCGTTGAAACACTGCATCTGCACTGATGGACTGATTAATAAACAATTCCAATGTTTCAACCAACGCAGAACGTGTGGAAGAAAGTTCAATAGAACGTTGTTCTGCTTTGAGCAATTCTGCTTTGAGTGTGTTGAGATAAGATTTGAACGCCACACCGTTTGCAATTTGAGCTTCCACTTTTTTCATGCCCGTTTGAATATCGGTTTTCACCAGCTCTGTTTGCTGCAACTGGTCGTCAATAAACAGAATACCAAGATAAATGGAATTGATGCGTTCACGCAGTGCATACAACTGCACTTCCAGTTTTTGTTCTTCCACACCGGCATTTAATTGCTGAATATTTTTTTGCTGTTTAATGAGACCTCCGTCATATAATGTTTGATTAACATCACCCAGCGCCCGGTACTGGTCTTTACTCAATGGCTGAATACTTACACCCGGCACCGGAATTTTAACCTGAGTTACTTCCGATTGGTAGGTAGCCTGGCCATTGAGTGCAAACTGCGGCAAGAAACCTTTCTGCAAATTGGCAATAGAAATTTCTTTGGTTTGCTGAATCAATTCTTTTTGTTTGATGAGCGGATAGTTCTGCTTTGCCAGATCCTGCACCTGCTCCAGTGTAAATGTTTGTGCAAACGCAGCATCAGCAAACAACAACAGTATCAACAATAGTTTCTTCATATAAAATTCTATTTGCGGATTGAATCAATAACAAATCTGGCAACAAATGTTTTTCGTTCTTCCATCAACTGCACAAACTCTTTGTCAGTCACTTTGGTCATAAACTGCATCATGGGTTTGCCCAGGAATGGAAACACACACATGCTCATGATGTTCATGTATAACTGTGCAGGATGAATGGGTTTGATGGTTCCTTTTTTTACTTCTTTTTGAATTTGCGCCACAAAAAAACTGAGGTTGGCTTTTTGTTTGCCCCACATCCGTTTTAAAAAGTCGCCATCCTGCTTGTTGATTTCATTGATTAAAAACAATGGCATATACGGATTTTTTATAAGCATGGAAATATAATCATCGCAGATGTGCTCAATCTTTTCAAACAAAGGCATGTCTGACTCAATGATTTCATTGATATGCGGCACAAAGGTTTGGGAAGTGTTGGCAAAGATTTGTTCAAAGAGCATATCCTTACTGGTGAAGTAATAATGCAGCAGGGCTTTGTTGATACCAGCTTCATCAGCAATATCCTGCATGCGTGCGCCGGCCATTCCTTTTTCTAAAAAAACTTTACGGGCCGCTTCCAGTATCCGTTGCTGTGTGCCTGCATCTTTCTGCTTTTTAACCATGCGGTTTAACCATTTGGTTAACAAAAATAAAAAGTTTAACCAACTGGTCAAAATTATTTTTTTGAACCGTCTGAAACTGCCGCCGAACCGGGAAATTCAAGCATCGGTTCCTGTTGTATTGCGGTTTTTCCATTCAAAGCCCGGTTGCTTTATCTTTACGGTTACAACAGTAGTATATGCTTTTACAACAAGGCGCATTCATCAGCAGCACAGCATTGTTAAACGAAACAGTTTTTGAGCACACCAAAATCTTCATTGCAGAGTATAATGAGAAAGGCGCTCTGGGTTTTGTTATTGACAAAGTCTTCCCCCGAAGATTGAATGAGCTGGAAGAATTTAAAAACTGTCGCCCCTTTCCCATTTATGAAGGCGGACCTGTTGACCAGGAGCATTTGTATTTTGTGCATCAGCGGCCTGAACTGATTGATGATGGCGTTTTGATTGATGATGGTCTGTATTTCGGGGGTAATTTTCAACAGGCAACAGCAGCTATTAATAACCACACCATCACCACTGCTGATTTAAAAATTTTTATTGGCTATTGCGGATGGAATGCCGGTGAACTGGAAGCAGAAACTGAAGAAGGAAGCTGGACGGTTGAAGAAGGAACTGCGGAAGAAGTGTTTATGAACTGGTGATGCTTACCGGAACAACCCAATTAAACTACCACCTGCAAAGCAGGTGGATTTATGGGTGAAGCCACAGGCTAAATTCCAAGGTCGAAGCCGAAACCCTGTTGGTTGCTCTCCTCTTTACGTTCTTCCGCTTCCTGATATTTCACATACCTTCTAATCATATCCTCACTGATACCAACTGTATTCACAAAATAGCCTCTTGACTGAACATTCAATTCTATTATTTCGCAACCTAGCCATTCACTGTACATCCGAATATCTGTTGCCATCAACCGATTAACTTCACCTGTTACTATTCGAAAACGATACTTCGGAACCCACACTATATAATAATCACACTTATAGACTACGTGGCACTGTTTCCTGTATTTGTTCATACTGCAAATTTAATCATATGGCATAGCTTCAAGTACATTAACACCGCCAAAGGCAGTAGGTTTCTAAGTGAAACTGAAACAACTGTTAGCGAAAGTGAAGATGTACAAAGCCATGGGTGGTGATTGGAATTATCAGATTGTTTTCCGTGATAACAAAGAGGGCGACCGAAGGCTGCTCTCTGTTTTTATTTTTAATTAGTAGTTGGTGAATTCGTCAAAGAGAAGAGTAAAAATGAAACCATTCAATAGCTTGAAACAGTTCATCGCTGATTCCTCTTTTGCATTCTGCTCTGTTAACATAAAGTGGATATACTGAAGCAAAGCACATGGCAGCAAAGCATTGATGTTAAGCATAGGTATGATTCATTTGTCCGGACTTAATTAATTATTGAGATATTAAATTTTAAGATTTGCCGGCTTTTCTTTACTGATGAATAAATATGCAAGCTTTTGCAGCAAGTTATGAACCATGTGTATTTTGTGCAACAGCTGCTTCAAATTTATTATGTATAACAAGTATAAGAAGTCCAAAAATAATAGCTGTAAGAATGAGTAGTGTATTTAGCAGACCGCTTACAGAAAATGATAACCTGATTAAGATAGTAGAAATGATGAAACCCGAATTTCTGATAACCTTATGAAATTCGTCGGTATGAAAAAAAGAGAATAATAACAAAATCACATCGGCAATAATTAAGATTGTGAAGAACTGTTCAAAAAAGATATTATTAATACTTTTAAATGAAACACCGGCATCCTCTGCAGGACTGATTACCCCCGCCAGCCAGTGCTGAAATGAATAAACAGCAACAACAATAATTACGAGCACCAAAACTACCGACAGTACTTTTTTTAGTTGAATAAACCGGGAGATGCCTTTATCCGGATGGTCATCCTTCTCATTATTGCTGTTTATTTTTTTACTGTTTTTCAAAAACATATAAATAAGAAAAAACAGCAGAATGGATGCCACCAGGTCATAGGTAAACTGCAGATCATATTTAATGTGGAACCAATCATCAGAAAGCGATAAAGAGGAAAGATCTTTAAACAAACGGCGTATAATAATCAACGTAATAATTTCATACTGTTTTCTGATGTAAATGGTAATCGATTTCGGGAGATAGTGTATCAGCAAATAAACTTCATATACAAGTATAAATGAAAATGGTGTATAAATAGCAGCTATCGGATTTTTAAGTAAATCTGAACCGGAATTGAAAGATATAATACCAAAATCAATAAGGCAGATGATACTGAGGTGTATGAGGAAACTTGCAATGGCTATTACCAATATAAACTGCTCACTTTTTTTCTTCGTTTTTTCCGAAAGAAGTGTTTGGTAAAGAATCGTAAAGTTATTTTTAAATTTCATTTTAAGTAGCCACGCCGCTCTAACAACGCAAAGCATTAAAAGTTTTAACTTTTAAAGTTACTTTTATTTTTTTTTACTTGCAACTCTATGCTAAAAAAGTCTGATAACTACTATATCATTCTTTTCCGGCCACTGATACTTACTCAAATTATGCCGCTGATTGTATGAAACCAATACAGGCAATTAACTTTTTTGTTTTTTCATTTCACGGAATGCAAATAAAAAACCAACAGAAAAGAGAAGGGTAACCAACCCGGCAAAATAAGGTATAACACTGCTCATTTTTACTTTGTGTAATTTATTTTAAATAAATACCAAACCCCAGAATTGAAGGCACCCAGAGACCTATAAACACTGCAGATTCTTTTTCACCTTTAAAAAACAAAATTTCTGAAAAAAACAATGAAAGAAAAGCAGAGATAAGCATCAGCTTATCAGTTAAACTGAATTTTTTGAGCATATTCTTAATTTAATTTTACTGAACAGATTAGTGCGTGGTAAAAAAGTTGAACTGCAGGCGGCATAACGTAATTTACCTCATTGTATTACTTGTATAGATTTATCCATTGGGGAAAAATCTTTTAGCGCCTGCCTGATAAATAATGTGTCAGACTGCATTACTGCATCAACCCCGCATATAAGTTGCAGTAATGTTATTAACTACTGCATAATGTGAACAAGTAAATAAAGTGTTTAAGAGAAACCATTGAAATGTACAATGAGCATTCATCGGTATTTTTTTTTGAAAATTTAAAATCAATGGTTATAGAAATATTATTGAATGGTTGCCAAAATAAATCTTTAAACAATAACAGGGTGAGTGTGTTGTTCTTATATACAATTTAAAATACAAAACATGAACATCGTGGAAACAGCCGTTGCAAACGGCTCATTTAAAACACCGGTAGCAGCAGTAACAGCGGCAGACTTGGTAACAACATTAAGCGGTACAGGACCTTTTACAGTATTTGCACCTGAAGATGATGCATTTGCCTTATTACCCGCAGGTACTGTTGAAGGTTTGGTGAAACCTGAAAGCAAAACTGCTTTAGCAAGCATCCTCACTTATCATGTTATTACAGGAAAAGTGATGAGTACTGATCTGAAAGACGGTATGAAAGCAAAAACTGTGAACGGACAGGAAGTAACCATTCATTTGAAAGATGGTAAAGTATTTGTGAATGATGCAGAAGTAGTTATTGCAGATGTTGCTGCAAGTAATGGGGTGGTGCATGCCATTAACAAAGTAATTATGCCTTCATAATTGAGTTGCTATCTATTTACTTAAAGGAACGAGGCTGTCTCAAAAGTAAAATGAAGGCTTTGAGAATCGCATAAACGAAAACTTTCTCCATCACCTTATCGAATAACAAGAGGCTGTCTCAGACTTTTGAGACAGCCTCTTTTTTTATGCTGAAAAAATCCAAATCAACTTTTATTAAGTAGTAACTGCCATTTGGAATTGCAACCACTGACGGGGTTTCTAAAAAGCAAACCATCGCTGCCCAAAGAACCAACCGTAAAAGTGTGCGACGCAAAACCGGCGCCATGAAAAACAACTGCCCGTAACATAAAAAAAAGAGAAAAGAATTTTCTCAACTCTTTTCTCTCTTTCGGGTAAACAGACCTATAAGGTTTGCCGGGCAGGTATCAGCGCTGCAAACCTTATAGGTCAAAATAATGTTACTCTGCCCAACTCATCACATAACTTGTATTTTCAATTTCAAGCGCTTGTTTGGTTAACATCAAAGGACGAAACGTATCCACCATTACCGCCAGCTCCTGTGTTTCTTTTTTGCCGATACTTTTTTCAACTGCACCCGGATGCGGACCATGCGGTATGCCTGCCGGGTGAAGTGTAATCATACCACGGGTTACATTTTTGCGGCTCATAAAATCACCATCCACATAATAAATTACTTCATCACTGTCAATATTGCTGTGATTGTACGGAGCAGGAATAGCATTGGGATGATAATCATACAACCTCGGCACAAAACTGCACACTACAAATGCGTTGGTTTCAAAAGTTTGATGCACGGGTGGCGGCTGATGCACACGACCGGTGATGGGTTCAAAATCATGAATGGAAAAAATATAAGGATAGCAGCAACCATCCCAACCAATTACATCAAAGGGATGCGTGCCATAATGCAAACTATAGAGCATTCCCTTCTTTTTTGCTTTGATGAGGAAGTCGCCTTTTTCATCAATGGTTTGCAAATTCGCTGGCGGACGCATATCCCGTTCACAATAGGGTGCATGTTCCATTAACTGACCACACTTACTCATATAACGTTTGGGAAAGCGCAAAGGCGTAAATGATTCTACAATGAACAACCGGTTTTTATCATCGTTGAATTGAATTTGATAAATGGTTCCCCTGGGCAGAATAATATAATCGCCATAAGAAAATGTGAGTTGCCCGTATTGTGTATGCACAGCGCCGCTTCCTTCGTGCACAAAAATCATTTCATCAGCATCGGTGTTTTTATAAAAATAATCTTTGGCGCCGCTGGTGGGTGCAGCCAATACAATATGGCAATCATTATTTACCAGCACAGGAATTCTGCTGGTTAAAAATTCGCCGCCGGGTTTTACATCAAAACCTTCAAAGCAACGGTGCCTGAGCATTTTTTCTTCTGCAATGATGGGGCTTACATCTATCTGCGGTTCTGTTTTAATAATTTGTGTGGGCGGATGGCAATGATACAGCAATGAATAATCATCACTGAAACCTTCTGTTGAAAATAACTGTTCGCTGTACAAACCACCATCAGGCTTGCGGAACTGTGTATGACGTTTGTGCGGAATTTTTCCGAGTGTATAGTAATGAGACATGTGCGTTTTTAGTTTGTAGTTTATTGTTTTTTGTTACGGGCTGACGTGCTTATCTCAACTTCAGTGGCGTCGCACTCTTGTACAATATTTCTTTATTGAGCAACTAAGCAGTAAGATTATTTTCCTGATAATTCAAGCGTTGCCAACAGAAATACATATTTCCATTTTCTTTTGTCAATCCAATATGTGAAATTGCGGTGGAAAGGCATGATACTATTCGTTTACGGGAATAAGCTTTGGTAATTTATGCTGAATAAAATATTCTTTTCGTACCCAATCGAATTTAAAATTAAACCGTTTAATTATACCGGCACCAATTATTACTTCATTCATCAAGCCAGGCATCACTAAAAACTCGCTGCCTAATCGTACGCCATCTTTATAAAAATGTAATTTCAAAAAACTCTTTGATGAAATAAAACCCTCCGGCTCTTTTGCCTGGTCTTTATTAATACATGAATACGTAGCTCCGCTGTCAAACAACGCATAGAGGTTTTTTGAATGCTTAGAACCTTCAAATAATAATGGAATACGAAGAATCATAACAACCTAAAGTTAAACAATAAAATTTTACCGCCTGCCGGCCTTTTTACTTATTTTTAAGCATGCTTCATTATAACAAAATTGCCGGCCAGCGGGTGCAGCGTATTGAAGCGCTGAGTGATGGTGTGTTTGCCATTGCCATCACCATCCTTGTATTTAATTTGAAAGACCCCATTGCACAGGTAACTTCTGAAAAAATTCTTTGGCGCTCATTAAAAGAAGTATTGCCCACACTGCTCGCCTGTTTCCCGGGTTTTGTAACGCTGGGTATTTTCTGGACGGGGCAAAGCACACAGTTTAACTTTATTGAAAAGTACGACCGTAACCTCAACCGGATTTCTATTCTCTTTCTGTTTTTTGTTTCATTGGTTCCGTTTTCCATTTCGTTGCCGGGCAATCATATCAACAATAAAATTACCATAGGTATTTACTGGCTCAACATCCTGGCGCTGGGCGCTATGTTATATGTACACTGGAGATATGCCAGGAAGAAAAATTTTCTTTCTTTTACGGGCCAGGATCAAAAAGAAGTGAATACTGCCATTGTAAAACGAATCATTGCGGGTCAATCCATGTACTTTGCCGGTGCATTACTTTGTTTTATTAATACGTACCTGAGCATTTTTGTAATTATTGCCATACAGATGAATTATGCATTTGGCATTTTTGCACATCAAAAGAAAAAACATTCAAAATAATTTCCATAAAAAATTACAGTTTGAGAAGGATTGGGTTGCTATCAGATACACATGGTTATTTAGATGAAGCAGTTTTTGAACATTTTAAAAACTGTGATGAGCTTTGGCATGCGGGTGATTGGGGTACCGGCCTGAACGCTTTAAGCGGTCGGAACGATGTGTCTGATCGTCTGGCCACTCAAAGTGGCCTGACGATTAAAGGAGTTTATGGAAATATTGACGGCAATGATATCCGTTCTGTTTATCCGGAACAATTAGTCTTTATGTGCGAAGAGGTGAAAGTAATGATGCGTCATATTGGTGGTTACCCGCCCCGTTACAATCCTGAAACAAAAAAAGAATTACTCATTCACAAACCGCAATTATTTATTGCAGGGCACAGTCATATTTTAAAAGTGATGTATGATGATAAACTGCAATGCCTGCATATGAACCCCGGTGCTGCAGGTAAACAGGGCTGGCATAAAGTAAGAACAGTGATACGGTTTGTTATTGACAGGAAGGAGATGAAGAATTGTGAAGTGATTGAGTTGGGGAGCAGGTAGAAAGTTAACAGGGTTGATAAAGTTGATATGGTTGTATTCCTTTATTAACTTCGTAAACTCTGTCAACTTTGCAACTTTATAATCATGCTTCAAAAAACAATTCCCATTCTGCGCATCTTTGATGTGCCCAAAGCCAAAGAATTTTATGTTGAATGGCTGGGTTTTGAAGTTGAATGGGAACATCAGTTTGAACCCGATACTCCCTTTTACATTGGCATTAAAAAAGATGATATTGAAATTCATTTGAGCGAACATCATGGTGATAGTGTGCCCGGTGTTCGCATTTTTATTGAGTGTACTGAGCTTGAAAAATTTCATGCATCACTCAAACCCTACAAGTATTACCGTCCATCTGTTGAAAAAACATTTTACGGCACGCTGGAAATGGTGGTGCAGGACCCTTTTGGGAATAAGCTGAGTTTTAATGAGTACATAACAGAAGAATAATTTATGCACGCTGTTTTCGTATTTGAATAAAATACTGTAGCTTTTCCTTCATCAATTTTTTGTTTATGCCACAACCCACTTCCCGCCGTGACTGGTTAAAGATTACTGCTGCTTTAACTGCAGGCCTCAGCATTTCCAAAAACATATATGCAGGGGAACAGCAAAAACCATTTCCTGCAGCAATGATTTTACTCAACAGCAATGAAAATGCTTATGGCCCGTCTGCCAATACAATTAAAGCAATGGCTGATGCTGCTAAACTTTCCAACCGCTATCCTGATGATATACATCCTTTGCTCAAACAGCAATTAGCCACACACTGGAATGTTGAACCCGTAAATATTCTCATGGGTGCAGGTTCATCTGAGTTGCTGGGCTTAACAGCTATTCTTGCTTCCATGAAAAGCAAAACCATGATTTCGCCTTTTCCCACGTTTGGAAGCTGGTATAAAGTAGCGGAGCTCATGGGGGCCGGCATTAAAAAAATTCCATTGGCAAGCGGTGATAAAACAATGGACCTGGCGGCCATGCTTTCAGCAATTGATAATGAAACTTCATTGGTATATGTGTGCAATCCCAATAACCCCACAGGTACGGTTGTTAAACATCACTTGCTCCGCAACTTTGTTGAAGAGTGCAGTAAAAAATGTTGGGTACTGGTGGATGAAGCTTATACGGAGTTTGAAAATATTCCAACGCTCAGTGATATGGCTTTGAAAAATCAAAACATTATTGTGGCAAAAACATTTTCAAAAATTTATGGCCTGGCAGGCGCACGAATTGGGTATGCCGTTGCACATGCTGATACCATTAAAAAATTAGCAGCCCTGCAACCCTGGCCTGATGTAAGTGTGAGCGCTGTAACTGCCATGGCCGCTATGGCTGCGTTAAAAGATGAAACTTTTGTTGCCGGTTGCCGCAAGAAAAATGCTGAAGCAAGAACCATGTGTTACAATACGTTTGAGCAATTGAAATTGGAATACATTGCTTCTGCCGCCAGTTTTGTAATGGTCAACATCAGCAGTATTGGTGAGCGTTACACACAGCAAATGCAAAACAAAAATATTTTTGTGCAGTACCGTGATTTCTGGAATGGTAAATGGAGCCGTGTGAGCATGGGCACACTGGAAGAAATGAAAATGTATTGTGATGCATTGAAGGAGATTGCGTAAAAATTTTCTTGTTAGTAGCTATGCTATTGTTTAAAGGCAATAATTTTGACTGAACACAAAAATGAATAACATCATGACAAAACAAAACGAAATAAAACTTTTTGAAGACAGCAAAGTAAGAACACTCTGGGATGAGGAAAATGAAAAATGGTATTTCTCCATTATTGATACCATAGAAATCCTCACAGGAACCGACAGGCCCAGAAAATACTGGAGCGATCTCAAAACCAAGCTCAAGAAGGAAGGAAGCCAGTTGTCCGAAAAAATCGGACAACTGAAAATGCAATCTGCTGACGGCAAATTTTATAAAACCGATGTAGCCGATACCGAGCAGCTTTTCCGCCTCATTCAATCCATTCCTTCGCCAAAGGCAGAACCGTTTAAACTCTGGCTGGCGCAGGTCGCTTCTGAACGCCTCGATGAAATGCAGGACCCTGAACTGAGTATTGACAGGGCTTTGCAGCAATACCTCAATCTTGGCTATTCCGAAAACTGGATCAACCAGCGTTTGAAAAGTATTGAGATAAGAAAAGAACTTACTGATGAGTGGAAGAAACGGGGTTTAAAGGAAGGCGCCCAGTTTGCAACACTTACTGATATCATTACAAAGGCTTGGAGTGAACACACTACCAAAGAATACAAAATACTCAAAGGTTTAAAGAAAGAAAATCTGCGGGATAACATGACCAACACCGAACTTATTTTAAATATGCTTGCAGAAGCATCTGCCAAAGATATTTCGGCTGCTACCAATCCTGAAACATTTGAAGACAGTAAGAAAGCAGCTCAACAAGGTGGCAATGTGGCCAAAGTTGCACGCAAAGAACTGGAAGCAAAAACGGGCAAAAAAGTTGTTACAGCTTTGAATGCAAAATCTGTGTTGCAATTAAATTCTTCTGACGCAAAAAAGAAAAAATAATAGTAAACCCATTCAATCAAAACTTATTTCTTCTTCGCTATTCTTTTCTTTCCTTCCTCCGTCATGGCAAAACTCCTTATCATGGTTTTAATAAATTCCACCCTGCGAAAACGCAGGGCGCTCCAGTCTTCATCTATAGCTACCATCCGCACCGGTTCAAAACCAGCTTTGCCCAAACTATCCCAGCCGGTATCACGGTTGAATTCGCATTTATATTTTTTAGAAGTTCCTTTTGGATAAACCATCCAGAGCAAGCCATCATCCTGTAAAGTTTTTTGAGCAAGCGCTGCTGTTGCTTCCACTTCTTTGAGCTTAGTGCAAAAGCTGATGATGAATTCAGCTTTGTCTTTTGCTTTTACTTCTTTTTTAATGGCAGCCAAAGGCATCATCTCTTTCAGCTCTTTATCAAAACTGGCGGGGCCATTCATTACATGAATTACTTTCTGTTCTTTGTAATTCATTTTTTTGAAAACTGGATTCATAAAAAAAATATCAGAGCTTAATTTAAACGTTTATTTTAAAGGAACACAAAGCTTACAAAGGCAGCACAACGTACACAAGGGCTTAAATTTTCATTGTGAACTTTGTGGTTCGCAGTGTTCTTTATATTCCATTTTTTTAGTTACGGTATAATGAACATTACATTCCCGGAAACCATGGTCTTCCAATCCCTTCCCTGAAAGGCCAGGGTACAGCAGCAAGAATTAATATGAGTGCAATTATATACATCCACATAGCTAAACCAAACTTTAATTTTTTAGCACGGCCCCTTGCCATTGTAATAAGGATGATGGCCAATATCATTGCTGAAATATGTTCTACCACCCAGAAACGGGCAAAGCTGTCTTTCATTACATTACCAAAACCACCCAAACGTTCTGCCATGTGAAAACCCACTGCCTCACTGTTAAAATATTGAAACAATCCCAGCAGCAGCATGATGTGTGATGAAATGAGCAGCCATAAACTTGTTTTGGCAATCTTTTCATTTTTAGTAAATGCCTGTATCAAACAAATAATTAACAGAATTAAAATCACCCATCGAAGGGCGCTGTGTAAGTGCACAAGTCCGTTATACATAATGGTTGCAATTTAAATGATGAGGTACAAAGTAAAGACAGGGTTTACAATTGAGCAAAACTGTTTTAACAGGAAAATTTTCTATCTTCAATCCTCAAAGCTGTTTTATGAAACCTTTATTTATCATCTCCGCCTTACTCATTTTGAGCCTCAGTGCCGTAAGCCAAAACAAAAGACCCGTGGTAAACGACAGTTCCATTTATCCCGGACAGCCTTTATTGCTGCAGGAACGTATTGTTGGCAAGTCGCCTTATGGAACTGTTTATTTATTGCCGCAGGATAATATGCCTGTAGTAGTGGCCGACAGTAATCTTGTAAAGCAAATGCCCAATAGCTTTAAAGGCACGATGAAAGGAACAATGCCCAATCCTTATTATCCCCGCAGAAAATTGAATCCCATCATTATTCCTGATTCACTAAAAGGGAAACCATTTGTTATACCAAAAAGCTTGTACGATAAACAAAAGAAACATTAAAGTTCACGCATTTGTTTCATCCACGCTTCCTCATAGGTTTTGCCAACAGGAATTTTTTTATTGCCAATGCTGATTTCTTTACGGCCCATGGCGGTAATTTTTTTAAGCGAAACAATATATGATTTGTGTAAACGCATAAACTGATCAGCAGGCAACTGTTCTTCCAGTTTCTTTATACTTTCAAGGGTAATTGTTTGCCCGGCAGCCGTTATAATTTTTACATATTGCTTCACTCCTTCAATATACAATACATCATCATACAAAATTTTCACCTGCATACCATTACTCTTTACAAAAAAAATAACCTGCTGTTTTTTGCTGAGGCAGTAGTTGCAGATAGTTTTTTGTTTTTTCAACAGCCTGCAAAAAACGTTCATAGGTGAAAGGCTTCAATAAATAATCCATCACCTTGAGTTCAAAAGCTTCCACTGCGTGCTCGCTGTAAGAAGTGGTGAAAATAATGAGTGGCGGGTTTGCCAATTGTTTTACCAGTTCCAGTCCTGTGAGGTATGGCATTTGTATATCCAGGAAAAGAATATCTACAGTATGCGTTTGCAAAAACGCTTTTGCTTCTAACGCATGATGACAGGTGCCCGCCACTTCAATACCTTCTGTTTTTTGCACATAGGCTTCCGGCAATGAAACCGCAAGATCTTCATCATCCACAATAAGGCATTTTAAAGGAGTAATATTAACCATCATCAGGCGCTGATGGTTAAATGTACTGAATGAACATCATTGTTTGTTTCAATGTTTAACTGATGCTGATCCGGGTACAGCAACTGCAAACGTTGTTTTACATTTTGCAAACCAATTCCCGAAGTTTTATCTTTTATGCCTGTTTGCCCGAATGTATTGGTCATTTCAAACTGCAGTTGGTTGCCATTGGTATGCAGTTTCATTTTTAGCCAGGCCTGTTCTTCTTCCGGGTTGCTGTGTTTAAATGCATTTTCCACAAAATTGATGAGGCGCATGGGCTCAATCATAAGCAAAGGATTCTGAAGCTGTACATCCGTAACAATTTTACTGGCATAACGTTTTTTGAGCATCTGCAGTTGTATATAATTATTGAGATAAGCCGCTTCTTTTTCTATAGTGATTTTTTCTGCATTACTTTCCTGCAGCATATAGCGCATGAGTTCGCTCAGCTTCATTACAGCCGGCGCTGTTTCGCTGCTTTGCACACAGGCAAGGCTGTAAATGTTATTGAGTGCATTAAATAAAAAATGGGGGGTTCACCTGTGCTTTCAGCCATTTTAATTCTGTTTCTGCATTTGCTTTTTTCAATTCTGTTTTCTGCCGTTGTTTGCGCTGCACTTCTTCAAACAAAAAAGAAAAATGAACGATGAAATTAAATACCAGCAGGTAAGGCACACGGCTGTACAAATGCCGGTTGGAATACATCCATTCAGGATGATCAGGCCGCAAAAATTAATCTTCCACCATGCAGATAAAAAACGAACCTGCCAGCACTGATAAAAACATCAATAAAAAATAAAGGATAAACCTGCGCTTCAAAAAATAGTTGGGCAGCAGGAAAAAATAATTGAGGTAAACAGGAACCATCAGTACCAGCACATTTGCTATGCTGTACAGCGCCATCATTTCATTTGTTTTCTGCAGTTTAATGAGTTTCAAAAAATCAATGGTGTACCGGTAGCTCAGCCATCCAAAGATGAGCCAGAACAGCAAATGAATTGCCCATTTATAAAATTCTGATCGTTTAAAGTTGATGAACATTACAATGTAAATCTACAGGTTGATGCATTGATGCAAAAACACCTGGTTTCGTTGGTTCAAAAAATTCTGCTGTTGGTTCAAAATACAACAAAGGCTGCAACGCTGGTATTCTTTTAGTCGTTTAAACTGTATAAAAACAAAAATATATGAAAACAAACATCGTTGCCACACTCTTTATTGCAGTTACTGCCCTTTTATTTAGCGTCTGCGAAAAACAACCTTCTGATGCTGTTGATCAGGACCGCATCCGCACAGATTATGAATTGTTTTATGATAAGAATACTGATAAAACTACGGCCGTTGCTGCTTTTAAATTCGGGCAGAGTATTACAGGCACCCAACTGGAACTTTCCTCCCCCTGCTGAAGTTCGCTTCAATAACGATGTGCTTGTTTTCAACCAAATACCTGGCCGTTATGAAAAAGAATACAATGGTTTTGTTGCTACCGGCACTTTTACGTACAAAGACACCAAAGGAAAAACACTGGTGAACACGGTGCCTTCTATTAAACCCATTGACTTCCCCGCTACTCC
This sequence comes from Chitinophagaceae bacterium, assembly GCA_019747705.1. GTDB lineage: Bacteria > Bacteroidota > Bacteroidia > Chitinophagales > Chitinophagaceae > Lacibacter. The sequence continues at coordinate 61,168 of JAIEQM010000026.1, read as the reverse complement.
TGCTATTCTATCCATCAGTAAAGCACAGGAATATAATTTAAACCGGGAAGGCACACCCCTTGCACAAAATGATGGCGTGGGTTTATTGGTAGCTGCATCAGCGTTTACTGAAACAACAGTTAATGCAACAAGAGTGAGAATGACAAGTGCACAACTGCAACCTGCAACAACAGGAGCTCATATTGCTTTTATAGACAGGTGGACTTTAAGTCAACTCCAGCAACAAACCAGCAATGGCGGAAGTATTACCAGTAAGTACAGGGCAAAGAATAAGAATGTGGAAATAACAAATTAAGAAACCAAGAACCAAGTAACAAATTCCAAAATGAAAGGCAGACAGTTAATGAAACTTCTGCCTTTTACTTTATAGTATTTTTTGTGTTTGATGCGATTTCATTGTAACAGGATGATAAAGTGTTCCTAAGTAATCATACGAAAATGTTATGAAATGCCCATAAGCAAAACATACAAATCAGGAATGATTATGGGCATACTATCCCGCAAAAGCGGGACAAGTAGTGGCAATAATTTAAAATAAAAAATAAACACATGAAAAAAATTGGCAATAAAATTCTTCGATAGAAATCTTGATTCTAACAGGACGTTACCCTTTATTAAAGTCTGTGAAAAAGTCAGGGCTGTGCCCTGAAGTACCCCCTTTGGGCAATGTCATTAAGTTAAGCGTCACCTCGACCGTAGGGAGAGGTCTCATAAAATTTGTTACGCTTGAAGTTTGGGAGATTTCTCCTTACGTCGAAATGACGAAACACTTAACTTAATGACATTGCCCTTTGGGGCGGAGGGGGCTCCTACTCCACCCAATCGGCCACAAAAATGTTTGTATCTCTTGTGCCTCCGTTATTGCGGTTGCTGCAAAACACAATCTTCTTACCATCCGGGCTGAACATGGCAAAGGCATCAAATATTTTTTCGTGAGAAATTTTTTGAAGGTTGGTTCCATCTTCATTGATAGAATACAAATTAAAAGGAAAGCCTCTTTTGTATTCCTGGTTGGAGGCAAAGATGATCCGCTTACTGTCAGGAAAATAAGCCGGCGCCCAGTTGGCCTGCCCGAAATGAGTTACCTGTTTTATATTTTTTCCATCAGCATCTGCAACAAAAACTTCCATGTTTGTGGGAGCTACTAAATTCTCTGCCAGCAATTCTTTATATTCTTTTATTTCTGCTTCTGTTTTGGGGCGGCTTGCACGCCAGATGATTTTTTTACCATCAGGGCTAAACCATGCACCACCATCATAACCCAAAGTATTAGTCACACGTTTTTCTTTGCCGGTTTTCAAATTCATGATATAAAGATCAATATCACCATCCTTATCGCTGGTATAAATCATCGAATTCCCGTCAGGTGAGAGTGTTGCTTCTGCATCATAACCTTTACTCTTTGTTAAACGCTTTACAATTTTTCCGTTGAGGTCGGCCATGAAAATATCATAACTGTCATACAGTGGCCAGATGTATCTGTTACCATATTTTTTGCGGTCGGGAACAGGCGGACAGGTATCGGCACCCAGGTGCGTGCTTGCATAGATGATGTGTTTCCCATCTTTCATAAAAGCGCCGCAGGTAGTTCTTCCTTTGCCGGTGCTTACCCGTTTATATGTAAATTTTTCGCCGGGCTTTGGCAGCTTACCAATAAACATTTCATCACACATAATTCCTTCTTTGGGGTTGGTACGCTGGAAAATAAGCCACTGTCCATCATAGCTGAAATACGCTTCTGCATTATCACCGCCAAAAGTGAGCTGCTGTATATTTTTAAAATGCTTTTCATCAGGATACAGCAATGTATCGCCGGATGCTGCAGGAAGTATAGCAGTTTTTCCGATACGGAAAGCCAGCATGCACACAGCCAGCAGGAGTACAAAAGATGGTATGATCAAACGTTTCATTCAAACAGATTTTTGTAAATGTATTGGGTTACAGGGGCACAAATGTCGGGAATTTGTAAAATGTATAAAGCTGAATTTCATTTAGCTTTGCAGCATGCATTTGTTCAAAATTTTTTATACAGCAGCGCTGGCGCTTTTGGCGGTGAGCTGCAATAACTCAGCGAAGCCGGAAAAAATAAATACCCCTGAAAAAATACCCGTAACAACGGTGGATGAGCAAATGCTGGGCGACAGTACTTTGGCAGATACTGTTCGTGAGCAGATGATTGAAAAATTGGTGCAGGGCAATCAAACGGAGAAAGCGCTTTCTCAAATTGAGATGCTGCTGAAAAAAGACAGTACCAACCCCGGCTGGCTGTATATGAAAGCTGATGCGCTGGAACGCAGTGGCGATACCAGCGGCGCTATTGCTTTTTATAACAAAGCGGTGAACAAAGCCGGCATTTTTATTAAAGCAGAAATGCGTGCCGCCAACCTGTTTGCTGAAACAGGAAATAAAAATGCATTGATATTGTGCGACCGGTTATTAAAGAACCCTGCAGCGGTTCGTTTGCGATCAGATGTTTTACTGATGAAGGGGATTTATTATACCAAAGTTAAAAACAGTGCAAAAGCCCTTGAGCAGTTTACACAGATTATCCGTGAAGATTATTCATATCTCGATGCATATATTGAAAAAGGCCTGGTGTATTATGATGGCGGTAATTATACAGAAGCATGGAAGGTATTTAACAAGAGCACAGAAGTAAGCAATAAATTTGCAGATGGTTATTACTGGATGGCCAGGGCTGAAGAAAAGATGAATAAAAAACAGGATGCCATTGATAATTTCAAAAGGGCACTGGCACTGGATCAGAATTTAAGTGAAGCACGGGAAGGATTGAAGAGGCTGGAAGAATTAAAATGAATTAAGTAATTTACACTATGGCATTGTCAAAAGAAATCATACAACGCATCAAACAAACAGTTCAAAAAGCTGAGCCGGGTGCTCAAATTATTTTGTTTGGTTCCTACGCAAGAGGCGATAACAGGGACGACAGTGATATTGATTTACTTATTTTATCACAAAATATAATTGTTTCCGACATGGATAAAAAACACATCATTTCTGAATTATATGATGTGGAACTGGAAACAGGTTATCCAATATCATCTGTTATCCTTTCCAGCAGCGACTGGAACAATCGTTATTTCTCCACGCCATTTTATTTTAACATAAAACAAGATGGCATTACACTTTAGTAACAAACATGGCCGATCATAACTCCGGTACATTAATTCAATACAGAATAAAAAGAGCTGTTAACTCGCTGGCCGCAGCAAGGAGCCTGTTGAATAATGGGCATTATGATGCTGCTGTTAACCGGCTTTATTATGCCTGTTTTTATGCAGTAAATGCAGTTTTACTTACAAAAGATATCAAAGTAAAATCACATGCAGGTGTAAAACAGGTGTTTGGTGAGTTTTTTATTAAACCCGGAATTATTCATAAGAATGAAGGCCGGTTCTACTCCATTTTATTTAATTACAGGCAAGACAGTGATTATCTTGATTTTGCTGAAGTAAGCAAAGAGTTCACAGAAGAACTAACCAATGAAGCAGATACATTTGTACAAGTTCTTATAAACTATCTGTTGCAAAATAATTTTTATCAACCCACTGAATAAATCAATTATGCCCATCATTGCCCCTTCGCTCCTCTCTGCCAACTACCTCAACCTGCAGGCTGATTGCAATATGCTCAATGAAAGTGTTGCCGACTGGTATCACCTGGATGTAATGGATGGCCGCTTTGTACCCAATATCAGCTTTGGTCCCATGCTGGTGGAGTTTTTTCGAAAAGCAACCAATAAGATATGCGATGTGCACCTCATGATTCTTGAACCGGAAAAATATGCCGAAGCATTTCAAAAAGCAGGAGCCGACATTCTCACGGTGCATTATGAAGCATGCACCCACCTGCACCGCAATGTCCAGCAAATAAAAAGCCTGGGTATGAAAGCAGGAGTTGCCATCAACCCTCATACACCGGTTGATGTGTTAAAAGATATTCTTGCTGATATTGATTTGGTTTGTATGATGAGTGTAAACCCGGGTTTTGGCGGACAGGCATTTATTCCCAACACCATCGGTAAAATAAAACAGCTCCGCAGGATGATTGATGAAAAAGATTTGAAGGTGGATATTGAAATTGATGGTGGTGTTACCCTGGGAAATGCCCAATCAATTGTGGAGGCAGGCGCTACTGTGCTGGTGGCGGGCAATACGGTGTTTAAAGCAAAGAATCCAACTGAAACAATAACCATCTTAAAATCAATTCATTAAAATTAAGCAATAAAATAATTGCAAGATTATTTGGCAATAAATAAATTGCAACTTAAGTTTGCAAAAATATTATTGCATGAAAACGATAACAGGCTCGCCTGCAAGAAAAGAGCAGTTTTTTAAACGACCACTGATCAGAGCCAAAATTTTAAAAGCGGTAGCCTCCAACGAGAACCTTCTTATTTCTGCCCCAAGAAGAGTTGGGAAATCATCAATTTTACTTGACCTTGTAGATGCCCCGGATGAAAATTACTATGCTGTTTTTTCTGACACCGAAGCCATCACTTCATCCGAAGATTTTTTTAAAGTTATACTCCATGCAATACTGGACGCAGATAAGATTGAAGCGTTTGGTTTTTTTAACCATTCGATAAAAGAGAAGCTAAAAAAATGGACGGGAAGAATTGCAGGCATTTCTATCGGCCCTGTTGGACTTGACATAACAAAGCAGGAAAAGAAAACCTACTTTGAAGAGTTGAATGAATTTCTTACAGACATAAAACTCGAAGGAAAAAAGATATTGATGCTCATTGATGAGTTTCCGATCACCATCGAAAAAATACAGGAAGCACACGGGCTTGAAGCTGCTGTTCATTTCTTAAGCCAGAACAGATCGTTACGGCAAAACCCTGTTTTCCAGGAAAAAATTCAATTTGTTTACACGGGTTCAATCGGGTTATTTACTGCTGTAAAAAGAATACAGGCAACTGATAAAATTAACGACCTGAGAGAAATTAAAATCAATGCACTTAGTAAAGAAGAAGCAACACTTTTAATTACACTCCTCTTAAAGGAAGAGTGCAATCAAACACCATCTGAAGAAATCATCAATTACATACTTGCAAAACTGGAATGGTGGATACCTTTTTATTTTCAACTGATGGTAAGAGAACTGGCCGACCTGCAAACAAACGGCCATGTTATTACAACAAAAACGGTGGATGCTGCATTCGAAAAAATTATTGAGAATGGTAATATTTACTTTGAGCATTTTAAAGACAGGCTGCAAAAAGTATTTAAGTCGCCGCAGTTGGGGAAATTTGTTGATGAATTTCTCCTGGCTGTAAAAAACAATAGTGATACAGATTATGCCAAAGCACTGAATATGGCGGAGAAATACGATGCAAGAGCAGAGTTGGATACTGTTATTGAAGTACTGAAGCATGATGGGTATATAGTAGAAGAAAACAATTTTTACAAATTCTATTCTCCAATATTAAAAAGATGGTGGAAGTAACACGCAGAAAACGGTTTGTCTTCAACCCCGATGAAGAAACAAAAGAAATGCTTATTGCAACATTTGCCATAAGAAAAGATCTTTTTGAAAAGATTTTTAAAATCATAAAATCATCTTCAAGGGATACGGCACCGCAGCATTTTTTACTGGTGGGCCAGCGGGGCATGGGAAAAACAACCCTGCTGTTGCGGTTGAAATATGAAATGGAAGATGACCGCAACCTGAACCGGTATTTACTGCCGGTCCGTTTTTCTGAGGAGCAATATCAAATTGGCTGCTTACCTGATTTATGGGAGGAAACTGCCCTTTATCTTGAAAGTATTGACAAAGGGTTTGCAGGTTTAAAAGACAATATGCTCACACATGAAAAAGAAAAGGATTATGAACGTATTAGTTTTAACCTGCTTACGCAACAACTAAAAACTACCGGTAAAAGAGTTGTACTGCTTATTGATAATATCGGCGACCTGTTTAATAAATTTACCAACCAGGAAAACCACCGCTTCCGTGAGATTTTAATGACCTCTCCGCATTTCCTCCTTATTGGCGCTTCTTCACAAATGCTGGAACACACGTTCAGGTATGATAAACCGTTTTTTGAATTTTTTTACCAGTTAAAACTGGAACCCCTCTTAAAAGAAGAAGCTACTGATTTAATGAAAGCCCTTGCATCTAATTATAATGCCTATGATAAAATTGAAAAGATTATTAAAGAACATCCTGAACGTGTGGAAGTGCTGCGGAGAATAACCGGCGGTGTGCCACGCACCCTTGTATTGCTGTTTGAAATACTGATTGATTCTGATAACGGTAACACATTTGAAGATTTGGAAGAACTTACTGACAGGGTATCGCCGCTTTACAAAGAACGGATGGATGCCTTAAAACCACAGCAGCAAAAGATTATGGATACACTGGCAAGGGCATGGGAGCCGCTTACTGCCAGTGAAATACTGGAACAAAGTAAACTGTACAGGGAAAACCTTGCCAGCAACCAGGTATCTGCACAGTTAAAACAATTAGAAGAAAACCAGTTGGTGGAAACCATTGATCTGGGTAAACGTAAAAAAGCATACCGCATAAGAGAACGGTTTTTTAACATCTGGTACCTTATGCGGCATGGCAGAAAAAATACAAAAGAACAGGTGCTCTGGCTGATACGGTTTTTAGAAACATGGTGCACACATGATGAACTGAAGGAAATAGCAAACAAACAAATTGCATGTTTAGAAAATGATACCTACTCCACAAAAGCAGCATATTACAAAGCCATTGCCCTGCATAATATTGATGGCATTGAAGAAGGCACTAAAAAGAAATTATTGGACAATACAGAACGCTTTTTGCAGAAAAATGAAAAGCAGGAATGGGCTAAAATAATTCATGCTTTGTCAGAAAATATAAACAATAACTCCTTTACAAAAAAAGCTGTCAACAACTTTGAAACAGGTTATATAAAGAAAGCGGAAACCTTCTTCCTAACTGCTCTTGAAAAGAATGAATTAGATGCCGAATATAATCTTGGAAACTTTTATTACATATTGCTAAAAGATATTGACAAAGCTGAACAGTTTTACCTCAGAGCCATTGAAAAAGGAAATATAATGGCGCTCAATAATATTGCTAGTCTTTATAAAAATGAAAGAAAAGATTTTGACAAGTCCGAATATTTTTACCTCAAAGCCATTGAAAAAGGATATGTGGATGCACTCTTTAACATCGCAACACTTTATCAAAATGAAAGAAAAGATTTTGACAAAGCCGAGGAGTTTTACCTCAAAGCCATTGAAAAAGGAAATATAAGTGCACTCAATAACATCGCTATTCTTTATTCAGATGAAAGAAAAGATTTTGACAAAGCCGAAGAGTTTTACCTTAAAGCCATTGAAAAAGGAAATGTAAAGGCAATGCACAATTACATTTATCTTTTATTTACAAAGAATAAAATAAATGAATCACTTAATCAGGCAACTATTCTTTTTAACCAAAATGAATATTTTCAATCAGGTCAAGACAAAGCAATAGAATTAGTATTGCATTTAATTTTACTTGGGCAATACCATTTCCTGTTAAAAGCATTTCAAAAAGAAAACAGCCTGCTCATGAAATACATGCAACCTGTTTATTATGTCCTGGCCTGGTTTATGAAAGAAGAACTGCCGGGGGAATATGAAAAAGCAGGCTCTGAAATAAAAGAAACTGTAGATGAAATCATTGCAAGTGTTGAGAAAGAAAAGGCTGCTACATCTTCAACAACGTTGAATAAACCCAAAAACTGACTTTTAAATAATAAACAGCTTCTGTTTCCGTTTCGTCAGAAAGCTTTAGTTTTATTTCCCGATGAAGGCAACCAAAACCATTTTACTGTTTACTGCTTACCTGCTGCTTACCCTTTCTGCTATTGCTCAAAAAAAACCGGCAACCGTTACAGGCCAGGTACTGGATGAACATGAAAACCCCATGGCAAGAGTTTCCATAAGCATCCTGGGCCGCACAATGGGTGTTACCACCAACGACAGCGGAAGATTCACCATTACAGTGCCAACAGACAAAGCCTTTGCACTTATTTTTTCTTACACCGGCTATAAATCCTATAAAAGAAATTTCTTTTTAAATGAAGGTGAAACGGAGAATGTCATCATCCGGCTGGAACGTGGCGTTAATACACTGGAAGAAATTATTGTAAAGGACGACCGTATCCGTGCAGAGGCAGGCGCCGTACGCATCAACCCAAAAAATGCACTCGTGCTTCCCTCCGCAACTGGTGGTATTGAAGCGTTGATTAAAATATTTGTCAACAGCAACAATGAACTTTCATCACAATACTCCGTACGTGGCGGTAATTATGATGAAAATTTAATTTATGTAAATGATTTTGAAGTGTTCCGTCCTTATCTCGTACGGCAGGGACAGCAGGAGGGTTTGAGCTTCATTAATGCAGAAATGGTGCGCAACGTTACATTTTACAATGGTGGCTTTCAAAGCCGCTTTGGTGATAAGATGAGTTCCGTACTGGATATTCAATACAAACGTCCAAAACGTTTTGGTGGTTCTGCATATGTGTCTTTGTTAGAACAGGGTGTTCATCTGGAAGGTTCATCTAAGGATGATAAGGTTACTTATATTGTTGGTGTGCGTAACCGAAGCAATCAAAATTTATTAAGCAGCCAGCAGGTGAAGGGAAGTTATATCCCTTCCAGCAACGATGCGCAGGCCTATATTACCTGGCAGCCAAAAACAAAATGGTTGTTTGAGGCGATGGGCAATCTTTCCAAAACCCAATTCAAACTGCAACCGCAGTTCAGCCAGCAAACATCATCCGTATTCTCTCCTTTCTTTACTGCCAATCTTGGTTTGGATGTTTATTTTGCAGGCGGTGAAATTGATGCGTATAAAACAAATATGGCGGGGCTCGCCACAACTTATCAACCCACAAAAAAATTAAAATTAAAATGGATGCTCAGTTATTTCAATAACAATGAGCAGGAAAGTTTTGATATAGCAGGCGCTTATTTATTTGGTGAACGTGATTTTGACCGCAGCCGTGCCACCTTTGGATTAATCACCAATCCATTGGGTGCCGGTGTGTTTCAAAACTATGCACGCAATAAACTTAATATTGACCTGGCAAGCGCCACGCACAAAGGAAGTTTGGAAAAAGGAAAACATTTTTATCAGTGGGGCCACACCATTGAACGCCAAACCATCACTGATAAATTAAATGAATGGGAACTGCAGGACAGTGCCGGTTATACACTTCCCTTCAACCCCAATCAACTGCAGTTTGCAAAAGTGATCAAGTCTGCCGCTTCCCTCAACTTTATTCGTTTGCATGGTTATGTGCAGGACAATATTATTCTTAATGATTCATTGAAAATGACATTGCAGGTGGGCCTCCGTTACAATTATAATACATTGAACAATGAATTGCTGTTGCAGCCCCGTGTGCAGTTTGCATTTAAACCGCAATGGAAACGTGATCTTATTTTCCGTGCTGCTGCTGGCGCTTATCATCAACCTCCTTTTTACAGGGAGTTGCGTGATTATAACGGAAAAGTAAACACCAGTATTAAAGCACAAAAAAGTGTGCAGTTTGTAACCGGCATTGATTACAACTTTAAAGGCTGGGGCAACCGTCCGTTTAAACTGCAGGTGGAAGCCTATTATAAAAATTTATGGGATGTAGTGCCTTATGATGTGGACAATGTACGCATCCGTTACCTCGGCGCCAATAATGCAAAAGCATACGCAGCAGGTATTGAAGCACGTTTGTTTGGTGAACTGGTGAAAGATGCTGAAAGCTGGCTGAGTATTGGTTTGATACGTACCAGGGAAAATCTTGATAACGATCAATGGTATAATTATAAATTAGATTCATTACGCCGCCCGGTTGACAGCACATTGGTGCAGGGTGGATGGTTGCGCCGGCCCACTGACCGTTTAATAACCGTTGGTTTGTTTTACCAGGATTACTTAGCCACCAATAAAAATTTTAAATTCACCATGAACATGCTCTATGGTTCTAACCTGCCTTACAATATTCCCGGCAGTGTTAAATACCGGAATGCATTGTTTATTGATCCGTATATACGTGTTGATTTTGGTTTCAGCGCCCTGCTGCTGGATGCTGAAAAAAGCAACCGCCGCAGCCACAGCCCCTTCCGTAATTTTCAAAACATCTGGGCCAGTTTGGAAGTGTTTAATGTAATTGACCGTGCCAATACCATTTCTTATTTGCTCATCAAAGATTTTTCCAATAATATTTTTACCGTGCCCAACCGCCTCACACCAAGGCTCATCAATTTTAAAATTGTTGCACGCTGGTAATGGAGTGAATAGCGAATTGGTATTGCCTTCCATTGTAAAATGCCTCAGCGCTGCTGCTCAAAACCACTCACTGAATTCAATTAGGGGTTATATTTGCCTTCCTTAAAACAACAAAACCAATTCAAGCAATGGCAGCAAAAATTAAAGTGGCCAATCCTGTGGTGGAACTGGATGGCGATGAAATGACAAGGATCATCTGGAAGTTTATCAAGGAAAAATTGATTCTCCCTTATGTGGAAGTGGATATCAAATACTATGATCTTGGTGTGGAGCACCGTGATGCCACCAACGACCAGGTAACCATTGATGCTGCCAATGCCATTAAAGAAATTGGTGTGGGTATTAAATGCGCCACTATTACTCCTGATGAACAGCGTGTGCAGGAATTTAAGCTGAAACAAATGTGGAAGAGTCCCAACGGTACTATCAGAAACATTCTTGATGGCACGGTGTTTCGTGAACCCATCGTTATACAAAACATTCCACGGCTTGTTACCAACTGGACAGCGCCAATCATTGTGGGCCGTCATGCATTTGGTGATCAGTACCGTGCTACTGATACAGTGATTAAAGGCAAAGGAAAATTAACGATGACATTTACTCCTGAAGATGGGAGTGCACCTCAAACTTTTGAAGTATTCAATTTTAAAGGCGATGGTGTGGCCATGAGTATGTACAATACCGATGAAAGCATTAAAGGTTTTGCACGCAGTTGTTTTAATATGGCATTGAATAAAAAATGGCCTTTGTATTTATCAACCAAAAACACCATCTTAAAAAAATATGACGGACGCTTTAAAGATATTTTTGAAGAAATTTATCAGCATGAATTTAAAGCACAGTATGATGCTGCCGGTATTACGTATGAACACCGTTTAATTGATGATATGGTGGCGAGCGCTTTAAAATGGAATGGCAATTTTGTTTGGGCCTGTAAAAATTATGATGGCGATGTGCAGAGTGATACAGTGGCACAGGGTTTTGGTTCACTTGGTTTGATGACTTCTGTTTTAATTACACCCGATGGTAAAGTGATGGAAGCAGAAGCGGCGCATGGCACTGTTACCCGTCATTACCGTGAATACCAGAAAGGAAAACCCACCAGCACCAATCCTATTGCCAGCATTTTTGCATGGACACGTGGCCTGGCCTTTCGTGGTAAATTAGATAACAACCAGCCACTGATTGATTTTGCCAATGCACTGGAAGAAGTTTGTATTGAAACAGTGGAAGAAGGAAAGATGACGAAAGATCTAGCCGTATGTATTCATGGTAATAAAGTAAATCATGGTGAGCATTATTTGTACACTGAAGAATTTTTAGATGCACTGGATGAAAATTTGAAGAAGAAACTGGGATGAAGAAATACGAAGTAAGAGGTACGAAGTACGAAGTAAGAGGTACGAAGTACGAAGTAAGAGGTATGAAGTACGAAGTAAGAGGTACGAAGTACGAAGTAAGAGGTACGAAGTACGAAGAGCCGCTCATGTTTTGGGCGGCTTTTCTGTTTGGAATCATTTTTACAGGTTATGCAAATCATAAATGCGGCAACGGGCATCTGCTAACTTTCGCACATGCTGCGCAAAAAACTGTTTCATCAACATGGCAAAACCACCATCCGTGGAAAGGAAATCTACAGGATAGAAGCGTTGAGCGATGCAGTGTTTGCCTTTACGGTTTCCCTGCTCATTATGAGTTTGGAAGTACCCCAAACATTTTCTGAGTTGAAGCATATCATGCTGCAGTTCTTTCCTTTTCTGGCTACGGTGAGCCTTGTGTTTTTTTTCTGGTATTTGCAGAACAATTATTTCCGCAGTTACGGTTTGAATGATGCAAAGGTGATACTGCTCAATCTTTGTTTGCTGGTTTTGCTGCTGTTTTATGTATATCCGCTCAAATTTTTGTTTTCCCTCTTGCTGGGTTTTGTATTGCACATCAATTATTTTGAACAAGTGGTTACCAAAGGTGAAACGGTGATTTTGCAGGAAGAGTTTCCGCTGCTTATTATTTTTTTCAGTTTGGGTTATGCAGTGATCTGGTTCCTGTTTTTTCTGCTTTACCGTTATGTGTTTGCAAGAAAGCAAAAATTGGAATTAAGCGGCCAGGAGCTTGTTGTATTGCGTTCTAAAAAACGGGATGCACTGGTACAGGTGTTTTTGGGGTTACTGAGTTTGCTGTTTGCATTGCTGAACCTGCCTCTTGTAAGCGGGCTTTGTTTTTTAATGATACCGCTGTGGTTGTTTGTTAATGCTGTGGTGGAAAGAAGGCAGATTAAAAAGGTGGAGGAAAGATAGGGATAGTGGTGTCAGCAGGCAAATAATAGATAAGCCCTAATGAAGCTATATTCAAAATACTTCTGATGATCATTCTTAGTCTATTGTTACACTGCCGATAATAATGTAATCAAACCCGTCTGAATTTTCTGTTACAAGTGCACCACCAACTGTTACAGAATTATATTGAGATAAGGGTTTAAAAGCCGTTTTCTCATATCTCGGACTAAGTTCTATTAAATCATTCGTCAACTTTTTACCAGTAATGGGTTTTGTCAGTTTTACTAAAAGTTTGTCGCTGTCACGGTCAGAAACAATAGTTCCGAAAAGATTTTCTTTCCAGTCCCAGGGTTCACTTACAATAATTCTTACTGTTTGTCCTTTTAAACTCATTGGTTAAATGATGCCGCTTTAAGCATTGCCAACCCGCCTGTTGCAGGCAGTTTTATACTTCCAAAATTTCTCCGAAGCCCAATGTCCTTGCTGCCTCATTAATAAACCACTTTTGCCCAACCCTAATATATTTTTCAACCTGCGGCACTTTTAAAAATCTTACTGTCACAATTTTAGTCTCACCAGGTTCTATTAATTCCTGGTCGTCAAACTGTATGTCGCCAATGTAAGTTTTTAAGTTTTGTAAATCGTTCTGCAACTCAAATACATGGTTAGGTCTATAACCCGATTTAAAGCCGTATTGTCTGCCACCTTCTGATGTCGTCTTCATGGTGATTTTTGCTTTCACAATTATCAAGTCATTTATCCCCATATTATTATTGTTTTACTCGCAGATTGTTGAATTTCTTTTTCCCATTTGTGAAGTTAGAAACTGTTATTTGTTGAATAAAGTTGAACTGATCAAAAAATATTCTCAGGCGAGGTCTCTGCTTATGGATTTGTGTTTGGCAAAGCAGGACTCGCCGTTGTTAATGGATGTACTTTGCTGATTAAATATTGCTGCGTGCTCCTGTCTCCGTAACACGGCAAGTCGTGCAGCCGTTGCACAAAAGCCTTGCGCACAGACATCGCCTACGAACTACTTTGTTTATGACCCGCAGGCGATGGAAACTGCAACTATCTTTTTTCTATCACCGCTCTATCTCAAAACTTTCAAAACCCTGCAGATTCTCTTCTTTTACTTCCACAGTTTCCACTTTACTTTTGGGCGAACCGGTATAACACCATTGCACCAATGCATCTAATTGTTCAGCAGCGCCCGTGGCCAAAATATAAACAGAGTCATCCGGCATGTTTTGTACAAATCCGGTTATGTGCAACTCCTTTGCTTTATCGGCCGTGTACCTGCGGTACCACACACCCTGTACTTTGCCGGTAACAATAATGGAAACAGTTTTGAGCATGAAGGAAAAATGCAAAAGTTAAAAGAAAAAAGCAAACCGAAACAGTTTACAGACAATCAGCAATTAAGTTTTTCATTTCGGCACAAGGTCGGCAATGGTTTTCGTTTCGAGTATTTTTAAATTGGCATCCCGCACTTTCACCATCATATCATGCAGACCGCAATGTTTTTCATCACAGTTTTTACAACGTTCATAAAAATGCAGGCTCACACAACTGAGTGGTGCAATCGGCCCGTCCAGCAGGCGGATAACACGTGCAAGGGTTACCTGTTTTGGTTTGAGTTGAAAATAATAACCACCACCCTTTCCTTTTTTACTTTCTAAAATACCATCCTTGCGGAGCTGGAGTAAAATGTTTTCAAGAAACTTGAGCGGAATTTTTTTCTTTTTTGAAATTTCGGCAATGAGTTGGGGCTCATTATTTTTTTGCTGCGCCAGGAAACTGAGCGCCTGGAATGCATACTGGGTTTTCTTTGAAAGCATACTGCAAAATAAACATAAATATGCCTATGTGCACCGGCATATTTAATTAGCCTAAAAACGGAGCTGTCATTTATTTTCAAGAAAAAAATAGAATATCCGCCCTTACAAGTTAAGCGCTTCTTTCATTCCAAAAAACCCTTCTTTGCCTTTTAAAAATTCAGCCGCCAGCACAGCGCCCAATGCAAAACCGGTGCGGTTATGAGCAGTGTGGGTAATTTCAATATCATCCACAGTACTGCTGTATTTTACTGTGTGCGTGCCGGGTGCAGGGTCAATCCGTTCACTGATGATGCTGAGCTCATTGGCATTTAATGCAACATCATTTACCCATTTTGTTTTGCGGCCAACCTGTTCTAATATCTGCTCTGCCAAACTAATAGCAGTACCGCTGGGTGCATCCTTTTTTTGCGTATGATGAATTTCTGTGAGATGAATATTGTATTCTTTATGCTGATTCATCAACTGTGCCAGCCGTTTGTTGATTTCAAAAAAAATATTTACGCCCACACTAAAGTTACTGGCCACAATTAACCCTGTATGATGTGCTGCCGCAATTTTTTTTACTTCATCCAGCTTTTGCAGCCAACCGGTACTGCCGCATACAACAGGCACACCCTGCTGCAAACAAAAACGCACATTATTAAACGCCGTGTGCGGACTTGTAAATTCAATGGCCACATCTGCCTTCTTTATGTTTTCAGCAGTAAGTTCATGCACATTGTCCAAATCAATAATCAGCACTGCTTCATGACCACGCTCTTTCGCAATTTCATGAATGGCCTTCCCCATTTTTCCGTAACCGATTAATGCAAGTTTCATAAAATTAAATTTCAAGATACAATGTTCAAGGCACAAGGTGCAAGTTACAAGGTGCAAGGTATAAGGTATAAGAGCAAAGGCACAAGAACGAGCAATCAAACAATCCCTGACATTACTTACCAAACCGCATCACAATGCTCAAGCTGGCTTGTCTTGTTTGCGGAATATAAGATGGATTGATACGCATGGATAAATTATCATTTACATTAAATTCTTTCAAATGCCCATCCACCGTTGCATCCACCACATTCAATCCCCAGCTAATTAAAAATGCCAGTACCGAGTAATCTACATTTTGCCGCACACCATTCCTGTACACCCGTATCCCTTCCGGATCAACCGGGCGAAACTTTGGTTTCATTCTTGCCAATGCTTCAGTTGCTGAAATAGTAGTATCAAATTTTAAACGGTAAGCATCTCTTGCATCCACATATTCATTGCGGTTATAAATAAAAAAGCCAATACAGGTACCCAATGCACCCCACACAATGGGAACCTTCCAGTATTTTTTATTATAGGCCTGCCCCCATCCGGGAATGATAGCAGAACGGATGGTTGCTTTGCGGGCGCTGTGCGGTGCTTTTTTCTTAACACTGTCCGCCTTTGCTGCAGTATCTTTTAACATGCCGGAAGCGGCCTGCTGCTGCGAAACGGTAACGGTATCTTTTTTCTGCGCCACCATCGCCAGCGTGCAACAACAATAAATTATCAATTGAAACAAAATCTTCATATCAAAAAATCAATCAACACTTATACCCATTTGTTTGAGGATGTGGTTAAACTGCTCCAGCGAAAAATATTCAATGGTAATACTGCCATTTCCTTTTTTGCTGTGCTGCACTTTTACTTTGGTGCTGTATTGCTGTGCTAAGTTATCTTCAATTTTACGGAAGGCTTCCTGCCATTCATTTTTTACTTCTTTTTTAACAGGCTCTTTCCGGTACAGGTCACGTACCACTTTTTCCGCAGCACGAACAGATAGTTCTTTTTGTTTAATGAGCCGGTACACATACAACTGCTTATCCACGGTATCAATATTAATTAATGCTCTTGCATGGCCCATGCTTAACATACCACTGCGCACCGCCAGTTGAATATCAGGCGGCAGTTTTAATAAACGGATGTAATTGGTAACGGTGGTTCTGTCTTTGCCCATGCGTTCAGCCACCTGCTCCTGTGTGTAACCCAGTTCATCCATCAGGCGTTTATAACTCAAGCCAATTTCAATAGCGTTCAAATTTTCACGTTGCAAATTTTCCAATAATGCCAGTTCTAAAAGTTCAGCATCATTAGCCTGGCGTATATAAGCAGGAATATTTTTAAAGCCAGCCAGTTTAGAAGCACGCCATCTGCGTTCGCCTGCAATTAAACGGTACTTGCCTGCTGCCGTTTTTGAAACAGTGATGGGTTGAATAATATCATGCATTTTAATACTGTCAGCCAACTCCTGCATCGCCTGTTCATCAAAATCATGACGGGGTTGTTTGGGATTCACTTCCACATCATCTACCGAAATGCGGAGCACCCCGGTAACTGCTTCCTGCACGGTGGGCTTGAGTTGCCCGGCCGTAGTTTTCAAATCTTCATCAATGCTTTGCAGCAGGGAGCGGATTCCCTTGCCCAGTGCGTCTTTTTTGTTGGGTTGCGTCATACACGTTTCTTATTGGCTGCGAAGTACCTTAAAAAATAGCCAAGAACCAAAAAACAAAATCCAAAGGGCAGGAATCAAAAAAACAAAGAAGAATAGTGTGCAATAAGGGGGTTGGGGCAGTGTGTTGTTGTGCAGGAATGGGCTGATGTTGCGGCTATCCGTTCCTACTCCGCCACAGAGCTCTGCACAAAATCTTCAGCGGGGTATACACTCCTATCCGCCTGCCATTGAGCGGTAATGCTTTGCGCAACAGAACCGGCTAATGAATATTGTTCAGCTTTTTGAAGCTGTTGAAAACTGTTTGCACAAAATGCGAAGTGCGGAAACTTCGTATAACGAATTATTGTTTATTTAGCAATAAGAAATCCCAGCCATGCTCCCCATAAACCCAAGAGCACACTTCCAACAGCATAAACTGCAAACAGCCCCATTCTTCCCTGTTGAATTAATTGCAGATTTTCTGCACTAAATGCAGAGAAGGTAGTAAAGCCGCCGCATAAACCTGTTGCAAGAAACAATCTCCAATTGGCATCATATGATGGATTGCGCAGAGAAACAGCAATCACCATTCCTATTACAAAGGAACCAATGATATTAACCAATAAAGTTGCCAACGGAAAACTGCTGTGCTTAAACCAAATCGCAAACAATGAACGCAGGATGCTTCCTGCTGCACCACCGAGACCAACGAGGAGTAGGTTTTTAAGCATTTGAATCTCGAGTAATATTTTTATACCAAAATAGGTAAATGAATAGAATTGTAATGACAGTGTAAGCAAAACCGAAGGTTAAAATATTGTACTTTGCGATTCCCTCAAGACCAGAAATAAGTAAAAAAATAATGCCTGTTACAAATGATAAAAGCAAAACACTAATTGGTTGAATCAATAGTAAAATAAAATTGATTCTCTTTACAACAAATTGAATAAGGAAAAGAAATAAGTAAGAAACAAGAAGAAGGTATTTTACAAAACTTATTAATTCTCCGCCTTTTCTTGATATGAATTGCTGATAATTATTTGCCCAATAGATTGATAGTGCGGATAAAAAAGATATATATACAAATGACCATATGAACAATCTGCCTCTCATAAAAAATTATCTATAAATTTCCCGTAAACGTATAATTCAAATCTACCTGCCACTTGCCGTCTTTTTTTACTACTTTGAGTGGCAGTGGTTTATTTTTAAATGAGTTACTGTAGTTTACAATCACCACACTGTCACTTGCATTTTCAACAGAGTGAATAATAATCGAAGCTTTTTTATATCCTTCTTTATCGGCCGCACTCATTTGGGTCTTGTATTTTTTTTCAAGCACTTCCAGCTCATAGCTGTTTACACTGTCTTTCAATAATAATTCATTGGCCCATTTATAATCACCATCCAGGGAACTGCGTACAAACTCACGGGCAGTTTCCAATGCATCATCAGGACGAACACGTTGCTGTTCACAGGCAACTATTACAAGCGTAAGGGAAAAGATGAATAAGATTTTTTTCATGGAGTAAAAATAGGGAAAAAAGCAGCCTCATCCCGACCTTCTCCCAAGGAGAAGGCCACCAGAGCACAGCCCTTACTTTTTTAAAGATTCTGAGTAAAGGCTAAATTCTTTCAATACAAAGAGCATATAGGGGCGGGCTTCGCCCGCCCCTATAATTAGTTGCCACGGAAATGGGGAAGACACGGAAAAGAATACTGATGAACTGAGGATGATGCCATTTGCACATGCTATGATGTGTGCGACGCAAGGGACGATGCCCCGCCTTACAAATGCTGGTAACAAAAAAATGGAATTTGTAAGTTCGGGCAGGCATGAAAAACAAATGCTGGTATCAAAAAACTTCTTCTGTATTCATCCGTGTTCATTCGTGTAATTCGTGGCAATTGTATTCATTTGTGAAAATTCATGGCTTAAAAAAAATCCCGTTCCTAAATTGAAACGGGATGCGGTTGTATAAAGCGGGATAGTAAGTACTACTTTGAATTACGATAAGGGTTCTGCTGTTCATCCAACTGATGGTCTTTATCATAAGCACGGATGATGGCTTTCACCAAGCGGTGACGCACCACATCTTCTTCATCCAGTTCAATATGACTGATGCCATCAATGTTCTTTAAAATACGAATGCCTTTTTCCAAACCACTGCGTTGATTTTTGGGTAAATCCACCTGCGTTAAATCACCCGTGATGATGGCTTTGGCATTGGCGCCAATACGTGTTAAAAACATTTTCAACTGCAGATCCGTTGTGTTCTGTGCTTCATCCAAAATGATAAACGCATTATCCAATGTGCGGCCACGCATATACGCCAGCGGTGCAATTTCAATAACACGTGTGCTCATATAATAACCCAGCTTATCTGCAGGAATCATATCATCCAATGCATCATACAAAGGACGCAGATACGGGTCAATCTTTTCTTTTAAATCGCCGGGCAGAAAACCAAGGCTTTCACCGGCTTCCACTGCGGGGCGTGTTAAAATAATTTTTTTAACGAGTTTGTTTTTTAGTGCACGTACGGCCAATGCAACGGCCGTATATGTTTTACCGGTCCCTGCAGGGCCAATGGCAAACATAATATCATTTTTATCGCAGGCAGTTACCATGCGTTTTTGATTTTGTGTTCGTGCACGAACGGTTCTGCCATTGGGGCCAAACACGAGCACATCACTGGGGTTGCGTTCAATAAAGGCATCAACGGTTTGCTGGTCATCGCCACCCAATATCTGCTCAAAATAATTTTCTGTGAGCTGACCATTGCGTTCTAAATACGCAACCAGCAAATCAATTTTTTCTTTGGCCTGTTCCACCTGCTCCGGGCTGCCGCTGAGTTTGATTTGTGTGCCCCTTGATAAAATTTTTAAGAGAGGGAATTTCTTTTTAAGGATGTCGAGCTTGCCATTGTTTACACCGAAAAACTCAATAGGGTTTACGGTTTCGAGGTTGATAATTGTTTCAGTCAATGCGTTTTCATTTTAGCGGAACCTGTTTCACTTCAGCGTGCAGCAGAATTCCATGTTCACAAATATGGTATCAAAAACGGTTGATACTTCTAACCCTTCCATCTGGTTTCAATATTATGTACTATGCTTTAGATTTCATAAAGTTAGTTATTAACAGCATGTGGAAACTGTTAAGATTTGATAATGATTTTATGCTTATGTGTTTGAGTTCATCTATATTGTACCCTGTTATGCAACGAAAAAAAATTGATGTGGATGTTGTGAAAGATGTTTTGCAGAGTGTGCTGGATGCAAGACCGCATGATACATTTGTGCAAAGTATTTCAAAGCAATACGAAGAAAGAGGGAGCCTCAGCAAAAAACAACTGGAAGGATTGTATGGCAAAGCCTCCCGTATTGGTTCCGTTAACCCTTCCAAACTGGCAACACTGGAAGCCATCATCAAACAAAAATTAACAAGAGAGCGAAGTGCCGTTACAGCAGTTGCAGATACTATGTTTGTAAAGGATGCAGCAGTTGGGTTACTGATTGCATCTATTCTGCAGAAAGCCCCGCAGCATAAACGTGTTTTATTTTTAAAGGCGAAGTATGATAACAATGAAACGCTTGCTAGCGCTGAAATCAATGAACTGAAAAAGTTTGAAAAGTTATTGGAGAGGTAACACCTTCCTGAAAAGTTATTAACTCTGTAAAGAAGAAGATTTGCTGAGTACGAACACACTGCATAGCACTTCTTCCCCGTTTTCCTTTATCATTATTTCTTCCTGCTGAGTGATGTAAGGAGTTAACACTTCAATAAAAGGCTTCGCCATGATGCGTTGCGGTGTGGAGAGAAGTATCGTGATACCCCTGCTCCATTGTGTTTCCACAAACAAAAGCAGTTGAGGAAAATGAGTTGGATTGTAGTTTACATCGCTCATGAGCAGTATTTCTGAATCATCAACAGGCTCCTGCTCATTCCAGTTAAATATTTTTGTTTGAACATTTTGTAATGCATTGAGCGTAATGGATGTGTTGATGAACGGCAGGGCTGCTGAATCGGCTTCTGTAATTATAACTTCTTTTGCAAATGCTGCTGCTGTTAACGATGGCAATCCCAGCCCTGCAGCTATTTCCATCACCTTTTTTCCGGCAATTAACTGCTGATGTGTAAGTATAAATTCTGAAAGCGCCTTTGCTGCGGGCCATACTTTTGCCCAATAAGGAAACGGGTGTTCATCTGCATGTGCTGTGTACCAGGTTTTCAACGCATCTTCCTGTGGTGCCGCAATATGGATGCGGTGGTTTTGAAACATCAACTCAATAACAGAAGAAGGAAGCATTTACACAAAGAAAAGTTTTATACCAATTTTAAATATAATATAGTTCAATAAAAAAGCATTAAAATTTTTAAATGTATAATACCGAACGAAAGTAAGCTATGGATTAAATAATAATTGTAAGCGGTATTATTCCCAAATTACGTTCTCCTTTTTCTCAAACCAGAGCGGATAAAACTGCTGATGGATTTTTTCTACCTGGTTGCGTTTTACTTTTAAAGTAGGTGTGAGCAACCCGTTTTCAATACTCCATGTTTCCTTCATCACCACTGCCTTCTCCAATTTTTCATGATGCTCCAGCAGGGGATTAATGGTGTTCATTGTATGAACGAGGCTTTCATTAATTTCTTCTTTCGATTTTGTTTTACCCATTTCACTGAGGGTAATAAGTGCAATGGGTTGCGGAATGCCTGTTCCCACCACGCAGGTATTTTCAATATCTGTATTGGCCAGGAGTTTTGTTTCAATGGGTGTGGGCGCAATGTATTTTCCTTTATCGGTTTTAAAGTGGTCTTTTAACCTGCCGGTTACAAATAAAAATCCGTCATGATCATATTCACAAATATCCCCTGTTTTTAAATAGCCGTCTTCATCAAACAATTCCGCAGTAAGTTGCGGCTCTTTGTAATAACCAATAGTATTGGCAGTTGATTTTACTCTCAGCTCACCTTCTTCTGTAATTTTCACGTGCATACCGGTGAGTGGTTTGCCCACGGAACCAAAGCGATGTGCAAAGGGCCGTTCAAAATGTGCATACACACAATCTTCTGTCATACCCAATGCCTGCAGGATGGTAATACCCAACTGATCAAACCATTTCAGCCAATCAACGGAGATGGGGGCTGATGCACTGTAAATATGTGTGGCCCTGGATAAACCCAGTGCGTGTTTTATTTTTTTGCGGATGATATTGTTGAGAACAGGAATGGATAAGAATAACTTCAATTTCTTCTCCGGCATTTTCTTTAAGATCCCTTCCCTGAACTTGCCCCATAAACGGGGTACTGCAAAAAATACATGCGGCTGAATTTCCTGCACATTGGCTGCAAATGTATCAATGGACTCTGCAAAGCTGATGACAGATGCGGAGTAAATACCATTCAGTTCAATACCAATCCGCTCTGCAATATGACTCATGGGCAAATAAGAAAACAAAACAGAACGGTGTGGTAACTGTACTTCTGCAATGGCAAGATTTAATACCGTATCAAAATTACCGAATGTATGCATCACACCTTTTGATGTACCGGTGGTGCCTGATGTATAGATGATGGTAAATAAATCAGTGGGTGATGGATTGCTGATGGGTTCCAATGGCTGATGCTGTGCAATTAATTCATTCCATGTATATGTTTCGTTGATGCCATAATCATCAAATGAAATACGGGTAATGTTTGAAGGAATGCCATTGGTTTGTGATGCAAAATCATCCAGCTTGCCAATGAAAATTGCTTTTGTATCGCTGTGTTTCAGGATGGGCTGTATGGCTTTGCCGCTCAATGTGGCATACAACGGAACAGATACACATCCCGCCATCATAATAGCGATATCAGCCATTACCCAGTGTGCACAGTTTTTAGAAAGAATAGCAATATGCGATCCTCTGGGTATGTTTAATGCAAGTAATGATGCTGCCATGCTCCTGCTTTCATCACCCGCCTGTTTCCATGTCCATTCTTTCCATTTTCCATTAAACGGCTGACGCAGAAAAACTTCCTGTGAATACTTGCTTTCGTTTTCTAAAAACTTATGCAGGGGTGTGGATGGCATGGCAATGCTTTTTGAGAACGGCTAAGCTAAGGAAAAAAAAAGAAGCCGTATGAGGAAACAGATGAAACTCTTACTGTTTTAAAAGATTGCCTACCGTTTCATAAAACTCTTTCTTAAACGTTTCGTAGTAGTCACCTGTGCCCGGGCCATAAAACCCACTGTGTATTTTTTTTACGGCGCCATCTTTACCAATGAAAATGGTGGTGGGAAAAGAACGGATGGGCGTTAACTGGGGCAATGTTTTTTCAGTACGTTGCGGATCATTCACTGATGCCGGCGCTATAAGTACGGGATATTGAATTTGAAAGCGGTCAATAAACTTTTGGAGACTCACTTTGCTCCGTGTTTCATCAGTTGTTAATTCATAAGCCAGTGCAATTATTTCAACACCTTTACTTTTATATTCTTTGTAAAATCCTTTAAGAAAATTACTTTCATCCATACAGTTGGGACACCAGCTTCCCATAATCTGAATGATTACTACTTTGTTTTTAAAGCGTTCATCATTAACAGAAACGGTTTTACCATATACATCTTTAAATGAAAAGCTGAGTTTGGTTTCACCATCCTTCAATTGTGTTCTTTGTGATGTATCCGGTAATACTGCGTTTGCATTTTTAGCGGCCCGCCATTTTTCGGGGGCAGAAGCGCTGCTGTAAAAATATCCGTTGCTGATGTTGTTGTTATTGACATCAGCAATAAACAAATAAGCATGGCTCCCGTCAAAACAACTTAATTGCAGTTGATGACCATTAACAACGCCTTCTAAAAAACGGTAATCACCACTGGGAGTGATAAATGATCCGGATACACGGTTTCCTTTTTGCTGAAATTGTGCAACAGCAGGGCGCTCACCTCCCGCTGCACGTGTAAAAGTTACCTGCCATTTTCCGCTGATGTTTGCAGTTGCATTTTTGCTGATGTCAAACCGGTCTTTTTTTCCGTAAGTAAATGTAACAGGCAATTCTAAATTCGTTATGCGGCTTGTTCCTTTTATCCAAATGCCGGTTAAGGAAAAGTCTTTTTGCTGCTTTAGTTTGAAGGAGGATTCAAAGAACGGCATATCAATGAAAACGGAATCACCTTTGCTCACTATGTTATCAACCCGCAACCGTTCTTTCTCATTACGGATATATAAAATTGGTTTGCCATTCACAATTACAGTTTCGGCATTAAATACAATGGCAACACTGTCTGCTCGTTTTATTCCGGCACGGTACCAACCAGTTTTTATTTGAGCTTTTGAAATAAGATTGAGTAATAAGCAATAAAACAAAAAGGAGTTTCTGAACATGGTTGCAAAATAAACAGAAAACAGAGAAATTTACGTCACATGAATGACAAAGTTCATCAGCGCAGGCCCAAGGCTGCAGCAATATCCGTATCCAGTACAGGATTGTTGCGGTTGCCGCCGGTATAATCAATCAAACCAAAACCTTCATCATATTCCCACATAGCCCAGCCAATTTTATTTTTTTCCAGCACAGTGCGTATATCTTTTAAATAGCTCATCCTGCTTTGCCGGGGTGCATACAGTTTATAAGAACCAAACTCATTACAAATGAGCAATACATTTTTTTGTGCAGCCCAGTCGGCAGCAAGCTTTACCCATTTATCCAATGAATCAATATTGTAGCGCTGGCTTCCATACCAGCTCAATGCATCTTTTGTACTCTGGTTTATTGTTTGTGCAATTACCGGCGCCACCGCTTCAGGGCTTGAAGGATAAGGAACATTTCTTGCATTTAATGCTGCTTCCCATCCCACCCATGCAGCGCCCTGGTGTGTAAACAAAAACGGATCATAAAAATGAAAATTATAAATAAGCTTTGGATGATTATACGGTTGCAGTAAAAGCAATCCTTCAATATTATTCCAACCTTCACCACCAACAATAATGTAATGGTCAGTGGTTTCAGAGCGTATGGCTGCTACCAATTGCTCCTGCACATTTTGCCACCATGTTTTAGGTTTCGTTGTTAATCCTCCTGCACTTGCATGCGGCTCATTATACACTTCAAAAAATAATTTATCTGCGGGGTATTTTTTAAAGTAAGCCGCCATTGCTTTCCAGTAAGCAGCAACTTTTGCAACAGTGGCTGCATCAGCCGCCAGTAAACTGTCCATATCATTTTTCCCTGGATGCAGGTTAATGGTTACCCCAAGCCCGCATTAATAGCAGACTGAATACCAGCATCCACTTTTTGAAGATGTACTGTATTTAACTGTGAAGGGTTTGCCCCATTGTATAAAATGGAATTGCCAATGGGCACACGCACATAAGTAAACCCGGCTGATTTTATTTGCTGAAAAGAAGATGCTGTAAACCTGGTGTTGTATTGTGATGGATCGCTGTAATCATTAAACCAATTGCTGAGGTTTACGCCTTTTGACAGAGTTGGTATGGTAAAAATGAAACCCGTTTCAACGGGGTTTTGTATGTTCTGTGTTTGCTTTTTTCTGCAGTTGATAAAACTTGCAGTCACGAATAATAGTATAAATAACTTTTTCATAATGTATGTGTTGCAAATGCTATACTTGACTGTAAACAACGCAAACTCATTAGGTTTGCTGCTACATCAAACTTCCGGCAGGTTCAGATATTTTTTTGAAATGATCCTTATAAATTTTCAAACATATCTTTTGTCATCCTTGCCAAATCATAATCATGCTGCCAGCCCCAGTCGGCTCTCGCAACACTGTCATCAATACTTTGCGGCCAGCTATTGGCAATGTTTTGACGGTAATCGGGTTTGTAAGAAATGGAAAAGCCGGGTTTATGTTTCGAAATTTCAGCAGCAATTTCTTTGGGCGAAAAACTCATAGATGAAATATTGTAGGAATGCCGAACAGAAATTTTCTCAGCCGGCGCTTCCATTAATTCCAATGTTGCTTTAATAGCATCGGGCATATACATCATGGGCAAATAGGTATCTTCTTTCAAAAAACATTCGTATTTATTTTCTTCAATGGCTTCATGAAAAATTTCAACAGCATAATCGGTAGTACCACCGCCGGGCGCACTCTTGTAAGAAATTAAACCGGGATAGCGAAGACTCCTTACATCCACCCCAAACCGTTGAAAATAATAATTGCACCAAAACTCACCTGCATATTTACTGATGCCATAAACAGTTGTTGGTTCAATGATTGTTTGTTGCGGACAATTTTGTTTTGGAGAAGTTGGACCAAATACAGCAATGGAGCTTGGCCAATAAACTTTGTGGAGCTTCTCTTCTCTTGCAATGTCGAGTACATTTAATAAACCCGTCATATTTAAGTTCCAGGCAAGGTTGGGATTTTTTTCTCCCGTTGCAGAAAGGATAGCAGCCAGTAAATAAATCTGTGTGATGTTTTGCCGGATGACTTGTACATGCAGCATTTCTTTGTTCATTACATCGAGACTTACATAAGGCCCTGTCCCCACGAGTAACGGATTTTGCTCTCTTAAATCTGATGCAATTACATTGGCATTACCATAAATTTTACGGAGCGCCATTGTAAGCTCCACTCCTATTTGCCCGGATGCACCAATAACGAGAATTTTTTCTTTAACCATAGCAAGCTGTTAAAGCTGCAAATATAGTTGTAAGTAGAAAAGTATTTTGAATCTCACAATTATTTCAGCTTCACACCCACTCAAATCCTTCATTCCGTATAGGCAATGTTCTTGATCTTGCACCGGCAGCAGCTAATGCATTGCATAAAGCGGGAGCAACGGTGGGCAAACCCACTTCGCCTACACCACCCGGTTCTTCTTCACTTTCTATGGTATAAATTTCAACCGGTGGCATTTCACTGTAACGCAGTAATTCAAATCCATTAAAACCATCCTGCACTACCCTGCTGTTTACAACAGTTATTTCTCCTTTCAAAGCCTGCTGCAATGCAAAAGCAATTCCACCTTCCATCTGGTTTCTTAATCCATCAGGGTTTACAACAATACCGCAATCAATAGCGCCCACTACTTTAACTATGCGGAATTTTTTCGGCCCCAGCATTTCAATTTCAATGGCATGTGCGGCATAAGATTTTGCAAAAATGAAAGAATGTGTAGCCACACCAATAAAATGATTTTTCTTTCTTGGTTTACTGTATCCTATTTTTTCTGCCGCCAGTTTTAATACATTGGCAATCCGTTGGGGGTATTGTTTCATGGCGCCGGGACCTTCATCTGTCATAAACATCGGTCTTCCGTCGAGCAATGATAAACGATAAGCCAGCGGATCTTTCTTCAGCTTTCTTGCCACTTCATCAATAAAACATTCAATGGGAAAACTGTTCATACATATTTCAACAGAACGCAACCATCCACGGTTGATATTAAAATCAACATGCGAATAACCGGTGGTTACATTGGGCACATCATAATAAAAATCACTGTCGGCGCCACCCAGGTTTTCGGCCATGTTCTTTGTATCAGGCCCATCTGTCATTACAGCAATTGATGTACTCAACACATGATGATACCATGTTTGTAAAGTTCCTTTTGCATCCCAGGAAGCCTGCAAACGATGTACATTGGCCGGGCGGAAATTATCAAACCGGATATCATCTGTTCTGTTATTAATCAGTTTTACAGGAGCGTTTACCAATTGTGAAATCTTCACCGCTTCAATGGCAAATTCAAAATGAAGTCTTCTTCCAAAGCCTCCGCCCATCAACGCAAGATTTACTTTAATGTTTTCTTTTTTAAGTCCGCATTGCTTTACCAGTTCATTCACCGTCCAGTCGGGCAATTGCAAACCGCCCCACACTTCACATACACCATCTTTTACACTTGCAATAAAATTAATGGGCTCCATGGTTGCATGTGCCAGGAATGGTGCTTTATAAACTGCAGCAATGGAATTAGAAGGTGTTGTTGCAAATTTTGAAATATCACCTTTCTTAAATTTTTCAATGGTTGGTTTTTGCTGAGAACGTGCAACCATTTGCTGAAACAAAGCAGTGGTGTTTTGTTTATTCTTTGTTCCTTCGTCCCATTTTATTTTGAGCAACTTTCTTGCCTTCATGGCCGTCCAGATATTTTTGGCCACTACTGCCACACCATCACGTACATGCATAGGCGCTCCCGTACCTTTGTACGTAACAACTTTTACCACACCCGGAAGTTTCATTGCTTCACTGTCGTCAACACTTACCAATGTACCGCCAGGCACCAGACAGCGTTCAACTGAAGCGTATAACATTCCCGGTATTTTCAAATCAATTCCATACTTTGTTTTACCGGTGAGAATATCTTTTAAATTATTCTTGCGTTGTTCTTTTCCAATAAGCTTAAAATCTTTCGGGCTTTTGAGCGTTACTTCTTTAGGTACTTCCAGTTTAGCAGCTTCACAAACCAAATCACCATAAGCAATCCGCTGCATGTTTACGGTGTTCACCACTTCACCAGCATCCGCTGCACATTTATCCGGTGTTGTATTCCAGAGTTTTGCAGCAGCAGCAATCAGCATCGTTTTTGCAACAGCGCCTGCTTTGCGTAAAGAAGTAAAATCAGTTAACACACTCTGGCTGCCGCCTGTATCATGCGAACCTTCCGGCAAAGAACCAAAAGGAGCAATTTCAGTTTTTACTTTTCGCCAGTCAGCATCCATTTCATCAGCCACAATCATGGGTAATGATGTGTTTACTCCCTGCCCCATTTCCTGGCGTGCCACATAAATAGTGATGCTGCCTTTTGTATCAATCTTCAAAAAAGCATTGGGTTTAAAAAATTCACAGGGTTCGTTGGTTGTTTGTGCAAAGGCTTTGATGCCCGGCAATAAAAAACCAAGCATCAATCCGCTTCCTGCAAAAGAGGTTGATGTTATAAATTCTTTTCTGCTGATTTTTATTTTTTGCATAATAAAAATTTATTGATTGGAAAGTTCAATTGCCCGCTTCACTGCTTTTTCAATACGGTGATACGTACCGCACCTGCACAACTGCTGGCTCATAACTGCATCAATCTGTTCATCCGTTGGTTGTTTGTTTTGATTGAGTAAACCTGTAAGCGCCAGCATCTGCCCGGGCTGACAATAACCGCATTGCGGCACACTCATTTCTTCCCATGCACGTTGCACGGGATGCGAACCATCAGCGCTCAATCCTTCAATGGTGGTGATGTTGATACCTGTACAGGAACGCACCTGCACCTGGCAACTCCGCACTGTTCTTCCGTTCATCAATACATTACAGGCGCCGCAGGTATTTACACCGCAGCCGAATTTGGTTCCGGTTAAATCAAGCCACTCACGGAGTATCCAAAGCAGTGGTGTATCGGGCTCTGCCTCTGCCTTGTATTGCTGATTGTTGATGTTTAATTGATAAGACGCCATAAAAAATATTTGCAGAAAGATAGAGTAAAACTGAATATCAAACATCATCATTGTTTGAATGGTTGTTGTTTTTGGTTACCGGCGTTCTGTTCATTGAGCATCGTCCCTTGCCACGCTCGTTTTATCGGTTAGTTTTCCATGGCATCATTTACTAAACTGTAGTTTTACTTTTTAAACAATATCAAACTGCTGCACATAGGATGATGAGTAGAATTAATTTGTAATTCACTACAGTAGTAAAAAGCTTAATCAGGGCGCAATCCGAAAACCAGGCTGTATATTGGTTTTCGGGCTCCTTTTTGGTTACTTTTTGGAGAAGCAAAAAGTGACAAATCTCAAATCTTTACCTTTGCCCCCATGCAACAATTCCTCAAAGATTTATTCAGCCAGCAGTCATACAACGAAAAAAACTTTTTTCTTATTGCAGGCCCCTGTATTGTAGAAAACGAAGAACTGGTGATGGAAGTAGCAAGTAAAGTTTCAACCATCTGCAAGAACCTTGGCATTCCTTATATTTTTAAAGCATCCTACCGCAAAGCTAACCGTACCAGCGCTTCTTCCTTTACAGGATTGGGTGATGAAACAGGATTGAGTTTGATAAAAAAAGTGGGTGAAACATATCATCTCCCCACCACATCTGATATTCATGCACATGATGAAGCAGCAGAAGCAGCTAAGTATGTTGATGTATTACAAATCCCGGCTTTTCTCTGCCGCCAAACTGATTTATTAATCGCTGCTGCTGCAACAGGAAAAATAGTAAACGTAAAAAAAGGACAGTTCCTCAGCGGCCCTTCCATGAAATTTGCAGTTGATAAAATTAATAAAGCCGGTAACAACCATGTAATGCTTACTGAACGGGGTACAACGTTTGGTTATACTGATTTGGTGGTGGATTACAGAAATATTCCCTGGATGAAAGAACATGGTACTCCCGTAATTATGGATTGCACACATGCACTGCAACAACCCAATCAAACCACAGGTGTAACAGGAGGCAATCCGCAACTCATAAGCACTATTGCAAAAGCTGCTATAGCCACAGGCGCTGATGGTTTGTTTATTGAAACGCATCCCGATCCTTCCAAAGCATTAAGTGATGGCGCCAATATGCTTCGTTTGGATTTGCTGGAAGGATTGTTACAGCAATTGGTTACGTTGAGGAAAGCAGTTGTTTAATTTTGAATTGTTTCAACAAATATGTTATTGATGGTTTTTTAACAGGGTTGCTTCAACAAAATTGTTTTCTGTTGTGTAACTTTCATACATCACCAAAAACTTTCTTTATGAAACAACTGCTACTCGCCGCACTTATCTTCTGTTCGCAAAATTTAATGGCCCGGAAATGGGAATGGGCTACTCCAATCAAACACCCCTTGGCAGTATGAATAATAATATTAATGGCGCTCATGGTTACGCAACGGGCATAGGCTACCGGCTTCCTGTTTAAAAAAACAAACTGGTTACTTCGCTTGAGTTGGGCAGCGGGCGTTATGGTAAAGAGCGTGTTTCCCAAACCTTTCAGAATGATGTGGTGCGGACGCCCACTGAATTTATGGTGAATTATATCAACTTCGCCAGTTTCTCTCACCTTAACCTGCGTTATGAGTTTACCAAAAACACAAAAATTGTTCCTTATGTAATGGCCCTGGGCGGAAGGCAAACCATGGGCACCCGTGTAAAAATTAATGTAATGGAAGATGCTGTTGGCGGCAGTGATGATTGTGCACCGCCTGAAGATGAAGTAACTTTTAAAAGAAGAACTATGGTGTGGGGTTATGGCGCCTGCTTCATGATGCATCTCGTTAGCAACAGCCATGATTTCAACAGAAACACAGAAGGGATATTGCTAAACTTTTCAGTTACATCTGTGCAGGGCGGAAATATAGATTATGTAAACGTAAAACAGTTGCAACAGGTTAATCCTGCTGCCTCTCCTGCTAATGATGCAAGTAAAGAATGGGCGGTTCCGTTTATTAATGTAAACACCAATAATATTCACAATCACACCATTGCCCGTGTGTACAACAGTCCGTTGCAGCAATTGCAGTTCAGGCTGGGAATCGTTTTTCGCTTTTCCAATTAATGCCAATTACATTAAAACTGCTAAACTTTATTGTCCTGTCGACGAAGGAGACATCTGCTGAACAGTATTGCTAATGACTAACACATCCCTCCTTCGTCGGGATGACAATTAGTTTTAATGTCTACTTGATATAATCATCCGCAATAAGATATAAATAAAGAGGCCCGTTAACAGGCCTCTTTTGGTACAGTGATGGTTTACAAAGAGACGGATCAGTAAATACCGGGCAATATGCATTAAACTGCACATCCTTCTTTTACAGAATGATTTTACAAAGCGGATTCAAAGTATAACTGAGAAGAGACATTTAAAACATTCAGGTACTGAGATGCCAAAGCATCTGCAGGGGTTGCACATGTAAATCCCTTTTTTTTAATGATTGGAAATTTTCAACTGGCTGGGGAGTAAGCCAAATTCTTTTTTAAATGCCAGTGAAAAATTGCTGAGGTTGGTATAACCCAGTTGCAAACCCACTTCTTTTATGGTGTAGCCGTGAGATGATAACATGCTCTTTGCTTTACGCATCCGGTTCTTCTGAAAATATTCATAAATGCCCGTGCCATATACCTGTTTAAAGGACGATTTTAATTTGGAAACACTCATTTGTGTATAAGCTGCAAGGTCAACAATAGTGGGTGGCGCTTTTGAAAAATCTTTTACCAGCATATTTTCCACTTCCATAAGTTTATACAGATCACTGGTATTCATTTTGCGCACGGGTGATTCCTGTACAGCTTTTACTTTCCGCTGCAGCCGGCTGAAGTAGATTTCAATCAGCATCATGATGGCATTCCGCATGTGCAACTGACGCATAGGTTTCTGCTCAGGCGTATCAAACACCTGGTTAAAATAGGTTCTGTATTCAGCATTAAAAGGTTCAATATTCAGGTGCTGAATTTTTAAGTTAAAATAGTTGTTGCAAATATCATCTTCATCAAGCCCCATGTTGAGGTATTTCTTTATCCATTCTTTTGTAAGGATGATGTTAATACTCCGTTTGGTGGTATTGGCAGGTAACGTATAACAGAGGTCAAATAAACTGCAGGTAAGCATGGCGCCGGTAATGGCATGGCCTTTTGTTTTCATCAGTTCACCATCCAGCCGCATCATAAAATTTTTCTCACTTCTCATTTCATCAAAGTGAAGGATAAAGAAAGGTTCAGCTGTTTTCTTACGGCAAAATTTAATATCCTCATTTAAAGTATAGTCATTAATGGCTGCGTGGATACCGTCGCCCAGCGGAATAATTTCCATATGCCCTTTTCCGGTTTTTGAAGGCAGTTCAATGCGGTTCTGCTGAAACTTTGCTGAAAAAAGCTCTGCGATCCTGGGGAAGAAGGTTGTATATGTGTTGTCGTTATAAGAAATGTGCAGCATTACTTTAAATCGATTGTTATCCTTTACCGAAATTAAAAAATCATACAAAATTACGATGTTCGGTATTCATGCGGCATTATTTTATACTGCTTTTTAAATGCTGCGGAAAAATTGCTGGTATTATTATAACCCACACTGGCAGCAGCTTCTTTTACTGAATACTTTCCCGTACCCAGCATTCCTGCTGCTTTCTGCATTCTCTTTTGCTGGTAGTATTCATACACCGGTGTGCCATACACTGCTTTAAATAAATTTTTAAACTTAGTGGCGCTCATTGCCGCTTTTCGTGAAAGCTGGTTGATGGAAGGCGGCTTCTTTGAAAAATCATGAAGCATAAATTTTTCCACTTCCATAATCACGGTAATATCATCTGTTTTTAGTTTCGATTCCACATCGGCAATTTCCACTCTTGTGCGGATGCGGCTGAAAAAACGCTCTGCCAGCAATTGCACCCTGTTCATTACATACAAATCCGGAAAGGCGGTATCCGGCTCCTCAGCCATTATTTCATTCATCAGTTCCATGTAATAAGAATCCAGCGGCTCCATGGTTACGCTGCGGCTTTTTAATGAAATATAAGCCGGCAAAATATTTTCAAGCACATCAATACCCAGTTGCTGCCCCAGTTCTTCTTTTGAAACAAGAACATTTACACCTTTAATGGTGGTACCCGTTGTGGCATGATAATGCCAATCGTTCAAAGAGCTGGTTAAATAGGCAATAGCAAGGGTTTGATTGGTACGCTCCACTTTATCTTCACCAATCCCCACTTCAAGATTGCCGGATGTTGTAATCTGGTCAAAACGCAGCGTATAATATTCTGTATCTGATTTGATACGATGAAAAAACCAGTCGGTAGTGGCTGTAAAGTTGATAATATTTACCTGCAGCCCGTTGGGGAGTTTTATAAAACGGATATATCCTTTGGCATACTCCGGGGGAATGAATAACCATCCTTCTTTAAGGCGGGTATTCATTTTTTCGGCAATGGCGCCAATCAGCAATTCATAATCAGGGTATGTATATTCAAACGTAAACACTGTAAAGTTTGCATCAAGTTAAACACAAGGATTGACAAATGCAAGAGGTATCACCAGCGAACGGGGTTACGTTTATAGAAACCGATATACTGTTTGATATTCATCCAGAAAGCAACAAAAAAATAAATGACTACGGGTGACCCAAGCGTAAGGAAGGAAATATAGATAAAATACTTCCGGATGCTGGCGGTGGAAATATTCCATTTTTCACCCAGGTAGGTGCACACACCAAACGCATTCCATTCAATAAGTCGTCTTAAACGGTTCATGAAGCAAAATTATAAAAACTATCAACAATCTGCATTTAAAAATGGCTTAGAGAATGGAGTATTTTGGTAACTTCGCCCCACTTGAAATTACCGTCAGGGCTGTAATTATTTTTCAACATCAGGTTTTGCGGAAAAATTTCGAAACAGATCACTGCATATTTTTTTGAAACATCAAAAACAATCTTATGGTATTTGACCTCGACCTCATTAAAAAAACGTATGCCGCAATGCCGGCAAAAGTAGATGCCGCCCGTAAAGCACTCGGGCGTCCCTTAACACTTGCCGAAAAAATATTATATGCCCATCTTTGGAAAGGTGTTGAAATAAAAGATTTTGAGAGGGGCAAAGCCTATGTTGATTTTGCGCCTGACCGTGTTGCTATGCAGGATGCTACTGCCCAAATGGCCCTTTTACAGTTTGATACTACGGGTCGTAAAAAAGTAGCCGTTCCTTCTACCGTTCACTGTGATCACCTGATTGTTGCCAAAACCGAAGGCAAAACAGACCTGGCCAAGGCAAAAACAGATAATGAAGAAGTATTTAGTTTTCTTTCTTCCATCTCCAATAAATATGGCATCGGCTTTTGGAAACCTGGCGCTGGCATCATTCACCAGGTGGTGCTTGAGAATTACGCATTCCCCGGCGGTATGATGATTGGTACCGACAGCCATACCGTAAACGCCGGTGGATTGGGAATGATTGCCATTGGCGTGGGTGGTGCAGATGCCTGCGATGTAATGGCCGGTTTGAGCTGGGAATTATTAATGCCAAAACTCATTGGTGTAAAACTCACCGGCAAACTCAACGGATGGACTGCTCCGAAAGATGTTATTCTCAAAGTAGCAGGTATCCTTACTGTAAAAGGCGGTACCAATGCGATAGTGGAATATTTTGGTGAAGGCGCCACCAGTATGAGCTGCACCGGTAAAGGAACCATTTGTAATATGGGTGCAGAAATTGGCGCTACCACTTCCACATTTGGTTATGATGAAAGTATGGGCCGCTACCTGCGTGCTACCGGCCGTGCTGAAGTGGCTGATGGTGCAGATGCCATCAAAGAATATTTAACCGGCGATGCAGAAGTATATGCCAGCCCTGAAAAATATTTTGACCAGGTAATTGAAATTAATTTAAGTGAACTGGAGCCACATCTTAATGGACCATTCACACCAGATCTGGCAACACCTGTTTCTCAAATGAAAGAAGCGGCTGCTAAAAATAACTGGCCCACAAAAATTGAATTTGGTTTAATTGGGAGTTGTACCAACTCTTCTTACGAAGATATCAGCCGGGCAGTGAGTTTGGCAAAACAGGTAAAAGCAAAAGGATTGAAATTAAAATCTGCATTCACCATCACACCGGGCAGTGAGCAGGTACGTTATACTATTGAGCGTGATGGTTTCTTAAATGTGTTTGAAGAAATTGGAGCTACTGTTTTTGCCAATGCCTGCGGCCCCTGTATTGGTATGTGGGACAGGGTGGGCGCAGAAAAAGCAGAACGTAATACTATAGTTCATTCTTTCAACAGAAATTTTGCCAAGCGTGCTGATGGCAACCCCAATACCATGGCATTTGTGGCAAGTCCTGAACTGGTAACTGCATTGGCTATTGCAGGTGATTTGAATTTTAATCCGCTTACTGATACGCTTACCAATGATAAAGGTGAGCAGGTAAAACTTGATCCGCCCGTTGGTGATGAATTACCAACAAAAGGTTTTGCAGTGGAAGACGCAGGTTACCAGGCGCCTGCTGAAGATGGAAGTACTGTGGTGCTTGATGTAAAGCCCGACAGTAAGCGTTTGCAACTGTTATATCCTTTTGCCGCATGGGAAGGAACAGATTTGAAAGGATTAAAACTTCTTATCAAAGCCAAAGGAAAATGTACAACTGATCATATTTCAATGGCAGGCCCCTGGTTAAAATTCCGTGGGCATTTGGATAACATCAGCAACAACCTGTTAATTGGCGCTACCAATTTCTTTAATGAAAAAACAGACAGTGTAAAAAATCAGCTTACGGGTGAATATGGTACAGTGCCCAATACACAGCGTGCTTATAAAGCAGCAGGTGTGGGAACCATTGTGGTGGGTGATGAGAACTATGGTGAAGGAAGCAGCCGTGAACACGCAGCGATGGAGCCCCGTCACCTTGGTGTTCGTGTAGCGCTGGTAAAATCATTTGCACGTATTCATGAAACCAATTTA
Organism: Chitinophagaceae bacterium; assembly: GCA_019747705.1. Classification (GTDB taxonomy): domain Bacteria; phylum Bacteroidota; class Bacteroidia; order Chitinophagales; family Chitinophagaceae; genus Lacibacter. Next base: position 24,930 of record JAIEQM010000026.1, on the reverse strand, counting down.
AAGAAACAGGGGATGCTGGCGCTCACATTTGCCAATAAAGAAGATTATAATAAGATACTGGAAGATGATACGATTGATATAGAAGGATTAATGGCATTTACACCCGGCAAACCATTACAGTTGGTATTAAACCATGCCGATGGCAGCAATGAAACCATACAGGCAAATCATTCGTATAATCATCAGCAGATTGAATGGTTTAAAGCAGGTGGTGCATTAAACGTTATTCGTACAGAGTTTGCAAAAGGTTAATGAAGTGCAGATTATTGTAAAAATCCCTCTTCATCAGAGGGATTTTTTTATGCTTTATCTTTTAAATACAACCATTCTGCTTTAGTAAGCCAGGAAACCCCAAAAGCAAATAAAGCAATGGCTTCGCCCCAAAACACCAGTTTGGCACTGGCGCACAAGTCTTCCATCATCCACATACTGATGGCTAAACCTGCTATACACAAAATCATAATAATGCCGCAAACCAGGTAAAGCCTGTTTCGTTTCTTTTTTTCATCTGTTGGCACAATACCTTTTTTTGTTTTACGAAACAGGTAAATGGAAAACACAATAAAAACAGTAAACAGGGATATAGCAAACACAAAGTGCATATAATGTATCCACTTAATAGTGCTTGTGGTTGGAAACAAAGCCACTCCCATAGCCATCAGGGCGCCAATGCTGGCTACTTTATTATCAACGGGCTCCGGACCTTTGTAAGCAAAAAGAAAAAAACTCAGTGCAAATAAAACACCCACCAGTATATCGCCTCCCGTAGCATTATCATAATAATCACTAATGGAAAATTCAAGTTCCATACTATGCTCTGATATTGCTTTACCAATAAATACCATCAGCGGAAGCAGGATGCCTGCAAGCCCCATCAGTATCCGTAAGGTTTTATAAGAAATGATCTGGTCTTTATTGCTCTGCATTACAAAGCCTGTTGTTTCATTCGTATCCATAACATCAGTTTTGGTTGATGTAACTAATGTAAACATTCCCGGCCGCAGATGCAAGCGCTGAGCCTGGTCAATAAAAAATCCCCCTGATACTTCAGAGGGACTTTATACCATTAACGGTTAATAAATGATTACTTTAAATGCTTTGACAAATGCTTCGCCATATCAAACATAGACACCTGGCCTTTACCGCCAAATACGGGTTTCAGTTTTGCATCGGCATTAATCATGCGTTTGTTTTTGCTGTCCTGTAATTTGTTGGCTTTAATATAAACCCAGATTTTCTTAACAGCTTCAGTACGTGGTACTGCTTTGCTTCCGATTACGGCTGCCAAATCTGCACTTGGTGTAAGCGCCTTCATAAATGCAGCATTGGGTTTACGTTTTGCTTTTGCCTTTTTAGGAGCAGCTTTCTTAGCAGCCTTTTTAGGAGCAGCTTTTTTTGCAGCTTTTTTTGCAGCTTTTTTAGGAGCAGCTTTTTTTGCGGCTTTCTTCGCTGGTTTCTTTGCTTTTTTAGTTGCCATGACTTTTTTTGTTTTGAATGTTAATGGGAATGGTAATTACGGTTTCAAATATAAAGGATAAATAATCTGTATCACCAAAAAGTTTTTCACTTTTTTTGGAGTTTTCCCCAATGAAAAACGGGAGTTCTTGTTGTTTTTCCCAATGAGAAATCAAATTTACTGTAACAGGTAAGCTGTTTTCCCCAATGAAAACAGTATTACCGTTGTTCACTTTTTAACTGGATTTTTTTGATTTTCTCCAATGAAAAACAGCTTTTTGCTTTAATGTATGTTTTCTTTATTTCCCGGAAACAGACTTCCCCGGGGAATAATTTTCCATAATCAACCGCATTATCTGCAATGAAAAACAAAAATCTTTTTTGCTTTGATATGCTGAAAAACTTTTTTTTCTTTCCCTCCCAATCGCCCACCCGCTGTTTTTTACTTCACCTGTAACAGAAGCCTGAAAACAATCAACCATCTTTTTTAACCTTAAAACAAGATTGCTATGCAAAAAAGAAATTTGCTGTATGCGGCTTTGTTATCAGCCGCTGTTTTTCTTTTCTCAAAATGTAATGATCAGAAACCTGCAGCCATTGCTGCGAATTTTGGCGGCTATGAAAGTCAGGTAAAATGGGGCGAGCATTTAGTATTATCGGGTGGTTGTGGTGATTGCCACACACCTAAAAAAATGGGTCCGATGGGCCCTGTTGATGACAGCGCCTTATTACTCTCAGGACATCCAGCACAAATGCCATTGCCGGATATTGACCGTAAAATGCTGGAGCAAAAAGGAATTGCTGCCACTCAAACACTTACATTCTGGATAGGCCCATGGGGTGTTTCCTATGCAGCTAACCTTACACCTGATTCAACCGGTGTTTTAGCATGGACAGAAGAACAGTTTATTAATTGCTTACGAACCGGCGTTTCAAAAGGAATTACAGGCAACCGCCGCCTGCTTCCGCCAATGCCATGGAATAGTACCAGGCATTTAACTGATGATGAATTAAAAGCAATGTTTGCTTATATCAAAACCATTAAGCCGGTTAAGAATGTGGTGCCGCAACCTTTACCGCCCGTTGCTCCCCCGCCAGCAGCTAAATAAATATTTATCAATAGCCCTGTAATTGCAGGGCTATTTTATTTGTCTGTTTGAAAATAATTTTGAAGCTGCACGAAATTTATTTTGCAATATAAATCTGCAGAACATACAGGTACTATAAGTGTAAACCCCTGAATATAAAATGCGGCGGGATGAATTCGTCGTTAAATACAGCTGCTTTACCGAAACGCTTTTGGCCATCACCTTCAAAAAAGTTTTTTATATTAATTTTATTGATTAATTGTACCCTGTATGCCATCTGTTTATAATAAGCAGTTTATATTATTTGCTGCACCATTTCCGGTTTTATTGAATAACACAGAAGCCGCAGTCTTGCTGCAAAAGCTTATGTATCTTTTTCAAACAATTACAGCAACATACAGGGCCGCTGAAGTAATATCTGAAAATTAAAATCCCAACTGCATCAGCAAACAGCCTGCTGCTGCAAAACCATATCCATGAAGCTGCTGAAAAAAATAATAAATATTGGTGTTGATGATACACTTCCGGAGTTTGAAGTGAGGAGAATCAGGCTGGCGAATATTTTAACTTTATCGCCGCTTGTAGTTTACGCCCTGTTTGCATTTATCGGGCTGAAGTACAATATTCCTGAAGTGGTATGGATTACCATAGTTGTAAGTATCATTAACCTGAGCGGGCTTGGATTAAGTAATATTAAAAAATATACACTGGCCCGCACTGTTCCGCTGGTTTTTAACAGTGTGCTGATCTTTTTTGTATCAGACATTTTTGATTTTGGCAGACCCTTTTATCTTTTTTATTTCCCGATTATTACAGCTTATGGGTCTTACTACCGGTTTAAAAATGAAAGAAGCAATGTTGTTGCTGCCTTTAGCATAACAGCAGCTTCTGTACTGCTTTGTATTTTTTTACCGGTACATTCCATTTACCGGATTACAACTTCTGAAACATTAGTTACAGGTATCGGCTTACTGGTTAAGGTTTTAAGTTTTCTGCTTTTTATTTTGTTTATCGCAATGCTTATTAATTTTAATTTGAGTGTTGAAAATTTGCTGCGGAAAGCCATTGAAAAAGCAAATGAACAGGCTTATGATTTAAAAGCTGCCAATGCAAAAGCAGAAGAAGCTGCAGCAGCAAAAAGCAGGTTCCTCAGCAATATGAGCCATGAATTAAGAACGCCGCTTAATGGAATTATAGGATCAGTGAACCTGCTCATGGACACACATTCGCCACAGGAGGAAAAGCAAAACCTTGCTATTCTTAAATACTCATCAGAACACATGCTCAGCCTTGTAAATGATGTGCTTGATTTCAGCAAAATTGAGGCAGGTAAGATGGAATTAAAGGCTGACACCTGCAATCTGAAAACACTGTGTGCTGAAACAGCAGCTTCATTTGAGCAGCAATTTAAAGAGAAAGGGCTTTTGTTTGAATATAAAACAGATGAAGCGCTGAACAGGAGTTATATTACAGATACCACCAGGTTAAAACAGGTACTGATGAACCTGATCAGCAATGCCTGCAAATTCACGCACAACGGAAAAGTTACTTTTACTGTCCGGCAAACTTTGGTATCTGCTTCTTCAACCGGGGTTCTGTTTACTGTAACAGATACGGGAATTGGTATTGATCCGGAAATGCATCACAGGATTTTTGAAAACTTCTCACAAATTGATACTTCCGCTTCCAGAAAGCATGGGGGTACTGGCTTGGGTCTTTCCATCAGCAGCAAAATTGTTGAAATGATGGGCGGCGTACTTCAGCTTACCAGTGAGCCCTGCAAAGGAAGCAGTTTCAGTTTCACACTTCATCTTCAGCCGGATAATGTGCAAAAGCCGTTTATCAAAGACAGGAAAGATACTGAGTTACTGCCCCTGGATAACCTGAGGGTGCTGCTGGCCGAGGATAACCCTGTAAACATGATGATTGCAAAAAAATTCCTTACCAAATGGAATGTAACACTTACCACCGCTGTAAATGGAAGCGAAGTAATTGAGCATTTTAACTCAATGGATTTTGATGTATTACTGATTGACCTGGAAATGCCCGGTATAGACGGATATAAGGCGGTGGAGCATATACGTCTTATCAATAAAAAAATACCCGCCATTGCTTTTACTGCGGCAGTTTTTGATAACATTAATCAGCATCTTCTCGAAAAAGGATTTTCCGGTTATCTTCAAAAGCCATTCCGCCCGGAAGATCTTCACCGCAAAATTGCAATGTATCATACTGCATTATAACAGGGCCGTCTCATTAAGTTAAGTATGAAATGCAGGGTTGTCTTAAACTTTGGCAAAGTTTGGGCAGGTTCTTAACTTAATTTGTTGATCAGGGACATAACATCGCATTAAGAACACCGTATTACAGGGGTAACGAAATCGGAAAACTACGATACCTTTTGATTTCAGCGAATATTCAAAACCAATGGTCGAAACAGCCTTGCTCATACTCAACAGCCACATTACATTTGTTTCCACAATGTCTATGAAGCCATAAAAACCCAAAATCCACTTTTCTTTGAAAAAACCATGAATGAAGAAAGGACCTAAGAGAACCTTAAATCTATTATCCGGAAGAAAAACTAAAAATCCAAAGTCCAAAAAAAAACCAGGTTCTAACCATCAAACCCTATAGAAAACCAAATTTACCTTGATGGAAGAAATTTACTCTGTATAGATCCCCGCCCTCAAATGCGGGGATTTATCTTTTATAACTGTTCTATAAAACTGCAACTTCCTTACCCCCCTTACTAATAAGAAAAACAATGAAGCTTCATCTGAGATTAGAAACCGAGTTTTTGAAGCAGGCTGGCTTTATTGGGCTTTGAAACAGGAATGGAAGCGCCGGCAATTAAAACATTATTTCCGGCGTATGTTTTTACTTTTGAAATATTAATGATATAGGAGCGGTGTACCCTCAGAAAAACACTGCTGTTTAACTTTTCCTCAACGGCCTTCATGGTATTGAGCGTTATATATTTTTTTTCGTTGGTTACATAGTTTACATAGTCGCCCATGCCTTCAATATAAAGCACGTCATCCTGTTGCAATCGAACATAGGCTCCGTCGCATTTAATTACAATTTCCGTTTCATCAGTTTCCGCAGGAGCGGCTGTTTTTTCTGCCAGCTCTTTTACTTTGTTGAAAGCGGTGAGAAAACGGTTATAATCCACAGGTTTTTTAAGAAAGTCTGTTACATTGTATTCAAAGGCGGTAAATGCATAATCTGTTTTAGAAGTAATCATTACCACCTGCGGGCGGTAGGGCATATATTCCAGCATTTGAAATCCGTTGATCTGGGGCATTTCCACATCTAAAAAAACAAGTTCAACTTTGTTCGTTTTTAAATATTCAATGGCGCTCACCGCATTATCAAATGAGCCAACCACATCTGCCATGCCGCTTTTTTCACAGAACCTGCTGAGTACTGCCCTGGAAAGGGGTTCATCATCCACTATAATACAACGCAGCATCATACTGTAAATGTTTTCATCCTGTTTAATTCTTTTGCTGTTAGATCAAAACCCTGTTCTATTTTACCTGATAACTCATGCCAAAAAAATTTAACAGTCTTTAAATCAGATGTTTTATCACATAAAATAATTAACTCTTCACATTCATCTGTTAATGAAGTAAGCCCCACAAAACTGAATGCAGGTTTCATTTTATGCAGTTTCTGCCTGAACCCCAAAACATCATTATCCGCATAAAGAGTTTTAAGCGCCTGGTAATCATTCCCGGTTTCATTGATAAAAATACTGAATACTTCGCCTGCATAATCCAGGTCGTTTTCATACATGGCATGAAGATATTCCTGATTAAGCTGCGGGCTGAACGTAAAAGGAGTCATCAAAAAATAATTTTTGCTTCGTTGTAAAAAATAAGGTGAAAGTTATGAATAATTGCTTACGCTGCGGCGGTCACTCTTCCGGAGAACAGTTATTATTTTCTGCAGCAAATCATGAGGCATAAAGGGTTTTTGCACCACTTCATTAAATCCTTTACCGGTAAGAAACTTCTCCATATCTTCAAATGAAGCCGCTGTAAGAGCGATGACCGGCATTTCCGGTAATGATTCACGGAGTAATGCCACAGATTCATAGCCGTCCATTACCGGCATATCCAGATCCATCAGTATTAAATCATATACATGTTCATTAACTGCTGTAAGAGCTTCAGCGCCGTTGGAAACAATGGTTACTTCTGCTTTCCATTTTTGCAGCATCCGCTGTGCCACCATCTGGTTAATCCTGTTATCTTCTGCAACAAGAATTTTTACACCATTCAGGGCCTCAGGTGTATTGATATCAGGGTAGTTAATGCGTACAACCTCATGGGATGATTTAGGCAATTTAATATCAAACCAGGAGGTGGTGCCTTTTCCGTAACTGCTCTCTACCTTTAAACCACTATCCATAAGGTTGAGGATTTTTTCGGTAATACTCAGCCCAAGCCCTGTGCCGCCGAACTTCCTGTTAATATCATCACTGCCCTGGTTAAAGCTTTCAAATATCTTGCTCATATTTTCAGGCTTAATGCCAATACCGGTATCAATTACTTCAAACCGTACTTGCTGGTAAATATTGTTCTCCTCTGCTACTGTTACCTGCAGCGTTACACTCCCTTTAATGGTAAACTTCAATGCATTGCCCAGCATATTAATAAGCACCTGGCTTATTCTCACTTCATCTCCTTTCACATATATATCTGTACTGCTGTTTGTTTTTACTATAAACTTCAGCCCTTTTAACTGAGCTGTGGCAGAAAAAATGGATTTTACTTTTTCAACCAGGTGAAGCAGGTTAAAACGCTTATGATCAAGCGTTGCTTTACCAGCTTCTATTTTTGCAAAATCAAGGATATTGTTCACCAGTTGCAATGTATGATCCGATAAATCCTGTAATGTTTTAAAATGTTCCATCTGCTCCGGCAGGCATTTCTCATCCTGCATAATCCTGGTAATACCCGCAATGCCGTTAAGTGGCGTACGCAGTTCGTGGCTCATGTTACTTAAAAAACGGGCTTTGGCAGTAGCCGCTTCTTCCGCATCTTTTTTTGATTTGAGCAGCACTTTTTCTGATTTGCGGATGATGGTAATATCCCTGCTTTCAAATGAAGCCCCGGCAATATTCTTATTGTTATCATATACCGGCACACCTTTTATTTCATAATGCTTATCATTCAGTTGTACTTCTTCAAAAACTTCTTCACCCTCCAATACTTTCTGGTATTGCTGCTTCATACGCTCTGTAAGTTTTTGCCATATTGGATGCTGCTGAATATCAACGCCACGTTTTAATCCGCTAACACCAAATTCCATTGCAATGGAATCAATATACTGTTTGTTGATGGACATGAGCTGATACTGCCTGTTAATACTCCATATAGCTGCTGCAGAATTATCCAGCGTGGTTTGCAAACCAAGGCTTTCGATTTTAAGTTTGTTCTGCTTGGCAAGATTGTTAAGAATAATATACCCGGTAAAAAGCAGAAACAGCAGGAATGCCAGCGAAATATTAATACCCCGCAGCAATATCATGGAGTGATGGGTAAGCGGCCAGGATGGGTAATGATAGTTAAACACTGTGGTTGCCAATGTATATACCAGCGGAAACAAAACATAAAATCCAACATAGGGCATGCTTTTGCGGTTAACAGAAAATATATTTAAAGCCGTGGGAGAAAAAGCAAACAGGTATAAAAAAGCATATACTGATTTGCCTGAAAGATGATCATATACCAGTACCGCCAGGTAAACCGAACAAATTAAAAGATGCTTTCCTGTGCTCACAAAGCCATTCCTCACCAGCAAAAAACAAAGAATAAATAAACTCTCGAAGCCAAGTGTTATAAAAACAAAAGTGAGAACATGAACCGGAGCAAAGAAAATATTAGCAACTGCATAAACAGTGAGCGTAACCAATGCAGCACACCATATAATATTTGTGTAAACAATTTGCCTTACGTTGCGCCCCGGTGGAATGTTTTGGGTGCCGCTGTTTCGGAGAAACCCGTAGAGGCCTTGCACAAAAGAATAAAAACGCATCAGGTTAGTTTAGGTTTTACAAATCAGGAACCAGAGATTATGAATCTAAACTACCTAAATAAACAGAAACCTTATAAAGAAACAGTAAAAAGGAAATAAGAATAAGGGTAATCCCCTATGTATTTCTCCCTTCAAAAAACGGGATCATTCATCTGTAAATTACTAGTTTTCATGATTTTTGCTGTAACAGACAAAAAAATAAGAACAGCTTTTTTAGTAAACCCATCATCCAAAAAAAAGTAAAAATACCAGGGGTAATAGCTAATACTTCCAAAACATAAAACACTTATTTTGCATCAGGTTTCTGCTTATTATCAAAGCAAATTAACCCGTACCAATTTCAACACACCTATATGACAACAGTAGCATTAAATCGCACGCTTATTAAAAGCATATACGGCGATCAGGTAGAATCTGCTTCGGAATTGTTCATTTTATTTGTAAAAGATTTTCCAAAAATCAGGCATGATCTTTTGCTGGCATTTCAATCCGGCCAGCCTGAAAACCTGATTCAACTCCTGCACTATCATGCACCTTCATTTACCTATATGGGGTTGCCTGTTTTAACTTTTGAATGCCAAAAACTGGAAGAAAAATGTACACAACAGAAAAAACTTGCACCACTCGAATCGGATTTCTTTAACCTGCTTGATCTCATTGAAAAAGGTAAAGAAGAGGTGGTATCAAATTTCGGTTTTCTTAAAATTGCTGTATAGCTTTTGTATAAACGGATGTGCAAAAATTATTCTTTCTTTTTCTCAAACCATCTCCGCCTCTTTTTCTCCGGCTTATAGATTTCTTTTGCTTTTACTGCCAGTTTCTGCATTTCGGTTTGCAGGTAATCATTGGGATTGATGCAGGTGGTTAACATCTGTAACAATATTTTCCAGTAGTTTGAATTTACATATACTGACTGCTTGAGTAACAAACCAAACAAAACAACCGCTGTTGAAAAACGGATACTGCTGTCGGCCGTTGCAAGCGGATAATACGAAGAATAAAAGGGAAGCAGTTCGCTGGTCTTTTGTTTAGCGCCCATTGGAATATAATTCAGTTCACCATTTCCAATGGGTGCATTCATAGTTACAAGTTCCTGTGCGGGTTCAATTTCAAAAACGGCTGTTACGGTATGACTGCTTCCCATCTCGCCACCATTTACCGTAACTGTACTGTCGCTTAAGGCATCCAGCCGGTTATCATAACCAATAAGCCGGTATCGTTTTACAAATGCTTTATCAAAATTGATATTAAGAAATGCTTCACTGGCTGCTACATAAAATGTTTGCATGCTCTCTGTAACCAAAACTTTTTCAGCTTCCATTATATTATCGAGATATGCAAAGTTGCCATTACCTTTTTTAGCAAGCGCTTCCAGTTTGGAATCTTTATAATTTCCCATACCCACACCCAGGCAGGTGAGATTAATTCCTGTTTGTTGTTTTTGTGCCACCAGTTGCATCAGCGCTTCTTCTGTAATTTCGCCCACATTAAAATCACCATCGCTAGCAAGAATAATTCTGTTGTTGCTGCCACGCAATACTCTTGGCTGAATTAAATCATATGCAGTACGTAAAGCAGACCCACCGGGAGTTTCGCCGCCGGCCTGCAGGGAATCAATTACGGTTAAAATTTTTTGCTGCTCACAACCTGATGTTGGATACAAAGCCACTGCCACATTTCCGCCATAAGTAACAATAGAAACAGTATCCACTGCCCGGAGGTTCTGCACCATCATTCTGAATGCTGTTTTAAGCAAAGGCAACCTGTTAGGCAAATCCATGGAACCACTTACATCAATCAGCAGCAGCAGATTGGCAGGCGGCGCAGAATCATAACTGATTTTACGGGTATGGAGTTTTACAAAAAACAATTTGTTTTTTTCATTCCACGGACAATCTGTTACAACTGATTCATAAGAAAAAGTTTTTCCCGGCTCCACTTCTTTTACCGGTGAGGGAAAATAATTGAGCATTTCTTCAATACGCACCGCATCCGGCGGCACAGCGCTGTTCATATTAATAAAGCGGCGTATGTTACTGTAAGAGGCTTTATCAACATTCAATGCAAAACCGGTTACAGGAAACTGTTCTGTACTGTTGAATTCATTTTCTATTTGCCGGGAATAGGTTTCGCCACCGGCGCTCCATAAGACTTTTTGACCAACTGATTTATCTTTTGTAAATGAAAGCAGTTTTTTCTTTTGCCCTGCTGAAAAGCCTGAAGAAATTTTTAGAACAACATGATTAAAATCATTGCTGCTGAAAACCACTTTTTTGGATTCATAACCATTGGCGGTTAACAGTACGCTGTCATGTTCAACCCTTGAAGGAATACCAAAACTTCCGGATGAGCCGCTGTAGTAAAACATATTGGTGCTTAACACCTGTATGCGTACATAAGACAGTGGCTGATTGGATGCATCTTTTACTTCACCCCTGAAATAAAATTGTGCCCCGCACCTGCAGGTGAAGAAAATAAGCAGAACAATAATAAGTAACCATGGCTTCATAAGCAAGCAGCCCGTTTATAAAGTAAGCAACGCTTTTACTGCTTAAGGATTGTCTGTGAGCTGATAAATTTCTTTGATATTACGCCCCAGCCCGTCATAATCCAGTCCATAGCCGAGTAAAAACTTATTGGGTACAGAAAAACCAAGATAGTCTATAGCAATGGGATACGTGGTGGCTTCTGGTTTGTGCAGTAATGCAGCAATCTTCAACGATGCTGGTTGCTGGTTGTGCAATTGCGGCAAAAACTCACTCATTGTTTTACCGGTGTCAATGATATCTTCCAGGATAATTACATGGCGGCCCACAATATCAGTATCCAGCCCAATGGCAGTAATTACCTGCCCTGTTGATTTGGTTCCTTTGTAAGACGCCAGTTTAATAAAACAGATTTCAGCTTCAATGGTAAGGCGCTTGAAAATATCCGAAGCAAACATAAAGGAGCCGTTGAGGATGGCAATAAAGAGCGGTTTCTTGTCCTTATAATCCCGGTCAACTGCTGCAGCCATTTCACTGATGCGTTGTTTTAACTCAGCTTCGGTAATGTAAGGAATAAAGTATTTGTCGTGAACTTTAAGTACAGCCATATTATTGTTTGTTGATGATTAACTCCATTCCTTCTTTGAGGTCATTGGCGCTGAGCTGGTTCCATTGCTGCAAATCAGTGAGGCTCACTTCATATTTTTTTGAAATGCTGTAAAGTGTTTCTTTAGGTTGTACAATATGAATAATTTTTTCTGTTATACCCGGAGTTACCGGTATTTCAACCTGCGTTGTTCCGTTTTTTTGAGCTGAAAGTTTAGGCGCAACTGTTGCAGGTGATTGTAAATTTAAACGTTCGCCCACAGCAGGCATCTGACCTGTTGTTAACAGGTTTAACTGCTGCAACGCATCCAGCCTGATGCCTTCAGTTTGTGCAATATCATACATGGTTTCACCCGGCGCTACAGTATGAAATTCATGTAACCCTGTTCTTCTTTTTCGCTGCAGGTAAATTAACTGGTTGTTTTCAACCAGTTCGGTTTCTTTTATATCATTAAAATCATACAACCATTTTAAAGGGATATTGTACTGCTGTGCAATGGAAAGAAAGGGCGTTCCTTTAGTTATATGCACTACCCTTGTTTCATTAATTTTAAACTCACCTGAAGGATAGTTCACCGCAGGCTTTGTTTCAACCACTGGTACCACGGGTGTTTTTTCAACAGGTTTCTTTTCAGCAGGTTTCTTTTCAGCAATCTTTGTTTCCACAACAGGTTTTTGTTCCGGGGCGGGCTTTGATTCAACAATTGTTTTGGGCGCTTCCACTTTTGTTTCAGGAACAGGTTTGGGTTCAACCGATGCGACTGTTGTGTTTTCACCAGATTGCTTTTTACCAACTGCAATTAATGAATACTCATTGAGATGATAAGTTTCAATATTTTTAATCAGCATTTCAGGATACTTTGGATTGGTAGCGTAGCCTGCCTTTTTTAAACCATAAGCCCATGCACGGTAATCCGTTGGATCTAGCGTGAACAAAAATGAATAATGCTTGCGGGTAACTAAAAAATTACTGTGGTCAATATAAGATTCCTCGGCTGTTTGATATACACGGAAACATTCACCCGGCGCATCATCATCATGACTAACTGAAGGCCCCGTCCATGTTTCTTTACATTTGATCCCAAAATGATTGTTTGATTTTTTTACCAGTTTGCTGTTGCCGTTTTCGGTTTCCACAATTCCCTGCGCCAGTGTAATAGCAGCGGGCACACCTGTGCGTATCATTTCCTTCATGGCAATATCCTTGTAGGCATTGATATACTCTTCAATACTGATGGTTTGTGCAGATGCAGAACCAATAACAAAACAACTCACTAAAACAAAAATGAATTTCAACTTCATAGAATATTTATTTTTTTCGGATGAGAAACAACCCGTCTCTCAAAGTCAATAATATTTTTTCAACTTCATCATCAGCAGCTACCATTTCATTAAACTTCTGAATGGCTTTGGCATTCTTTCCTCTTATTTCCTGCTGCAGTACTTCGCCATGAAAGAGCACATTATCAGCCAGTATCACACCACCTTTCCTTAAACGTGGCTTTACCAGTTCATAGTACATTTGATAGCCCGTTTTATCTGCATCAATAAACACTATATCCCATTCTTCTTTTAACTGCGGAATAAGTTCAAGGGCATCCCCCACATGCAGTTGAATTAAATGTTGTACGCCTGCACGTTCAAAATTTTGCTGAGCAATTTGTGCATCTGTTTCTCTTAATTCAATAGTATGAAGAATACCCTCTTTAACCAGCCCTTTTGCAAGGCAGATGGTACTGTAGCCCACCATGGTTCCGATTTCCAAAATGCGTTTGGGTTGCAGCAGCTTACTGATGATTTCAAGGAACTGTCCCTGGAGATGACCACTGAGCATTTGCGGATGAGCATGTGATGCAACTGTTTCTGCGGCTATTTGCTCAAGTACAGGATCTTCTGCGTTGGAAAATGCTGAAGCATATGCTTCCGCCAGCGGGTGAATCAAATCCAAAGAAAAAAATTTTGGCAAAGATAACCCGTAATGGTCAAAGGGAAAAAGCTAAAACATTGTATAAGTTCTCAACAGTTGTTAAAAAATAGCTATGCTCTTAAAAAGTAAACCCGAAACTGATATAAGCGCCTGTATAAAAATTTTGAACTGAATGAATATAGCCTTTGGAAACACCAATCCGGAATACTGTTCTTGCCCCGTAGTGCCGGTAACCTAAGTTGCCGCTTGTAAACAGCGTATTTGCATTACGAACCGGGAAAATAGTCAACCCGGAACGCTGATCATCACTTATTTCATCTGCATAAAAATAGTTGAGGTCAAGCCCTGTTTCCAGGTGATCATTTTTTTTACCCAAAAGATAATAAGCGCCTGCTCCGGCCTGGTACACTTCAAGGTATTTTTCAAAATTTTTCCCTGCGTTGGCACGTAAACCCCAATTTAACTTTTTAAACCGGTAGTCGTAAATAATATGAAACACCAAACCCAGCTTGCCCGCTTCTAAACCAAGTGCATGATGGTCTGCATTTTTTGATGATTGGGCAAAGGTTACAGAGATACAGCCCCAAAAAACAATAATGAGAATAATCCTTAGCATATACTTTTTTCAGGATTGACACCGTTTACTCTGCCATCGCTGCCTGTTGCTTACCATTTCCTGAAATAAGCATCAGTCCCGCAAAAGTTAGTAAACCGTTTATAACCAGCAGCTCTAATCCTACTTCAAAAGAGCCAAACAATTGTTTCTGGTATTTATCAATAAAAAAACAAATTACAGGAGCCGCCACACATACATAGGGCGCCAGTTTGTCGTTTACAATTCGTTTGGTGAGAATACCAAATGTAAACAAACCCAGCAGCGGGCCATATGTATAAGCAGCTACTTTTAAGATTACGCCAATCATGCTTGGTTCATTCACCCATTTGTACACCATTACCAGCAGCAAAAAAATAAATGCAAAGCCCAGGTGTACACGCCGGCGAAGTTTCTTCTTGGCCGCATCTGCCATTTCCCTGTTGCGCTGCATACCAATAATGTCAATGCAAAAAGAAGAAGTGAGTGCGGTAATAGCGCCATCTGCACTGGGAAACAAAGCGGATATCAATGCTATGATGAAGATTACAGAAACAATCTGCGGCATGTGGTTGAGTGCAATGGCCGGGAAAATTTTATCACCCGTTACATCAATACCCTGCTGTGAGGCATACAGGTAAAGCACACCGCCCAGGAATAAAAACAACAGCAGTACACCCATCAAAATAAAACCAAGCGTAATTACATTTTTCTGTGCGCCCTTTAATGTTTTTACTGAAATATTTTTCTGCATCATTTCCTGGTCCATACCCGTCATGGTAATAGTGATAAATGCACCGGCAAGTATTTGTTTCAGGAAAAAGAATTTGCCGGCAGGATCTGTAAAGAAAATTTTAGAATATCCTTTTTCATTCATGGCCGTAATACTGTCAGCAAAACTTAAATGCATCTGGCTTAACAAATACACCACACATATGATTAAACCTGCCAGCATAAAAGTGGTTTGCAGAGTATCTGTCCATACAATGGTTTTAACACCACCTTCGTATGTGTACAATAAAATCATGGCGAGAATCACAAGTGTGGTCACCCAAAATGGAATAGAAATATTGGAGGGCAATGCATCCTGCAGAATTTTTACTACAAGATAGAGCCTTGCCGTGGCGCCCAGTGTTCTTGATAAAATAAAAAAAGAGGCGCCTGTTTTGTAAGAGTTAAAACCCAGTCGTCCGCTGAGGTAATTGTAAATGGAAGTGAGGTTAAGCCGGTAATACAAAGGCAGCAATACAAAGGCAATTACAAAATACCCGATGAGGTAACCGATGGTGATTTGAAAATAAGCAAATGATTCTTTGGCCACTGCGCCGGGCACACTTACAAAAGTTACACCGCTGAGGGAAGTGCCAATCATTCCAAATGCCACCAGCATCCAGTTACTGCTGCGGTTGCCGATAAAAAACGAATCGTTATTGGAACCTTTGGATGTGTACCAGGCCACTACCAGCAATAAAATAAAATATCCAAACACAAATGAAAAGAGTAATGCAGCAGACATATGCAGGCTTTGTTGAAAAATGAAGATAAAGAAATAGTCTTATCATCAGCCCTTTCTTTACATTGTGGCACAATTGAGTTTATGAGCTTTTCTTCACTGGCTGTTTTCTGTGGTTCTAAAGCAGGTACCGATCCTCTTTATACAGAACATGCAAAGCAACTGGGTCATTTGCTTTCGCAAAAAAATATCATACTTATTTATGGTGGTGGCGGTAAAGGATTGATGGGCACGGTAGCCGATGCTGTAATGGAAGGAGGTGGTAAAGTAATTGGCGTAATTCCTGAAATACTTTTGGAATGGGAGGCGCAGCATAAAGGTATTACCGAGCTTCATGTGGTACCGGATATGCATGTGCGTAAACGTAAAATGTATGAGTTATGTGATGCCGCAGTGATACTGCCGGGCGGCAACGGCACCCTGGATGAAATGTTTGAAATGCTCACCTGGAACACACTCAACATTCATGATAAAAAAATTTTTCTTTTGAACACCAATGGATTTTACAATCATTTGATTGCACACCTGCACCATATGTACAAAGAAAATTTTTTGTATGAAAGCCCGGATCACCGCATTGCAGTGATTAATTCACCGGAAGAAATTTTTTAACGGCCCCGTTGATTTTTAGGGCGGAAGTAAAATAAAAATCCTGTTCGGAAAACGGGAATGAGAGTATTATTCTGCCTGTCATAATAAGGTGAGTTACCATTTTTGAGCACATCCACCATAATACTGGTGTAAAATTGTGACTGACCAATAAAACGGTTACCCCAGCCGCCCCCTACCAATACACTTGGCGCTGAGCTGTTGAAAACTTGTTTTACCGCTCCGAGTTTATAGGTTTCCCTTATGGAGTTGTATTCAAACTGCCCGGTAAGAAAAAATTGATTGGCAATCCAACCCCTTACATAAGCCCCGCCTCCCAATGTTCTGAAACGGAAGGATTCGTTGTTGAAATTTTGTGTAACATATGTAAAGTTCGTTGCAATACCCACATCCAAAAATTTATTTACACTGTATCCTGTTTCAGGGTTTAATCCCAGTATCCATCCCTGGAAAAAACCAAGATTAACACCGCTGCCTATATACCAGTTTTCTTTTTTAAACCCTTTGGTGGGTTCCTGATAGTATTGCTGAGCAAAAGAATATTGAGCAATAAGAGAGAAACAAGCGGCCAATAAATTTCTTTTCATTGATGATCAGTTTTACAATTTGTATTTAAAAAAACTTTGGGCACATACTTTGCCGTTTCATATTCCGGTCGCCAAAGTATTGATTGTAGTACCCATTTTTGATTAATGAAAATTCCCATGCGCCATTGCTATTGTTAAAGCGGCTCAGGTTGCTCATGGTGGCATCATAAGTAAATGTAAACCGGAGGTTGTTCATTTCAAAACCAATCATGGCAATAGCTGCATCATTCCAGCGGTAATAGGCGCCGCCAAAAATTACTTTACTGCCATCACCCACCAGGTTATAAGCAGCATTACCACCAAACACCAGCTCAGATGCACGGGCCTGGTTGGAGTAATAAGCATTGGGGTTGATGATCCAGTCGTCATTTAATTTGAAGCTGCCATTTAAAAAACCGATATAACGGCGTGGCACTTCATTGTTGCTGTTGATGAAAAAAGTTTCTTTGGGTTTATTGATGTGCTGTACTGATAAACCGGCATTGAAATATACATTCTCCGTAGGGAAATAGGCATAGTTCATGCCCACCTGCATATCAAAATAAGAAGTAGTGCTGTTTCTTAAAAACGCTTCGCCGGAAGGACCGCCTGCATCAAAGAATTTTCCGTTCCACTGGTTATCAAATGTAAACCTGGTTACATCAATGGATTTAGCTGCATAACCCACATTAAATCCTGCTGAAATTAAACTGCTGTAACCCACCATCTGATGATAGGCAATGGAGCCATATACTTTATTGCTCCTTAAATTACCACGGCCTGCCGCATCATTTAAAAGTACAGCGCCTAAACCCACCCATCCATTTTCAATTTTGTTACGGAACACCTGCGCATCAGCAAATAAACTGGCTGTTTTAAAAGGCACAGGCACTGATGTCCACTGTGAACGGTATTGAATACCTATTCGGTAATCAGCTTCCGGAATAAAACCGGTATTGGCAGGATTGGTGGTGAGGGGTGAGTTCATAAATTGTGAAAAATGCAAATCCTGTGCTGTTGCATCCAACTGCAACAATACTGCCGCCATCAATAATCCAACTGTATTTTTAATTCTCCGCATTTCTTCAGTTATTTTACAATCAACGTATTAATGTAACATCCCCTTTCTTTTTCAGTTTATCGCCGGTAAAATATTCCACATCCAGTGTCCATGCATAAGCATCCATTGGTTGCGGAATTCCTTTATACGTTCCATCCCATCCTATACTTTGTGTTTGTGTTTCAAATACCATCAGCCCCTGCCGGTTAAACACACGCAGGGTCATTTTAGTAATTCCAAAACCACGAACCAGGAACACATCATTTACACCATCACCATTAGGTGTAAAGGCCGTTGGCAAATCATTTAAAATATTGATGATGGACTCAACAGGAATACATATTGAATCCTGGCAACCTGCCGCATTAAATACTGTCTGACAAACAATATTGGCCGGATTAGGTCTTATATACTGATGAATAGGATTACGTAAAGTTGATGTGGCGCCATCACCAAAATTCCATTGCCACCTTATTACATCAGGCGAAGCAGTGCTGATGAAGCTGGTGGGTGTATTTTCTCTTGATGGGTTGGGGTTATAATTAAACCCCGGAACCGGTTTAGCAGAAGCCGTAAACGTTCGTGAGGTGGTGGCCTGCAGGTTACAGGTATTGGGGTTAAATACCGTTTGCGTAATCGTATAAGTGCCGGGTGTGGTGTAAACAAAGGCCGGTATTGGATCTGTTGATGTTTGCCCATCGCTGCTTACCCATAAATAAGTAAGCGCCCCTAAAGAAGTGTCAACAATATTAACAGTATCGGGCACGCAGAGGTTATCCACTCTAAACCCTGCCCTCACATTATCAATCACCGAAAAGTTAACGATGGCAGCTTCCTCACCACTGTTGCAGAAATTGGTATCAATTAAAACCAAACGAACATTATAAGTTCCGGGTGATGGAAATGTGTGAGACAATGGGTTGGGTGCAAAAGCCGGAATGGTGTCACTCTTTGTGCCATCACCCCACACCCATGCAAACGATTTGGAAGTAAAGGTTGGTATAGAAGTTAAACGGTCGCTGGTATTGGTAAAATCAAATGTGAGACTGTTACACCCTCTTCTTGCAAAATCAAATTTCACATCAACACTGTCTGTTGTAACCCGTATGCGAATGGTAGCAGAATCTTTAATATTGCAGGAGTTACTGTCAATACCAATAACTTTTACATCATAAAAACCAATGCCATTGTAGATGTGCAGACGGGGGTTTTGTGCTGTGGTATCATTCTTTGTGCCATCGCCCCATATCCAAATGTAATTTTTTGCAAGCCGGACAGAATCAAAAAATTCAATGGTAGCAGGCCGGCAAAAATTCAACTGCCGGGCACCAACTGTTTTTAAAGAAACATCAATACCTGAAAGATCAAACCTGAGTTTTACCATTGCCAGGTTACATCTTGCACCACTGTTAGAGGCATTAATATTTCCGTAAACGCCGGCTGTAATGGGAAATGGCCTGCTAATTGGCGTATTGCCAAGACAAGCGCAAATAGCCTGGTAAATGGTGCCGGTTTCATCAAAACGGCTGGTACCTCCATCCACATGCTCACCAAGCCCTCCTGCCTGTCCAAAAAAGGATCCGTACAATTGCGACTGGGCATTTTTCTGTAACACGAAAAAATAAAAATCACTTCCATCTGTACTGGCCTGGAATGCATCCGGGGTTACCGGTAAACCTGTTGTTCCTGCATTGGGATAGTTAAGCCTCCTGTTAAGATCACCACCCCACCCTGAAACATATACGTTTTCACAATTATCCACCAAAAAAGCTACCGGAGATAAATTGGGGTCTCCCCCGCTTAATGTTCCAAAAGCGGTGGAATATACAAATGCACTGAGATCGGGCTGGAGTTTTGCAATAAATTGGGATGAATTGGGAACAGAATAAAATGATGTGCTATTTATTGGCCGCACAATTGGCCAACTACCTGAAGTGGTTCCCATTACATAAGGGAACCCGTTTTTATCAAATTTAACACCATATACGATATCGGTGCCGGAGGTTCCCATATAAGTTGTTCTTACAAGGGCAACGGAGGTTCCAATATCCCTAAGGTTGCTTACAAACCCATCCGTTAATCCACCATTATAAGCGGGCTGCACCCCGCCTCTTAATAGCATATCGCTGCTGGTGGTGCCACCACCCACATAAATATCACTTGTAACAGGGTTTTCCGTTAATACAAATGCAGCATCATTCCCGCTGCCACCGAGATAAGTACTCCAGATAAGAGCATTACAATTGGGGTTTAATTTTATTACCACCCCATCCTGGTTACCCCTGTTGGTGGTTTGAAAACCACCCTGTATGGGAAAATTGGTACTTTGTGTGCAGGATGCTACAAGTATATTGTTATTCCTGTCCAATATTACTTCGCTGCGGCCATCATCACCATAATTACGCAATATACTTCTTGCACCTCCATTAAAACGATCAGGCGATATGTTTACACCATCATCGCCTGTACCACCTATCTTTATTGAGCCAATGATAGAACTGCCGGCAGCATTAATTTTTGTAACAAAAATATCATAGCTACCGCCCGTTCCAGGATTGGGTGCAGTAACCGGAAAATTGCCTGAACTTGTTCTGCCGGCTATCACTAAATTACCCTGCGCATCAGCTATTAAACTATGCGGTTGTTCCAGGTCATTCCCGCCAAGATAGGTGGCATATATACGTGCACTACCGTTAGGGGTTAAGCGCATAATAACAATATCAGGCGGCACCCCTGTATTAATGCTGCCGCCGCCACCTGTTGGTCCTATAACCCCCGGCGTAACGGGAAAGCCGGTACGCAATGCAATACCTGCTCCATACATGCTGCCATCAGGTCCGGGTGTGGCCGAAAAACCCCAGTTGTCTGCATCACTGCGGCTGTAAGATGAAAAGACAAGGGTTGGGTCAATCACCAGTATTTTTGTTTTATCATACCCACGCACATCAAAACCAACAGTATTACCCTCAAGTTTATAACGGCAGTTTACAAATTCCCGCCCGCCGTTTTTGTACTGAAAGGTATAAGGCTTTAATTCTTTTGCATCACCAACACTTGTACCAATCACCAGTTCAGAATTTTTAATACTGAGTGAGGATGCACCTTCATACATCATTTTGATTTTGGAAACATCAGCGCCCGGTGAAATGATCAAATCATATTTCAAACGGTCGTCCTGTACATAATAGCGTAAATCAACACCCGGGTAAATATTTTTATAAGTGATGGCCTGGAACTGGCGGCAATCACCGGCCCACTTTGTTTGATCATTACCAATAAAATAATTTTCATAACCCGGCAATGGTTTTTCCTTAATGATTTGTGTATTAAAATCTGCCCCCAGAAACTTTACACGGTAAGCATGCGCACGCATTTGCGGTGGAGTTGCTGAACGGAACTGCACATTGCTTCTGCTGCTATCAAATGAATGACCATGATAATACTCTGCGGAACGAATATAATCTTCAGGCTGCTGCATTAAAATGGTATAACCTTCTTTGCCAAGAAAAAAAGCGCTGTTGCCTGCATCTGTTTTAAAGAGCACCTGTTTATCCCATTGTCCTTTGTTTTCAGTAAAATATAATTGTGCCTGTGTAAGAAAAGGCAGGATGCATAAAGTAATCAAAAGGGATATCAATATTCTTCTCATGTATATTTTTTCCAATCGTTGCTATTTGTAAGTTACTGAATTAAACGTTGTAGTACCCGGTTTATTTTTATTAAGCCACCTTACTCCACTCTGTTTTACCTTTTTTTGACAGGAGATAGTTTTTAAGCCGCAAATTTTCGGCCGAAATCAATTCCGGGTCTTCCTCCAGTATGCTGCTACACTTTAATGCTGCCAGTTGAAGCAGCTCTTTGTCTTTCACAATGCTGGCCAGTTTAAAATCAATAACACCACTCTGTCTTGTACCTTCAATTTCACCGGGGCCCCTGAGTTCCAGGTCTTTCTCTGCTATTAAGAAGCCATCATTAGTAGCCGTCATAATCTTTAACCGTTCACGCCCATCTTGTGTTATATTTTTCCCTGTTAAAAGGATGCAAAAACTTTGTTCGCTTCCCCTGCCCACCCTTCCACGAAGCTGGTGCAGTTGTGATAACCCGAAACGCTGGGCGCTTTCAATCACCATCACACTCGCATTGGGCACATCAACCCCCACTTCAATGACCGTAGTTGAAACCATAATTTGTGTATCCCCATTTTTAAACCGCATCATATTGGTTTCTTTTACATCTGCTTTTTGTTTACCGTGCACCATGCTGATGTAATACTGCGGCTCGGGAAAAAATGCTTTTACTTCTTCATAACCCTTCATCAAATTTTCAAAATCAACTTTACTGCTTTCTTCAATGAGCGGATAAATAAAATAAGCCTGTCTTCCTTTTGCGATTTCCTGTTTTACAAAATCCATCACGGCCGGTCTTGCCTGCTCATAACGGTGCACTGTGGTTACAGGTTTCCGTCCGGGTGGTAATTCATCCATCACACTGTAATCCAAATCACCATAAGCCGTCATGGCCATGGTACGTGGAATGGGTGTGGCCGTCATTACTAAAATATGCGGTTGCAGTTCACCTTTCAGTTTCAGCTCTGCACGTTGCGCCACACCAAAGCGGTGCTGTTCATCAATAATGGAAAGACCTAAATTTTTAAACTGTACTTTATCCTCAATCAATGCATGTGTGCCAATTATAATGGAGATACTTCCCTGCTGTAAACCGCTTAATAATTTTTCACGCTCCTTCTTTGTCGAAGAGCCCGTGAGCAAACCTACCGGCATTTCCATATTTTTTAAAAGAGCTGTAATACTGTTGTAATGCTGTTGTGCTAAAATTTCCGTGGGCGCCATCAAACAGCTTTGGTAACCATTATCGGCCGCCAGCAACATAGTTAAGAGGGCTACCATCGTCTTTCCGCTGCCTACATCTCCCTGCAGTAAACGGTTCATTTGATGGCCACGTGCCGTATCCTGTCTTATTTCCCTGAGTACCCTTTTTTGTGCGCCTGTTAATTCAAAAGGACGGTGTTTGTTATAGAATGTATTGAACAAATCACCCACTTTATCAAACACAATTCCTTTACTGAAACGATGGCGGTTGCTTTTAATCATGGCCATCCGCAACTGTGCCATAAACAGTTCTTCAAACTTCAAACGCTTTAATGATGCTTCATAACTTTCTGTATCGGGCGGAAAATGCAAATGCATGTATGCTTTGTAACGATGCGGCAGTTGAAGTGATTGCACAATACTGTCCGGTAAAATTTCAGGAATATCTTTTTCATGAATTTGCGGAAGCAGGGCTGCTGTTAATTTGCCAATGGTTCTTGCATTTAGACCTTTAGCCTTTAATTTTTCAGTTGTTGGATAAATAGGTTCCAGTACATTTTTGCCATCTGCATTTTCAATGGTGAGCACATCAATCTCTGGATGGGTAATTTGTGGCCTGCTCATAAAAAAAGAAGGCTTGCCAAACACAAGGTAATCACTGCCCACCATTAATCTTTTCTCCACCCAGTTAATTCCCTGGAACCAAACCAATTCTAAAATACCTGTTGCATCTTTTACATGCGCCACCAAACGTTTGCCCCGGCTGGCGCCGATGATTTCCATACCTGTTAGCCTCCCTTTTACCTGCACAAAATCCTGGTTGAAGCTGATGGAGGCAATGCTGTCAATCTTTGTTTTATCCAAATGGCGGTAAGGAAAATGTTCCAGCAAATCACCAAAGGTGAAAATGCTGAGTTCTTTTTTTAATAGATCAGCACGCAGGGGACCCACACCTTTGAGGTATTCAATGGGAGATGCAAGTATGGAGTTGCTGCTTTGCATGAAAGCGTGAAATTATTGAATGAACAGCAACATAAAAATTGAAAAAAATAATTGCAGAAAAAAAGTTGGGCGTGCCCTCGCAGCCACAGCACAAATGCCGGGCTTCGTTCGGTCGGGTGACGAAGATAAACTTCGGCACTGAGACCGATAGCGTCTCAGCTTTCTGCTATTACTCCCCGGCACAATCCATGCACAGAAGCTTCACCTCCGGGGTAGCCGCTCAATCCCTGCCCGAATTACAAAAAGGCGGGCCAGCCCGATTATACATAATTAAGCGGGCCTCACGCATAAGTGCAACTAAGAAAAATTCTTCTCGTAAAAAAATTGAAATTGATTAATAAAATCAACTACTTAATCCTAATTTTTCATCCTTTCAATTAATACCTTTGATTTTATTTTTACAGGAACCTCCGTATTTCTTGCAATTACATTTCCGGTTATAGAGGAAGATAGTTTAGCAGAAACTAGCATACCTGTTCTTATTTCAAGAACATACTCTCCGGATTGATCTCCTTTTAACTGAGAGCTCACATTAAAATGATTCATATTATTTCCCGAACTGTCACTTACAATTTGAGAGTTGGCATCTATATAAACATATTCGTTAGTTATGGCTTTTAAAAAATAAGTAGTCTTTATCTTCAAGCCAACTTCTCCGCTTTGATTACTTTCAACCTGCCATTTTTGATGGAGCTGCACGGTTGAGTCAGGAAATATTCTGAAAAACTGATCAATGTTTTGCTTCACCAATCCGCTTTCAATTGTTTTATTCCACACCTCTCTGGAAAAAGATTTTGTAGCAGCGTCTGGGAAACTGATTCTTGAAAAAACTTTTTCAGTCAGCTCGTTAAAACCATTTACAGATTTTAAGATGCCATTCGGCTTCAGTACAACATCTATCCTGGACTCTTTTAATGCGCCAAGAAGTTTCTCAGTGGCATTTACACTAAAAGAAGCATTATCTGCATCCATTTCCGTTTCTTCATTACCGCTTTTAGTAAATAGTTTTATCTTTTCATAGTTGATGCCAAGTAAAACATCACCCTCTTTGTCTCTCGAAACATGATAAACAATTTGCATTTCACTGTTATTCTCTTTCATTATCTGCTCTCCATTTACCTCGGTTTCTGTAATTGTTTTATTTGAAAC
>JAIEQM010000063.1 GCA_019747705.1 Chitinophagaceae bacterium | reverse complement strand
AGCAGTTCTTCATATATCGTTTCAAACACAAGGAAACTCCGGTTAGTGTTTGCATCCGAAAGGGTGCTTCGTGCCGGGGCTTTATCAAACCCTAAATGAAGCAATTTGCCTTCGCAGGCCAGCAATCCTTCACACATTTCCCTGAGCCCATTGCAATAACTGAACACACCATAAAGCAGGCTTACAAGGTGGGAACGGAGCGTCAGTTTTTTGTAATACAGGTTCGACTGATGTTTCCTGCAGGCTTTGTTAATCAAAGAACTGGGTATCACATTTAATATCTGTGAGAGTATCGGCTGTCCGGCAAAATTCTTATCTTTATCCATCATTAGTAAAGTTTAGGTGTGGTAACTCAAACTTAACTAATATGGGTGGTTCTAACGAACTGCCCTTTTTTATTTATAATTTAGTCGGACAATAGTGTTTTTAAATATGTTTTGTAATAGTAAGGAATTTCAAAACCTGAAACATCATTAACTCTCTCGACATTAAAAAGCTTTCTTTCAAGGGTTGAAAGTTTGAAATCAAAAACAAGATTGCTAAATGCCCTTTGAGAAAGGTATTTCATGTCAAAATGCGGAAGTTTAATTTCATGTTTCAAGTCGTGCCTTTCCATCCGTCTTCGTATGAAGGGCACATCAAAAGTCTTTCCGTTAAATGTTCCGATAGCTTGCTTGCCTTGTAAGAGTTCACCTAAAAAATGTAAAGCTGCTTTCTCTTCTTTAAGCTCTCTTACAAAAATTTGATTTGTTATTAAATAATCCTTCTTAAAAGTTGCTATGCCTATAAGAAACAAAGGAACTTCACTCAATCCTAAAGTTTCAATATCAATAAAAGCGAAATCAGATAAATTGAAAAAAGCAGAGTTTGCAAGCAACAAGGGGCTCGTAGAAGTAAACCGTGATGAAAGCTGTTCATATATTTTTACTGCATCCTTACATTTAATATAGTTGATATAGTTTTTTGCATCATTTCCATAACGACCATGCTTTGCCAGTTGAGTTATTGAACGAATACCTTCTCGCCTTAAATTATTTTCTGTTGTTTCCGCAATTCCAGCAATTGCTTTTAAGTCCAAAAGAAGTTTTTGTTTTACTCTATGGTGGTTTGGTTTAATAATTTCTATTTTTTTATTATCTGAAATTTGGTAACACTCACCCAATTTATTCTTCAACACTTTTCCCTTATAATGTTTATGAATTGTCAGGCCTTTAAATTTCTCCTGATATTTTTCTATTTGCTCGTTCCGTTGGTAAAAGTCAATTAACCTGTCCGAATTAATATTAATCGGTGTGGGCATAGCTGGTTCTACTATATTTATTTTTGCCGCCATGTGGCTGTTAGTTTTATGCAGAAATAATTCAATTTACAATGTCTATAAAATTGCCTTTAGCATAAAAATATATCAAATTTATCACTCCCAAACTGCAAAACAATTTCTCTTTCTTTTTAAATCAAAAGCAATCACCCATCTAAAAATTTCAACATCTGCTCAAACAAAGAAATCAGTTTTTAACCTCAACCTCCCTCCCCATTTTGTAAACTCACCAATTAATCTCACTTTTACACCCGCAGACCATCGCTGCCCAAAGAACAGGAAGCACAAGAGTGCGACGCAAATACGCTGCCCCGCCCGTTCATAAGCTGGTAACAAAAAACTTCTTGCATGTACGTTCGGGCAGGCATAGAAAACAAAAGCTGGTTCAAAAAAAATGACGAAACAAAAAAAACAACAATCCATTATCCTCATCACCAACGATGATGGTGTAACCGCACCCGGCATCAGAAATTTAGCAGAAGCGGTTAAAGACCTCGGCAAAGTGGTAGTAGTAGCGCCCGATAAACCACAGAGTGGCATGGGTCATGCTATTACGATCGGTTTTCCGTTGCGTATGCAGCAGGTGCATGTAATGGAAGGCATTGAAACCTGGCAAACTACAGGTACACCGGTGGATTGTGTGAAACTGGCGGTTGATAAAGTACTGCACCGCAAACCTGATATTTGTTTGAGCGGTATTAATCACGGCGCCAATCATTCCATTAATGTAATTTACAGCGGCACCATGAGTGCGGCTATTGAAGCGAGCATTGAAAGTATTCCCAGCATTGGTTTTTCATTGCTGGATTACAGTATGGAAGCCGATTTTACAGGCAGCCGCAAGTATGTGCGTGAAATTGTGCAGAAAGTACTGGCCATGAAAAAAGTGGACAAACATCTTTGCTTAAACGTAAACATTCCAAAAGCACCCGTTGAATTATTAAAAGGTATAAAAGTGTGCCGCCAGGCTTATGCCAAGTATGAAGAAGATTTTGATGAACGCCGTGATCCTACGGGGAAAAAATACTACTGGCTCACCGGTGAGTTTAAAAATTTTGATAAAGGCCGTGATACAGATGTGTGGGCGCTCAAAAATAATTATGTAAGTGTGGTGCCTGTACAATTTGATTTAACCAATTACGTTTTAAAGAAACAACTGGAACAAAAATTCTTATAGCTTATGCTGAAACTTGATAAACTTCCGTTTGGAATTGCTTTGGGTGCACTGGCGCCTGTACTGGGGCTGGTGATCTATTATTTCCTAAGAGCATCTTCCTACGGGTTTGGTGAGTTTGTAAATTATTTCTTTCACACCAAAGCATTGCTTACTGCGGTGGGCAGCCTGTGCCTTATAGCCAATATTATTTTATTTACACTTTTTATTAATGCAAGAAAAGATAAAACTGCCATTGGCATTTTTGCCATGACGGCCATGTATGGGCTCATGATTTTGTATGCCAAGTTTTTTATGTAGCGCCAGCGAATTGCTATTGAATGTTTCTGCGCCAGTTTATTTCTCCTTTGTTGTTGTAAAAAACAATGGCTTTTAATTCGCCTGCTGCATTATACATTTTCCATTCCTTTTGTTTTAACCCATGCTGATACATTCCACGCCACCAGTTACCGTTTTCAGATAAACGGTATATCCAAACACCTTCTTTAAGGCCTTCTTTATAATACCCTGAATCTTTTGCCAGCCCGTTTTGAAAATAATTAATGAAAAGACCGTGATGCAATGATGCATTAAACGGGGGGTGATAAGCCGAAGGGTTATGGTTATTCTGCTTCACCAGTTCTACGGGGGTAATAGGTTTTATTTTGGGAATTGTGTTAAATGAATAAGAAGGCTGAAAAACCTGTAATGCGGAGCGGCCTTCTTTCTTGAACCGTTCTGTTACAGTAAAACGGCTGATGCGGGGATGATTGAGTTCAATATCATTTTTAATACTGAAAAACAAATTCGCATTGTATGTGCGCAGGGTTTTTAACTGTCCGCCGGGGTACCAGGTTTTCCAAACACCATCGGGTATTCCTTTGATAATATTGCCTGAATCCAGCAACTGGCTGTTTAAATAACGGCTTTGCCAGGAGCCGTGAAGCATCTTATGCTTAACCGAAGCATGAAGCAGCGTAATATTATTTTCAGCAATAAGAATACTGCCTTCCCGGTCGAATGCAAAAAGTACGGGTTGTAAAACAGCAGCGCCTGTACCCAACTCTGCCGGGCCTGTTTTGAATTCTGCCATACCTGTTTCTGAAGGTTGCCGGGCAATGGCGGCAAAAGCACAGGCAAAAACATAACTAAAAACCGAAATACGTTTAAAGGATATCAAGGCCATAAAATATGCAATCGTTCAAAACTATAACAAAGAAACCGGAAAATGGTTTACAGGTTTGCAAAAAAAGGGCCGCATAGAAATGCAGCCCGTAACTATTGATTATGACGATTCTTAAATTCTTATGATTTACGCAGCACCACGCTGGCGTTATCATTAATTTCAAAAGCCACTTTTTCTTTTGAAGTGCGGCTGATTACTTCCAGGCGGAGATCAGCGCCATCCAAATCATCAACATCCATCCGGAATGTGCGTGAAATATTAGCGCCCTTTAATACTTCGTGGTGAAGCACATTACCAAAGTTGTCCCTGATGATCACAATCACTTCTTCAGCGTTTGTGTTGTTAAGGTTCAACTGGTATAAAGGCTGGTTATGTTCACGACCCACCAGTGTTAACTCGGCAGCCGGTTTATTGTTGTTTGCGTTGGCCATTACAGGATAAGCGGCGCTTACTGTTGCTAAAGCGAATAAACCCATTGCTGCACTTTTCATTGTCCTTTTCATTGTTTTGTGTTTTTTAATTAACAATTCTAGTTTACTAAATTCTTCTTTGGCAAGAATCATCGCTGCAGTATGGCAAGGCGGGAAAAACTTCTGATCAGAAAGCAAATTTGGATTGCTGTGTTTTTCTGTTTCGTTACACAAAAGTAGATGACCGCAGGTTCTGTAAAAAATGAGATATTGCTTTGTTTTATGGCCTTTACTTTCAAAACAAAAAATTAAAACCCTTGCTGGCAAAAGGTTTGAGGCTGCAAACGCCATGACGCCCAAGGGCTGTTTAAACAAATTGTTACGGGGGAAGTTTCATATTGTTTCTTTTGATTCAATCGTTTGCAGCTACATCTCTTTCAAAACTTATCTTTGTCTTTTCCATTGAACGAATGAAGTACTACATCATCTCAGGCGAAGCCAGCGGCGATTTACACGGCAGCAACTTAATTAAAGCATTGCATGCAAAAGATGCTGCAACTATCCGTTGCTGGGGTGGTGATAAAATGCGTGATGCAGGCGCCACGCTTGTAAAACATTACCGTGAGCTGGCCTTTATGGGGTTTGTGGAAGTGCTGAAAAACATCAAAACCATTTTAAAAAATCTTGCTTTTTGCAAAGAAGATATTCTGGCTTTCAAGCCTGATGTACTGGTGCTGATTGATTATCCCGGTTTTAATTTACGTATTGCCAAATGGGCGAAAGAAAATAACATCAAAGTCATTTACTACATTTCGCCGCAGGTGTGGGCCTGGAAAGAAAACAGGGTGAAGATGATGAAACAGTGCATTGATCAGATGCTGGTGATTCTTCCCTTTGAAAAAGAATATTACAAAAATAAA
Source organism: Chitinophagaceae bacterium (assembly GCA_019747705.1). Classification (GTDB taxonomy): domain Bacteria; phylum Bacteroidota; class Bacteroidia; order Chitinophagales; family Chitinophagaceae; genus Lacibacter. The sequence continues at coordinate 74,658 of JAIEQM010000063.1, read as the reverse complement.
TGGAACTGGAATGTGGAGTATGTGGGGCATCCGCTGGTGGAAGAAGTAGAACGTTTCAAGTTACAGGTTACAGGTTACAGGTTACCAAACCAGAAACAAGAAACCGGAAACCAAAAACAAATAATTGCCGTTTTGCCCGGCAGCCGCAAACAGGAAATACTTAAAAAGTTGCCGGTGATGCTGGAAGTGAGCAAAGCATTTCCTGCTTATGAATTTGTTGTGGCCAAAGCACCGGGACTGGAAGATGCGTTTTATGAATCGCTCATTAAAAATTATGAGAATGTATCTTCTGTATCCAATCAAACCTATTCGTTGCTGCGGCAATCAACCGCAGCATTGGTAACCAGCGGCACCGCCACACTTGAAACTGCTTTGTTTGCTGTGCCCGAAGTGGTTTGTTATAAAGGCAATGAAATTTCGTATCAAATTGCCAAACGCCTCATCAGCATCAAATATATTTCACTGGTGAATTTGATTATGGATAAAGAAGTGGTGAAAGAATTAATTCAGCATGAAATGAATACTGAAAATTTAATTGCTGAATTGAAACAAATTCTGCCCGGCGGCGCCAAACGGGAAACCATGCTGAACGATTATGAGCAACTGAAAAATATATTAACTGCCGGTGGCAATGCTTCTGAAAAAGCGGCAACACTCATCTGCAAGTTCATCTCCTGATCTTTTTATTTAAACAACGGAATAATCACCCACCGCACCAGCATTACCAGCAGGCAAAACAGGAATACAAAAATGGAAATACGGTTGATGCCGTGCATGTATTTCATCCATTGTGTTTTTTCCCGGTTGGGGTCGGGTTTTTTGATATAAAGGTATTCGGCTACCTGGCGGAAGACTCCCATAATGTTTTCTTCTTATAACATCAAAAGTACAGGAAAGTTTGGTGCAATATGATTTGAATCATAACGTTGTAACAGGGCCTGTTTTACTTTCGGTACTGAGATCATCTCATTCGTTTAAACGCTTAAAAGAAATTATATGAAGTATCGTTTCCTGCTGCCGGCTTTAGCAATTGGTTTTTGCCTGGCATGCAACAACGCACCACAAAACCAAAAGAATACCGCTGCTGCTGCAGCAACTGCTGATGGCGGGCAATCTACTATTCAGGATGATGAAAGCGCCAAGGATATTGTAAAGATTGCTGCAGGGAGTAAAGATCACACAACATTGGTTACCGCACTTAAAGCGGCAGAATATTTAGATGTAATTTCCAATGCAGGTCCATTCACTGTTTTTGCGCCAACCAATGCTGCATTTGATAAACTCCCCAAAGGAACGGTTGAAGATTTACTCCAGCCCGAAAACAAAGAAAAACTCCGCAGCATTCTTGAATACCATGTATATGTGGGTGTGCTGAAAGATGCTTTGATGAGCGATGGAATGACCTATGGCATGGCCAGCGGACAAAATGCAACCATTGGCAATAAAGATGGCAAGTTAACCATTAACGGCGTAAATATTATTGCCACCATACCGGCCAGCAATGGAATTATATATGTAACAGATGGTGTGTTGCTTCCACCAACAAAATAAATTCCCTTACAACAACCATAAAAAATCCGCTCATCTGAGCGGGTTTTTATTTGATTGAACCTTTTAGTAAAAAGATTCCTGAGTTGGTATTGCTGCAATTTTAATCTGCATTACTGTTGCAATGGATAAAGCCCGCTGCTTCACCTGGAATGCCTTTTCTCCTTCAAACAATTCGTCAACAGTTGCAGTAAACAGTTCCATCCATCTTTCAAAATGCTTACGGTGCATGGGGCATTTTGTGTGCAATTGCATATGTACTTCCATTGGGTTGCCGGTGTAAGCGCCTGAATGAAAAATGATGTTGTCCCAAAAACGGTACATCACAGGCAAATGTTTTTCCCAATCAACCTTAACTACTTCTGTAAAGAAATGCTGAATAACAGCATCCTGTTTCACTTTTTCATAAAAGTTATTTACCAGCAATACGATATCTTCATTGGTTTCAATATCTTTTTTCATAATCTGAATTTTATAAAACCTCCGGGGTTTGAGCAAGGCAATTACAATTTACACATGCAAAACCCCGGAGGTTTATTTTACAATGACCATACTAAAATCACTCAACGCTTTTAAAGCATGAACCTGCCTGGCTTTAAAATGAAACATATCTCCCGGCTTCAGGTGAAACACTTCACCTTCCAGTGTAAACTCCACTTCGCCCTGCTGCACAATAAAAAACGCATCCACCGGTGAAAAATGCGGCTTCAGCTCTTCTCCTTTGGGCAGGTTCAGTATGATGACCTGCATATTTTCATCTTTATACACAGGAGATTTTTCAATCTTATCATACTTCATCAGTTCTTTTACATTTCCAATAAGCATATAAACTTTTTTTATAAATCTTTTTTCTGAAAATATTTTAATGATGCCCAAACAGGGGCAATTGTCCACAGCAGCAATGCAGCAATCGAAAAAAGAATACCATTTGTACTTCCGAAAAAATCAAGAAATACCGCTCCGGTATAGCCCATTAATGCTGAGATATCCAATTTAAGCAGCATCAGTATCCTGCTCAAATCAACCGGATTAAACATGGTTAATGCAATCATGGGTTTTTCCATAGGATAATCACTGAACTGGAACAGAACCAGCATAACAATAGCATCATAAATTAATGTAAACAGAAACCAAAGTAATACTGCAACACCAATCCCTTTTGACTTATCTCTTGTTTTTACAGCAGCGAGCAATGCAATACCTGCAAATATCACTGTTTGGAAAAGACCTGAAATAATGAGCATCAATCCTGTTACTGAAAATGAATACAACAGAACGGGTAAACCCACCCCCGCTAAAAATGCAAGTGATAAACTGAATGCCAAACCTGTATAAATACTCATCCAGAGTGTTTTACGCTTTAATGGCTGTGCAACGAGCAATTCAATAAATTCGGATGAATTGTAAACATAAATCGTTGAAAATATAATGCTCACCAATGGCACAAAAATGAGTGCAATATTCATTAAACTCAACACACCTTTGGTGGTATTGGCATCCATATTAAAAACGCCAAATGAAATAATCAGCAGAACGAATGTGTACCCCAGCACAATTCTGTTCCGGAGCAAATCAAGCATAACATATTTGATGATTGTTTTCATGAGCTTACTTTTTTTTCATTACCTGTGCAATAGCCTGTGCAATTTTAACCTTACCAGTATCTTCCTGCAATTGCTCCAGGCTTTTATGAAACTGCAGTTTCCCATCCTGCATATAAATAATTTCACTCACTAAATCATCCAGTTCACTTAATATATGTGATGTGATGAGAATGAGTTTTCCTTTTTCTTTCTCTGCAATAATTTTTTGTTTGAGTATTTCAGCAGCAAGAGGATCAAGACCTGCAGTAGGTTCATCCAGTATCAGCACATCAGGATTAAACAGGAAGGCTAACGATGCACTTACTTTCTGCCTGGTGCCTCCGCTCAATGTCCGCATTTTTTTATTTTCAATTTCATGCAACTGAAATTGTTCAATCAATTCTTCATCCAGCGGTGACGGTGAGTTGCGGATATCCCTCATCATTTCCAATACCTGTGCAATGCTCATACTCTCCGGATACCTTCCAATCTGCGGCATATACCCGATGCGTTCACGGTATTTCCAATCATGCAGGATATTGTGTTTGTCAAACGTAATAAATCCACTGTCGGGTACAACCATTCCCAGTATCGTTTTGATAAGAGTTGTTTTACCGCTGCCGTTAGGACCAATTAATGCAATGGCATGACCTTTATTACAGGTAACACTCACATCATCCAGCGCCTTCAGCTTTCCGAAAGTTTTTGTAACGTTTGATGCAATAATCATCATTTATAATTTTACTGGCTTCATCAAAGGAGTTTCATCCTTTAAATCAACAGGTGTTAAAACAGGAACAACTTTTTCAATTTTATCAATAAGCGTTGCCATAAAACTGCGGTACAGCATCATGCTGGCAGGATTGCGTTCAGTTATCATGGCATACAAACTCACGGGACGATATGGTACATCTCCAATACCATTACGGTTTAAATCATAGCCTTCATATTTATCCCAGTAATTCTTTTCAAAGTGACTCAATACCAATTCACCATTGGTAGCCACATCAAAAGAGTTGCTGATAAAGTTATTTTGGGTGATGATATTATCCATACAGTTGGCCTGTATTTTCATTGCCCATCCGTTGCCGGTGAATTTATTTTTTTCAATCTGCAAACGGCTGCTGCCTTCCATCATTACTGCAACACTGTTGTTTTGAAAAGTATTACCTGTAATGCTTCCATCGCTGATGTCTTTCAGCAAAATTCCATAGGCAGCGCTCCCCCAGTTATCGGCAAAAACATTTTGCTGCATGTGAATATGATTGGAATACATGACTGCTACCCCTGCGCCATTATTTTTAAACGTATTATTTACATATGAATCATTGTTTGAAAACATAAAGTGAATGCCGTAACGTACATTTTCGTAGCTGTAATTATTTTTAATGAAGGAGTTGGTTACGAATTCAAAATAAATACCATCCCTGTGGCCGGTAATCTCGTTGCCTTCAATCCTCATGCTGTCACTCTTCCAGCAATGGATGCCATTGGCTGAATTGATTTCATCTTTTGCATCGCTGCTGAGCTTATTACCAAGAATGATACAGGCTGTTGCATGTTGCGAATAAATACCAAAGAAGGTTGTTTCAAAACGATTATTTTTCACTGTTACATAACGGCTGTCTGCAATACGTACCGCTGCAATATCCAGATAACTGCTGCGGCCGGAGTTACGGAACACCATTCCTTCCACTACTGCACCATTTGCTTTGATGGTGAGAATTTCATATTTCTTTTCACCATCCAGCACGGGAGAATTAACACCTTTGAGCACCAATCGTTTTTCCAGCACCAGTTGACCTTCCTGGTACACACCTGCATCAATTAAAACCGTATCGCCAGCTGATGCATGGCTGATGGCTTGTTTAACAGTTGCAAACTGCTTGCCTTTGCCAACTGTAATTGTTTTGCCAAAAGAAACAACAGAAATGAACAGAAATAATATGGTGAGCTGATTTTTCATTGTGCAATTACATCTTTCCATTGAATAACAACTGCGTTCCACTGTTTTTGAAACGGCTTCATTAATGCTTCTGTTTCAAATGCTGCTGCATTGCCTCCCATGGGGCCACGAATCCTATCGCTTTTTAGTAAAAAAGCGGATTCAGCAGCAATGAGTTTTTCTTTTTGTGCATAATCAACCAGGTAAACGTTTGCTATTTCAGATTTTTCAAGATCGTTGGATTTTAAAAACGAAGCCATGCAATGGCTGTCATCAAACTTGTACACTTTGCCTTTAACAGTTACCAGCTCAGCTCCAAAACTTTTATCGCTGATGAGCATTTTGCAGAAATGACACTGGTCTTTGCCAAATGCAATAGGCTCAGGTCCTGTATTACAACCCTGCAACAGCATCATCAGAGGAAAAATCATAGCAACACTTATGTTTTTACTTTTCACTTTTGACTTTTTCCATTCTAAGAAAGCAGTAACAACAAGTAATAAACCTGCTATAACAAAAATATAACCACCCGCATCAGGGAAACTGTAAGCGCCAAAGTTGAGCAGTTGTTTAAATCCAATCAACGGGGGCTGATAAGCCATACCCGGTACAATAATAGCTGCATTGGGGTCGAGGTTGTGACCGTAGTTGTATTCCCATTTGTAAAAATCAATCATGGCAATAATGCCAAAGCTTACAAACAAACCAACCCATGTATAAAAAAACCAACGGCGTTTTACCAATGCAGTAATGAATCCAAATAATGCAAATGCGCCAATGAGGTAAGGAAGTAATACAAACTCAATAAAATCTTTTGTGTGCAGTGTTTTCATGCCAATGTAATGGTTGAGGCCATTCACCACATCCACATTGCCGCCAATTTTATGCGGATAAATTTTTATCACCAGCCCTTCAGGATATTGTGGCGCTGTTAAATCAATACGCCATAGCGGAAACAACAGGGATGCACCCAATGCAACCGCACAAATGACAGAGACAATGCGTGCCAGTGGTGAAATATAGTTGTTCATTTCATTTGTTTATTTGTTTCGGTTGGTGCGGACACCAACCGGGGCGTGAGTTCATTTTACTTTTTGTTGCAAGTAAGAAAGCCTGCCACAACCTGCGTAATAGTTATGACAGGCATTTCTTAGATAATCATGTTAAACTTTTCAGTTCTCAAAAAACGTTATTGATGCCATTTGCAGATGCGATGAAAGGTTCCGAAACTGTTTCGGAATTGAACGCATTGCTCAATGCATGCAATGGCGTTCAAATGTGCGACGCAACGACAGACGCCATGAAATACTCTTGCCCGTATCAAAAAACTTTTCTTCATATCCTTTTAACGATTACAAAAACAGCAACGGAGTAAGACCTGACAGGTTAAGTTTGACAGGTAAACATCACTTTTTATAATGGTTTCCAGCAATTCAAAAACCTGTCAGGATATCACACACATTTATTTCTTCGCACCATCTGTTGTTGCAGCGCCTTGTTTACCCACACTAAAGGTGAGCGGTGTGCTGCTGCCAGCGGGAGACACACGTACATAACCCTGCATTTCCTGGTGTAACGCACTGCAAAAATCAGTACAATACATCGGGAACACTCCCGTACGGTCGGGCACCCATTTCAACGTTTGTGTTTCGCCCGGCATAATGAGTAACTCAGAATTATTATCTCCTTTTATTGCAAAACCATGCGGCACATCCCAATCCTGTTCAAGATTGGTTACATGGAAATACACTTCATCGCCCAGCTTAACACCTTCAATATTATCCGGTGCAAAGTGGGAACGGATGGATGTCATATATACATGTACTTTATTTCCTTCACGCACCACTTTCGCATCTTTCTCTGACTTAACCGCAAAAGGACTGCTGTTATCTTCTATTTTAAAAATCTTAACACTGTTTTTCTTAATTAAATCTGCAGGGCATGCCTGTGCATAGTGTGGTTCTCCAATGGTGGGAAAGTCAAGAATCAATTGCATTTTATCGCCGCTTATATCAAAAATCTGTGCACTTTGTGTTAACTCAGGCCCTGTAGGCAGGTAGCGGTCTTTGGTAATTTTATTATAAGCAATTACATATTTCCCAAAAGGTTTGCGTGTATCGCCACCGGGTACACATAAGTGACCGATGGAATAATAAGTGGGCACACGGTCCAGCACTTTTAAATCTTTAATATTCCATTTTACAATTTCACTGCTTACAAAGAAGGAAGTGTAGGCATTGCCATTACCATCAAACTCAGTATGCAATGGCCCCAGGCCCGGCTTCTTCACTTCACCATACAAAGCAGCTTCATATTTTATAACAGGAATACCGCCAAACTCGCCTTCAAATGCTTTATCAGCAATTGCCTTTTGCAATTTTGTATAAGAAAAAACAGGAATTACAGCAGCCAGTTTACCACTAGCTACAATATATTCGCCTGAAGGATCAACATCACAACCATGCGGTGATTTAGGGCATGGAATAAAATAACAGATATCTTTCAATACAGCGGGATCAAGTACAGTAACTTCTGTTTTCATTTCACTTTTTGATGAATGTGTTTTTTCATCATACACATTATGTACATACTTAACGGATTGTTTTATACCCTTCCCCGCTTTCAGATACTCTTCTGCTTTTTTCCAGTTCACCGCAAGCACAAAATCTTTATCACGTTGCGATGCATTTACTTCCAGCAAGGTATTGGCCTGCTCACTGTTATAACAACTGAAGAAGAACCAACCATGGCTTGCTCCTTTACCGGCATGGCTCAAATCAAAGTTTACACCGGGCAACAAAAGCTGAAAGGCTATATTCATTTGTCCCTCTTTTGCAACACTTATAAAACTGATAGTGCCTTTAAAATTTTGTTTGTAAGATGCAATCGGAACATCCGTGTTAGCTCCAACAGGAACACTAAACCGTGTGCCTGCCACTACATACTCAGAATTTTCAGTAATAAAAGGCGAAGAGTGATTACCTGCGCTGTTGGGCAGTTCAATAATTTCTGCGGTTCGGAATGTTTTTAAATCAATGCGGGCCACACGTGGTGTATTGTTTGCATTGCCAAAAACCCAGCGGCCATCAACTTCTCCGTTTGTTTGCGAAAGTTCAGTGTGATGCAAATCATCCCATGGTACAAAACCATGTGAGGTATTCAACATTGGTTTTGTTTCCTCACTGTAACCCCAGCCTTTTTCAGGATCAACAGAAAAAACAGGAATCACACGAAACAAACGGCCGCTGGGCAAACCATACACACTCATTTGTCCGCTGAAGCCGCCCGAAACAAAATTGTAAAACTCATCATACTTACCCGGGGCCACGTATGCTTTTTCTGCCGAACCTAATGCAGCACCACCTGCACCTTTGGGTTTACAACCGGTCATTTGAACTGCTGATGCGGTAATAAAAACAAGCAGCAGTGTTTGATAACGTTTCATATGTTTATTTTTTTGTTTTTTTGGTCATATGTTATTCGCCATAAAAATTGAGCACACTGTTTAGTATAAATGCTCAGGTAATTTTTATGGCTCATTTCATATGTTTTATTTAAATAATTGAAGAAATATTTTTTGGTACTTAGCTTTTGTAATTCTATTTGGCTGCAGTTGCGTCGCACTCTTGTACTGAGTTAATTCTATTCAACTCATTCACCTCACCCTCCTTCTGAGCTTCGCTCGTAACCTTCATTCTTCGGTTACTCCTAAAGGAAGAGGGAGCGGTGCTGCAATCCCTGATAAACTATTTAACTTCCACATTCGCATTGAATCTTTAATCATCACATTTCAACCACACAACACTCAATTTTACTCTTTGAAAAGCAAGGGCAGTGCGTAAGCAAGTCCTCCTTTAGGGGATTTAGGGGGTTGGGTTTACTTCACCCCATCATTCTTCCGCATAAACTCATACACATGCCGTGCATCATCATCTGTTAAATTTTGATTGGGCATACGCACCAAACAAATTTCTAATTGTGCCATTGCTTCGGGATCTTTACCCAGCATTTCATCAGGATTGGTGGCAAAATTCATAATCCATTCTGCAGTAAGACGTTTGGTTACTCCTTTCCAGCCCGGACCCACCAACCGCTCTTCGGTTAATTTATGACAGCTTGCACACTTGGTATCATACACCTTATTGCCATCGGCAGCCATCGTTGTATTTAACTGGGGGCTAACATCCACTTTTGTAAATTTTCCGATACCACGCTTGGGGTCATAAGAAGGATTGCCATTATCTGCGGTGGAAGCCGTTGAAGCATCTTCTTTTTTTGCTTCTTTATTACTTCCGCCGGAATTGCCGCAGGCATAGATGAAACCTGCAAGGGCAGCAAGAATGAGAAATTTCTTCATATTTAATTTCTGTTTAAGATAATTGAATACACAAGATTACTGCACTGTAAAATTTGCTTTTATGACTGAACGCATAAATAATGAAACAGGAACATGCAAAGCCAGCCGTTATATAATTGTGCTGCAAGCTGAACACAGGTTTACAAACCAAATATGACTATAATCATAAGACCCGATGCTTCCTGTCACAATCACGGTTAGGCACGCATGGTAATTTGCCCGCCATGACAACCACCAAACCATGTATCATAAATACAGATTTGCTCCTTGCCTGGGGCGCTACTTTTCATGAACATGAAAAAGGTCATGTTCTTTTTTGCGAGGGAGATAAAGCACATTTTTATTACCAGGTGGAAGAAGGCCGTATTAAAATGGTGAACTGTAATGAAGAAGGCAAAGAATTTATACAGGGTATTTTTGAAGCAGGAGAAAGTTTTGGCGAACCGCCTTTGTTTGATGAAGGACCTTACCCCGCCAGCGCCGTTGCGGATACAAATGCTACTGTTATCCGTTTAAGAAAAGAAAATTTTTTGCAACTGCTCAAAGATAATTTTGAAATACACTTCTGTTTTACACAAACACTTGCCAAACGGTTGCGTTTTAAATCCATGATGGGTAAAGAAATATCTTCTTACGGCCCATCACATCGTATCATGAGTTTGCTTCATGATTACAAAAAATCACACGGAGGTCATGAAGGCTCTTTATCAAAAATTGAATTAACCCGTCAGCAAATTGCTGATATGACGGGGTTACGGGTAGAAACGGTAATCCGCTCCATACGTGAACTGCATGATAAAGGAGAACTTACTATAGAAAAAGGCAAAGTGTTTTGTTGAGGATCAGCAGCTTTTCATTTTTGACTTTTCACTTTTGACTTTTACTTTTCAAACCTTAATATGACCTCAATCATAACGGCAAGATCATATTTTTTTTTGCTTTGTTTTGAATGAACGACAACTCTTTTTACCACAAGTGGGCACGCTTTGCTCTCTTTAACTTTGCCGTGCTGGCAGCCGTTGGTGTATTGCTGCGCTACAAAATACTTTTCCCTTTGCCGATTGTTGACCAGAAACATTTACTGCACGGTCATTCACATTTTGCATTTGCAGGCTGGGTAAGTTTAGCGCTTTACATTGCCATCATCTGCATCTTACAACCAACTGAAAAATTGCGGAAACAATTAGAATGGTTATTGGTGGCACAGCAAATGAGCAGCTATGGCATGTTGTTTACTTTTCCGTTTACGGGTTATGCAGCTGGCTCCATAGCATTTTCAACTGCATCTATATTTGTTTCCTATGGGTTTGCATGGCTGGTGTTAAAAGAATTGCTGAAACGCAAACAATGGACGGTTGAAAAGAAATGGATTACAGCAGCCTTGCTCTGTAATGTGGTTTCATCACTCGGCACATTTTCATTGGCTTATTTGATGATGACAAAAAACCTGCGGCAGGACTGGTACTTTGGTTCCGTTTATTTCTTTCTGCACTTTCAGTACAATGGATTTTTTCTTTTTTCCATCGGCGCCATGCTCATGCATTTTTTATCAAAGCATTTTACGGCTGCTGATACGATAACAGCCAGTCAATTTTTCAACAGCCTGGTTATTGCACTTGTTCCTGCCTGGTTTCTTTCTCTCATGTGGATGCGGATACCACTGTGGATGTATTACAGTGCAGTTGCAGGAGCATTGGTTCAGTTGGCAGCGCTTTGGTTTTTCATCAAGTTACTGCTGGCGCAAAAAAATAACCTGAGTGCACAAGTTAACCCGCTTGTTAAATGGTTTTGGCTGGTGGCAGGCGCAGCCTTTACCATTAAAATGCTGCTGCAGGTTCTTTCTGCCGTTCCGCTATTGAATATGTATGCATTCGGGTTACGGCCTGTTGTAATTGGATTTCTGCATTTGGTTTTGCTGGTGTTTGTAAGTGTGTTTCTGATGGGTTATTTATTTCAAGAGGGTTTTCTCACACTGCATCGTGCAACAAAAAAAGCAGCCTGGCTTTTCTTAACAGGTGTTCTGTTAAATGAACTGGTGCTGATGATGCAGGGCATAGCTGCTATTTCCTATTCTACCATTCCGTATTCAAATTATTTATTGCTTTTAACTGCAGCAATGATTTTGATGAGCCTGCTGGTTGTATTTTCATCCAATTGCCGAACAGGTAACCTGCGGCGATAATTCTCTTTCTGTTGAAAATGCCCACTTTAAACTCTCCAGGGTTTATACTGCTGTTTATCCTAAATTCGGGTAACTATTTAACTGATTATGTACCGTTTTACATTCGCAGCAGCCTTCCTGTTTTTTTTAGCCTGTACAAAAAAAGAAAAAGCTTTGTTTGAAGCAATTCCTTCCAACAAAAGCGGCATCACTTTTTCCAACACGATCCAGGAAAATCAGCAACTTAACATGATCAACTATCAATACCTCTACAACGGCGGTGGTGTGGGTATTGGCGATTTTAATAACGACAGTCTGCCGGATATTTATTTCACTGCATCCATCAGCGGCAATCAGTTGTATCTGAACCGTGGCAATATGAAGTTTGAAAATGTAACAGAAACTGCTGGTGTTAGCGGTGATAAAAAATGGACACGTGGTGCAACGGTTGTTGATATTAATAACGATGGTCTTTTAGATATCTATGTTTGCGCCGCCGCCTGGCAAAGTCCTGAACTCAAAAAAGATATTTTATATGTAAACCAGGGAATGAAACCAGGCGCTGATATTCCTGTGTTCAGGAACATGGCGGGTGAATACGGTTTAGCCGATACATCCAGCACCCACATGGCTGCATTTTTTGATTATGATAATGATGGCGATCTGGATTTGTACTGTGTAATCAATGATTTGAACCAGGAATTCCCCGGTACGTTTCGCAAAATAAGAAACAACGGCAGCGGTTTTACCAATGATATCTTATATCGCAATGAATGGAACCCGCAACTGCAGCATGGCGTTTACAAAAATGTTTCAAAAGAAGCCGGTATTACATGGGAAGGAAACGGACTTGGTGTAAACATTGTTGATATTAATGATGATGGCTGGAAAGATATATATGTAAGTAATGATTATCTCAGCGGCAACCTGTTATATGTAAATAATAAAAACGGAACATTCACGAACCGCAACCAGGAATATTTTAAACATGGCAGTTTAAATGCGATGGGTAATGATGCGGCTGATATTAATAATGACGGTCTTGTGGATTTGGTGGAAATGGATATGATGCCGGAAGATAATTACCGCCAAAAGAAAATGATGAACCAAACAGATTATAACTGGTATTTGCATTCTGCTCAATATGGTTTTCCTTATCAAACTACAAGAAATACCTTGCAACTCAACCGTGGTCCGAGAGTGTTGAGCAATGATTCCATCGGCGCTCCCATCTTTAGTGAAATTGCTTTTTACAGTGGTGTTGCGTTTACTGACTGGAGCTGGGCTGCCCTGCTGATGGATGCAGACAATGATGGCTATAAAGATTTGATGACCACCAATGGTTTGCCCAAAGATGTAACCGATTTGGATTTTATTGCTTACCGTGAAAGTGGTCAGGCAAATTTACCGGATGCGTTACAACGATTGCCTTCAGTAAAAATCAGCAACTATATTTTTCAAAATAATAAAGACTTAACCTTTACCAATCAAACAAATAACTGGGGCTGGAATTTTCCCACCTGCTCTGCCGGTATTGCGTATGCTGATTTTGATAAAGACGGCGATATGGATGTGATAATCAATAATACCAATATGGAAGCCACACTCTTAGAAAACAAAAGCAACGAAATAGCGCCAAAGTCTTATCTCAATATCAAATTCCGTGGCGATACCGGTAATATCAATGGCATTGGCGCCAAAGCAACTTTATATTACAAAGGCGGTATGCAAATGAGTGAGCTCAATCCTTACCGTGGTTATATGAGTACTATGCAGGATATGCTGCATTTTGGACTTGACAGTATTCAAAAAATTGATTCCATTGTTATCAACTGGCCTGATGGTAAAAGAGAAACATTACAAGATGTATTGGTAAACCAAACAATGCTGGTAGTACAATCGGCAGGCGCACAAATGGGAAACCATACACAGGCACAGTTGGCCACCAATAACTGGTTTACCAATATTACCAATGCTGCACAACTAAACTTTTTTCATTATGAAAATGATTTTGTTGATTTTAATCAGCAACGTCAACTGCCGCATAAACTTTCTGCTAATGGCCCCGCAATTACAGCAGGTGATGTAAATGGCGATGGATTAACAGATATTGTTGTTGGCGGTTCATCGCCGGTGGCAGCTTCTGTATTTATACAGCAACCCAATCAAACATTTAAAGAACAACCCCTGCATAAAAATTTTGTGCAGCAAACCGATGATGGAAGTATGGCATTGTTTGATGCAGATAAAGATGGTGATTTAGACCTGTACATCACCAGCGGAAGTAATGAACTGGTGAAACAAACCAAAGGCTATGCTGACCGGTTTTATTTGAATGACGGTAAAGGCAATTTTATAATGGACAGTGCAGCCGTGCCGCAAAATTTTGCAAGCAAATCAGTTGTTGTGCATTTTGATTATGATAAAGATGGTGATGAGGATTTGTTTGTGGGCGAAGGAATGGTGCCGGGTGAATATCCCAAACCGGGCAGCGGTTTTATTTACAGGAATGATAAAGCAAAATTTACAGATGTAACCAATACTGTTGCTCCGGGTTTGAAAGCAATTGGAATGATTCGTGATGCAGTTTTTGCCGATGCAGATAAAGATGGCGATGCAGATTTGATTATAACCGGTGAGTTTATGAGCATCCTCATTTTCAAAAATGATAAGGGAATATTTACAAAGCAGGCTTCATCACTTGAAAAAGAAACCGGCTGGTGGAATTGTATTACTGCTGCTGATGTAGATAAAGATGGCGATATGGATTTTATTGCCGGTAATTATGGTACCAACGGATATTTCAGAGGAACAATTGCTGAACCTGTTACCGTTTATGCCAATGATTTTGATAACAACCAGCGGTGGGATGCTTTTCTCACTTTATGGAAGCCCGATACATTGCATGGCAAACGCAAGGAATTTCCTGCGGGCTACCGTGACCAGCTTGCAGAAGAAATCCCATCCATTAAAAAAATGTTCAGTGATTACAGCAGTTTTGCCCGTGCTGATGTAAGTGCGGTGATGGTAAATTTCAACCGCAGCAATGAAATTAAAATCAGTGCAACACAGTTCAACTCTGTGTGGATAGAGAACAAAGGCAATTTTGAATTTGTTGTTCATGTATTGCCCATGGAAGCACAATGGAGTCCGGTGCACAGCATCATTGCACAAGATTTTAATGGTGATGGCGCTGTAGATATTTTACTAAGCGGCAATGAATTTAATGTGCATCCCTTTGCCGGAAGAATTGATGCGGGCAATGGATTATTGCTGAAAGGTGATGGCGAAGGCAATTTCAAATCATTAAGTATTTTGGAGAGCGGTATTTATATTCCCGGTAATGAAAGAGGTTTGGTGCAGTTTGCATTTAACAATACGGTTGCTGTTGCTGCGGCACAGAATAATGGGAGGTTGTTGTTGTTTGAAAAGAAGAAATAAAATTGAAAGGTTTCCCTCAAAGGCACAAAGAGCATGAAGAATTTTAAAACAGCTTTCTTAAGTTTATTACCTCAATCAACTTTAAAGTGCGCTTTAAACATTCTCATTTTATTCAATCATTCTTTTTTCCTGAGAGATTTCTCTCCCGATTGCTATCGGGATCGAAATGACGCCTCCTGTTACTTATTCACTTCAAAGTATAGCAGCAGCGTGTTACTATTTTCTAACCCACCACAAAAAAACACGCCGTCATTTCGAACAAAGCCATAAGACCAGTTAAACTATTATTCTCTTACGGCGGAGTGAGAAATCCCAAACCAATAAACCATCTTCTATTTTCACATGGTAACCAAGCTCATTAGTTATTTACGTGTGCGATAAGGGAGAAATAAAATATTTCTTTTTGCTGCCATCATATCTTTAAGATGGCAATAATAACTACTCCCATCCCCCGCCCAATGAACGATACAAATCCACTGCTGCCAGCATCATCTGGTTCATTAAAATGATTTGCTGCAGTTCGGCATCCAGCACATTGCGTTGTGCGGTGATGATTTCAAGATAAGTGGCAAAGCCCGAGTTGTATAAATCACCGGCCACTTTCAACCCTTCTTTGAGTTCGTTGGTTTCTTGTGCTTTTAAGTCAATAGAGTTGCGTAGGTTGTCAATGGCTTTCATATCAGTAACCGCTTCCTGTACCGCACGCAGCGCCACTTTCTCATATTCATAGTAGGCAACTTTGTTATTAGCAAGAGAAATTTGATAAGCTGCCTGTATTTGTTTTTGTTGAAACACGGGCGCCATTAAACCGCTGAGCGCACCAACTGCAATTGATTCGGGTGAAATGAGCAGGCGTGGATTAAATGCACTCATACCAATATAAGGTGTGATGGTGAGTTGCGGAAGAAAGGCAGCTCTTGCTGCATTTACATCAGCGCCTGCTGCCTGCAATTGCCACTCAGCAAACAAAATATCAGGGCGACGGTTTAGTAATGAACTTGGCAACCCTGCAGTAAGAACAGCAGGTAATTTTAACTGGTCAGAAAAATTGCTGCGGACAATTGTGCCGGGAAAAGAACCGGTGATAACATTCAGTTGATTTTCTGCAACAATAATTTGCTGCCCGATTTCATATTCCAAACTTTTGGTACGCATTAGCTGCGCAGAGAATTGTTTTACGGCCAGCTCTGTTGCACGGCCTGCTTCTTTTTGCACTTTGATTAATTCCAGTTCATTTTGCTGCAATGCAATATTTCTTTGTAATACTTCCGGTTCAAAATCCAATGCCGGCAGTGTATAATACCATTTATATTTACCAATCAGGGTCTGCTGTTTAAGTCATCCAAAAGCGCTTATAATTTTTGGGGTTATGGTTTAAGCTTATTGGAATATAATTTTCCATTGCTATTTTCTTTGTATATAGTTTAATTAAAACAGACAGGGATGCCCTCCCGATTAATTTAATCAGGTTGAGCACCAATACGATTGAAGCTATCCACGATTCACTTGTATCCTGAAACCTGGCTTTTATCCTGTTCATTCCATACGCTGTTTTAGCCTGCCCAATCTTTCCTTCAATCGGATTGCGTTCCCCCCGGCCTTATGTGATTGTCCACTGCCGCAGAAGGCCGCCCCAGCGGCTTGGCCACCAGGGTGATGTGGAGTATTTTTAATTTTGCCCTGTTATCCCTGTTGCAATAAATTTTACCGGCAAATACTTTTTGGGGGTAATAGCCAAATCTCCTTTTATAGTTTTCTACTGTACTTATTAACCGGGCGCCTTCATTAAAAGCATCCCATGATCAATCTTCCAAAAAAGTAATACCATTCATTATGCTCATTTGTATTTTAGCCCCAAATTCCACATAGGCATTCGTTTTTCCTCTTACTATCGGACGTACATGCGGTTGGTGTATGCTTACAATACTGCGTTCTATGGAATGGGTTTTATTATCATACATGATTTTTTTGCTGCTGATACAATGTTTGTATTACCAGCAAATACTTATACTCTTTTTTCTTTAGCGGTATTGCGGTAAAGTGTTTTAATAACTGATGGATGTATTTAATTTTGCGGTGCGGATAACTAAGTTGTTTGCGCAGGGCATGCCGGATCTCCTTATTTGTTTTATGTTTCTTTTGGGCTACTTTTAAATATTCCTTTCTCGCTATTTCACGATAAGTGCGGGGCTTTATTTTTTGTTCATGCACTAACTTTATTTTACCATATAAAATGGCTATCAACTTTTCTGATTGCTCCCCGGCATCGTTTAATAAATTCAAATCCGTAGGGTAGCTTATATCCTGCGGACAGGCTGTTGCATCTACTATCAATTCTCCTTTATTTGCAGGTGGGGTAACGCTCATTTCCTGCCCGCTTTGTACTGTTGATTCAGTTGCCAGGTTTAACCGGCCTGAATCATCATTAAAGGGGCTATTGTTTTGTGAACTATCTTCTTTGTTGTCCCGGGTAACCAATCCCATTATGGTTTCATTAATCTCATTTATCTGATCGGCGCCAAAGCGTTTACGCAAATCAACAAATAAAGATGGATCGAAAACAGGTTCGTAGCTACAACCGGAAAAGCCAATAAAATATTGCATGTAAACATTTTCCTGTATCGGCTGAACCGCTTCACGGTCACTCAAGTCGAACATATGTTTAATGAATATTGCCCCTATTGCTACCCGTGGGTTAATACCACCGGCTCCGGTAATGGAATTATTCAACTGCCGCTGATAAACATGGGCCATCTTATCCCGGGGAATCTGTTTGGCTAACCCGGGGAATCTGTTTGGCTAATTTGACCCCCAACGGTTGCACGGGTCTAAATGCCTGGTAAAGGGTGATTCAAAACCCAACAGTTCTAACTGGTTGGGGCTGACATACCGGGCTTTGGATGCACGGCTTTTTTGTGCTTTTGCCATTTTTCCCTGCACTTTTGGTTAATGCAAGTTAAGCAAAACTTACTGGCAGCAAACGTTACAGAGATAAACAGCAGACCCTATATAAATAAAATACACAATTCACACATTTATGTGATTGCGCAGGTTAGCAGCGAAATTATCTTTGATGTATCAAATAAAAACGGATGAAAGCTTTAACACTCATACTTGCATTTGCACTCAGCTTTAGCCTCATCATGGCTACGGATGCAAAACGTATGCGTGGTGCAGCAAGGAAAGTTGAAAACAGGAATAACGAAAAGAAGCGTGCTTGCTGTAATCAGCAGTTCTCCAAAAACGATACAACGAAACGGTCAAAAAATACCTTTTCTTATTTTGATTCCATACTCATTCCGGTTACGGCATTATAACAATCATTAACACATTACTCCTTATCATCCCTCCATAAACAACTTTCTCATCAGCAGTTGAATCAGCCGCCCCGTAAGGCGGCTTTCTTTTTTTTAGTCCGTCCGCTGATTTCTATCAGTTCCCTTTTTGACAGTCATCACAAAAAGGCAAAGGGCCGGAAAATAGTTTTGCTCCAATCTTTTAAGTTAAAAACATGAGCGTCATCATCATTCTCTTACTCGCCAGCATCAGTGTTGCCGTTATTTTCCTGGCCGCTTTTATCTGGAGTGTGAAAAACGGGCAGATGGATGATGATTATTCTCCGCCACGCAGGATCCTTTTTGATGACCATTCCAATTCTCAACAGCAAAACTAACCATCTATGCAAATGGAAAAGTTCTCTTATGACAACGGTATTGTAAAAAAATTCGCCATTGCCACAGCCCTCTGGGGCCTGGTGGGTATGATTGCCGGTTTGTGGGTAGCACTTCAGTTTTATCTTCCGCAAACATCACTCAACTTTCCCGGCACCACGTTCGGAAGGTTACGCCCCATTCACACCAATGCCGTGATTTTTGCTTTTGTGGGCAACAGTATGTTTATGGGTGTGTATTACTCATTGCAGCGTTTGTGCAAAGCAAGAATGTTCAGCGATGCATTGAGTAAGCTTCATTTCTGGGGATGGCAATCAATTATTGTACTGGCAGCGGCCAGTTTATTTTTTGGTTACACTACCGGTAAAGAATATGCAGAACTGGAATGGCCCATTGATATTTTAATTACATTAATATGGGTGGTGTTTGGTATTAATATGTTTGGCACCATCATTAAAAGAAGGGAAAGCCATTTGTACGTAGCCATCTGGTTTTACATCGCCACATGGATTACTGTAGCTATGCTGCATATTGTAAACTCTGCAGAGCTTCCGTTTTCCTGGTTAAAAAGCTACAGTTGGTATGCAGGTGTGCAGGATGCGTTAGTGCAGTGGTGGTATGGTCATAATGCTGTTGCATTTTTCTTAACCACTCCTATTCTGGGGTTAATGTATTACTTCTTACCCAAAGCGGCCAACCGTCCGGTGTACTCTTATCGTTTATCCATCATTCACTTTTGGGCATTGATCTTTATTTATATCTGGGCAGGCCCGCACCATTTATTATATACCGCATTGCCGGATTGGGCACAATCACTCGGAACTGTATTCAGCGTAATGCTCATTGCACCCAGCTGGGGTGGTAT
Organism: Chitinophagaceae bacterium; assembly: GCA_019747705.1. Taxonomy (GTDB): domain Bacteria; phylum Bacteroidota; class Bacteroidia; order Chitinophagales; family Chitinophagaceae; genus Lacibacter. The sequence goes on along the minus strand of JAIEQM010000063.1, from coordinate 55,087 downwards.
GCTTAATGGTTTGTTTACACTGCGTGGCGCCTGGGATAAAGTGCGTGAAGACCCGGTGCTGAAATTTTTTGTAGTGGCCATTACCTGTTATGGTATGAGCACGTTTGAAGGACCGATGCTGAGTTTAAAAAATGTAAATGCCATTGCACACTATACTGACTGGATTATTGCCCACGTACATATTGGCGGACTGGGATGGAATGGTTTTATGGCCTTTGGTATTTTATACTGGCTGTTTCCTAAAATGTGGAATACCAGTTTGTATTCAAAGAAACTTGCCACCAATCATTTCTGGCTGGGCACTATTGGAATTGTTATTTATGCCATTCCCATGTACTGGGCAGGTTTTACACAGGCTGATATGTGGAAACAGTTTACGGATGAAGGACAAATTAAATTTCAGTTTCTTGAAACCGTAACCAGCATTATACCCATGTACATTACCAGGAGCCTGGGTGGTGCATTATACATAGCGGGGGCTGTAATGATGGTTTACAATTTATACAAAACAGCAGCTAAAGGAAGTTTTATTGCCAATGAAGATGCTGAAGCGCCTGCACTGGAAAAAATAAATCCTGCAAAAGAATACTGGCACCGTGTTATTGAACGCAAACCGGTAATGATGCTGGTACTGAGTTTAATTATTGTAGCTATTGGCGGATTGCTGGAACTCATTCCCACATTTTTGGTAAAAGAAAATATTCCCACTATTGCAAGTGTGCAGCCTTATACACCACTTGAATTACAGGGAAGGGATATTTATATACGTGAAGGTTGTTATACCTGTCACTCACAAATGATTCGCCCTTTCCGTGACGAGGTGGCACGTTATGGCGAATATTCAAAAGCCGGTGAGTTTGTATATGATCACCCGTTTCAATGGGGAAGCAAACGCACCGGGCCCGATTTGGCAAGGCTGGGTGGAAAATATCCTGACAGCTGGCATTACAATCACCTGATTGAACCATCTGTAATGAGCCCGGGTTCTGTAATGCCCAGGTATCCCTGGTTGTATGAAAATGATTTAGACACTTCCATTACACCGGCAAAAATCAGAGCGATGCAAACATTGGGCGTTCCTTATGCAAAGGGATATGATGCGGTTGCCAACCGGGATTTAATGACACAGGCCAATGGCATACGCATCAACCTTAAGGTTGATAAAATTACAACCCCGGCTAACAAAGAAATCATTGCCCTCATTGCTTACCTGCAGCGCCTGGGCAAAGACATTAAGCTTGAAAAACAAAGAGTAACCACTGCCTCCAACCAATAAAATACAGCATTATGAAATTTGTAAACTATCTCGAAAAAATAAGCCATATAAGCATTTACGGTCTTACGTCATTCATGATATTTTTTATTTTTTTCTGTGCCGTATTTATTTGGGTGCTGAAAAGTGATAAGAATGAGATGAAAAAAATCAGCCGTATTCCGCTGGATTAACCTAACTGCAAAATTCAAACGATATGTACAACCTCTTTAAAAAGTCCCTGGTTCATAAACTGGCATTATGTTTTGCATTGCTTATTACATCTGTATCTGTCAGTGCGCAGCAGGCTCCATCACCCGCACAGCCGGAAACAGTTTGGAGCAACCCGCTGGCTATTTCTATGGTGCTTATCATTTTTGTATTGCTCATCGTCATTATTTTAATGGGTAATGTGGTATTGGGCACTGCTGAATGGCATTTCAAAAAGCAGAAAGATAACGGTAACTTTTTGAAAGCAGTAACCATATTACTGATGCTGGGGTTGCCATCCATTGTTTCAGCACAGGATGCTGCGGCAACTACGGCTGCTGCGCCTTTGAATATTGGCGGTTTATCCGGCACTACTTTCTTTATGCTGCTGGCAGTAATTGCAGTGGAGTTGGTGGTGATACTTGTGATGGCTTTATTTGTCCGCTCCTTTATTGCAAAAGAAAAGACAAAAGTTGCTGCCGTTACAACGGAAACAAAAGAAGAAAAAACATTCCAGGCATTCTGGGATAAATTCAACAGCTTCCGCCCCATTACTGAAGAATCGAAAATTGATCTTGGTCATAACTATGATGGCATCCGTGAACTCAATAACCGTTTACCTGCCTGGTGGCTCTATGGTTTTTATGGCTGTATCCTTTTCGCTGCCATTTATTTGTGGCGTTATCATGTTTCTCATTCTGCACCTTCCAGCAGGGAAGAATATACCATGGCCATGCAGACAGGTGAAGAACAGAAACAGGCCTACTTAGCTAAGGCCGCAAACAATATTGATGAAAATACAGTTGCAATGATTTCCGATAAAGATCAGCTGGATGCAGGCAAAGCCATCTTTTTACAGGTATGTTCTGCCTGTCATGGTAAAGAAGGACAGGGGGGGGTGGGCCCCAATTTAACAGATGATTACTGGTTGCATGGCGGCAGCATCAAAGATATTTTTAAAACCATTAAATATGGCGTGGTTGAAAAAGGAATGAAAAGCTGGAAGGATGATTATTCACCCAAACAAATTGCATTACTCGCAAGTTATATCCGCACGTTAAAAGGAACCAATCCGCCCAATCCCAAAGAAAAGCAGGGTGATTTGTTTACAGAATCAGCCGCACCCGCAAAAGATTCAAGCGCTGTGGTAAAAGATTCTGCAGCAGTAAAAGAAGTAAAAGCTTCAAAATAAAAATTGGAAAAAGAAATAAAAAATATCAGCTCAAACGAATCATTCCGTGACAGGATTGAAACGGTTGATGCACATGGAAAACGCAAATGGATTTTTGCCCAGAAACCAAAAGGAAAATTTTACAATGCAAGAACCATTGTGAGCCTTTTCTTTTTTGCATTGTTTGTTACACTGCCATTGATTTATGTAAATGACCGGCCGCTTTTTCTGTTTAATATTCCAAAAGCGAAATTCATCATCTTCGGAAAAGTGTTCTGGCCGCAGGACTTTTTTATTTTCGGAATGACGATGGTGGCCTTTGTGGTATTCATCGTTTTGTTTACGGCTGCCTTTGGCCGTTTGTTTTGCGGGTGGGTGTGCCCTCAAACCAATTTTATGGAAATGCTGTTTCGTAAAGTGGAATACTGGATTGAAGGGGATGCTCCACAGCAAAAATTACTGGCAAAAAGCGAATGGAATACAAATAAAATCATCCGCAAAGGATTGAAGCATTTTGTTTTTTATGTGCTTTCATTCGTCATTGCCAATTTTTTCCTGGCATATGTACTCGGTACAGAAGAATTATGGCAGATGATAAAACACCCGGCAGAAAACATTGGAACACTTGCAGGTGTGCTGGTGTTTACCTATGTGTTTTATGCGGTGTATGCGTTCTTTCGGGAGCAGGCCTGCACAGTGGTATGCCCTTATGGAAGATTGCAGGGTGTGCTGCTGGACAGGAACTCCATGGTAGTAGCCTACGATTATAAACGTGGTGAAACAAGAGCGAAGTATCATAAAAATGAAACACGAAATGCAGGTGATTGTATTGATTGTTTTCAATGCGTAAAAGTTTGCCCAACGGGTATTGATATCCGTAACGGAACACAATTAGAATGCGTTAACTGTACTGCCTGTATTGATGCGTGCGATCATATGATGGAATCAGTGGGTTTTCAAAAAGGATTAATCCGTTTTGCAAGTGAAAATAATATTGCCAATGGCGAAAGGCTGCCTTACACCACAAGAATGAAGATGTACACCCTGCTGCTTATTGCATTACTGGGTTTATTAAGTTTTATGATTTTTTCGTTGAAAGATGTAAAGGCAACGGTAATACGCACACCGGGCATGCTGTTCCAGGAAGTGGGCAAAGACAGTGTGTCCAACCTCTACAATATTAAAGTGGTGAACAAAACGATGAAGCCTATTCCGCTTACAGTAAAGTTTGAAGGCAGCAATGGCAAGGTAAAAATGGTGGGCGATGTGGTGCATGTGGAAAAAGAAGGACAGGGCGCCGGTGCTTTTTTTGTAGTGCTGCCCAATAAAGATATCCATAACATCAAAACAAAAATTAAACTTGGTTTATATGAAGGCAACCGGAAGATCAGTGAAATCAATACCAACTTCCTGGGGCCTGTTACTGATTCACAATAAAACAAATTACCATGACACTTAATTGGGGACATAAATTAACCATTGTATTCATCCTGTTTGGCGCACTCATATTTACACTCGTGTACAAATGTTTTCAAACTGATTTTCAACTTGTAAATAAAGAGTATTATAAAGATGAACTGAAATACCAGCAGGTGATTGACGGAACAAAAAATGCAGTGGCCCTGAGTTCAGAAGTACAGCTCCTGCAAAATGAAAAAACGATTACCATTCAGTTTCCCAATGAAATGAAAGGTAAAAAACTGAGCGGGCAAATATGGTTTTACTGCTCTTATGACGATACAAAAGACCGGCATATTGCCGTTTCAACTACTGATGATGCATTGCAGTTGATTCAACGAAGCCGGCTGTCGTCTGCCGCTACCTATACAGTAAAACTCAACTGGCAGGCAGATGAAAAAAATTATTATAACGAACAAACCATTACGATTAAATAATGCTCAGCACGGTAATCATAGCGGGTTTTACACTCGGTTTGTTTGGCAGCATTCATTGTGTGGGGATGTGCGGGCCGCTGGCGCTGGCTTTGCCTTCAGTTCATGCCACCAAACAACAAAGAGTCGTCGGTTCCATGCTTTATAATTGCGGAAGAGTTATTACTTATTCGCTTCTCGGTCTGCTGTTCGGTATTATTGGCAAAGGGTTTAACATCATGGGTTTTCAGCAGTTGTTTTCAATACTGGCAGGCAGTGTTCTGCTCATGTTTACCATTCTTTATTTTGGTTACAAAAAAACGTGGCAGCCACAATGGTTTCAGCAATTTACGTGGCAGATACAATCATTTATTGCTGCATCATTAAAAAATAACAGGGGCGCACTTGTAATTGGTATGGCCAATGGTTTGTTACCCTGCGGTATGGTATATGCAGCTATTACAGGCGCATTGGTAAGCGGCAGCATTGCAGCATCAGCACTGTTCATGACAGGTTTTGGACTGGCAACAATTCCGTTAATGTTATTGTTAATGCAGTTTGGCAGCAGCTTCTCATTACAATGGAGAATGAAACTGAGAAAGCTCACACCTTTTGTAATAACGCTGGTGGCATCATTGCTCATTCTGCGTGGAATGAATTTGGGCATCCCCTGGCTCAGCCCGCTGCTTCATTTTTCTACTTCATCACCCATTCAATGCCATTAACAAATTCTTTTACTTCAATTCACCATTATGCAAAAGAAAGAATTAAAAGAATTTCCTGGCACAGAAAATGAACAACTGCAAAAACTAAATGCCATTGTAGAACAGGCTATTGAAGAAGAAAAATTATTGTCAAAAAAATTACTGGAGTTTGAAGATGCTCACCCGCCCATGAGCAGCCGTGTGGCCGATAAAGTTGCAGCTTTTGGCGGTAGCCGGAAATTCATTATTGCTTTCCTGTTTTTCATGCTGCTTTGGATATTTACGAACCTGTATTTGTTAAATCAATCATTTGATCCCTTCCCGTTTATTTTACTGAATCTTATTCTTTCCACCATTGCCGCATTGCAAGCTCCTGTAATTATGATGAGCCAGAACCGCAAGGAAGAGAAAGACAGGCAACGGGCCGTGAATGATTATCTTATTAATTTAAAAGCAGAGGTGGAAGTGCGGAACCTGCATCATAAAACGGACCTGCTCATAGCAGAACAAATGAAAACCCTGTTTGAAGTGCAGCAGGCACAGATGGATATAATGGAAGAGATACGGACACTGTTAAAAAAACAAATTAAAAATCTAAACAAACTTTTAATCCCGGCAATCCCTCCGCTGACGAACATCATTTTTCAGGTTGATGCAAAATCATAAGATTGCCATATAAATGAAATTAAATTTACAGAAAGAGTAATGTGAAAATGAACATCATGAGCATCAGTACGACCACATTAAATAAAATCATTTCCCAGTACAAACACGAAAGTGACAGCTGGAAACGTTACCTGCAATTTATACAACAGGAAAATAATTATTTAAAAACCAGGCTGAGCCAGGCGCTGCAGCATGACACCGATGCAGAATTCCTGGACCGTGCTGAATACTTTCAAAATAAATTTTTAAATGAAGATGAAACCGTGCACTTGCTGCGCCAGGATGTGCATGAAATGGAAACGTTACTGGAAGATAAACTGTATGAAGGAAACTCCATTATTAAGGAACTGCAGAAAAAATTTAAAAAACTGAGCCGTGATATGGATACAGTTGAACGGCAGTTCAACAAACTAAAAACAGATTTTAATGAGTTTTTGAATGAAGCGGCCTGATACAAAAAAAATCTTTTGTGCTATTACAACAAACTTATTTTCCGTAGGCGCCCACTACGGGCAGAACTTTATTATTGAAATCCCAAAATGCCTGGTTTTCCCAGGATGATCCATTGACGGACTGGCTTCCTTTATAGCTCACCCATTCAGCTCCCCAGTAACAAAACCCAATGCCCTTTGGCACTTTAGTAACAAGATCACTTATACGCAAGAGATAATCTTTTTGTCCCTGCGGAGTGGCAGGGTATTCTGGCAACAGTTGAGAATTTAATCCGATAACATTGTTCGTCCAGTCGTTCCATTCCAGTGTAAACGGATAAGAAGTTTCTGCAATAAAAATGAACTTATTATATGTATCAGAAAGAGAAGTCAATGATTGCTGCAGCACTAACAGGTCTTTACCATGCCAGATGGGATAATAGCTGATACCCATGATATCATAATCCAGGTCTGAAATTTTTGAATAAAAAAAATCAGCATCTCCAAACCCTGCGCAGTGAATAATGATCTTAGTGTTTTTATTGGTTTCTCTTACAGCGCTTATTCCGGCCTTCAATAAGTTTTTCATTTGTGACAGGTTTGATGAAAGTTTCCCTTCAGGCCAGAGCAAACCATCATTAATTTCATTGCCAAGCCGGATGTATTCCGGATTAATTTCAGAACATATCTTTTTAGTATAGCTGTACACACTGTCTTTCAATTGTATAAAATTTAAGCTTTGCCATTGCAAAGGCTTTGACTGATGACCAGGATCAGCCCATGTATCAGAAAAGTGAACAGTGATTAATGTTTTTAAACCAAGACTTTTGATTTCCCTTACAAGGCTTTTCACTGTTTCAAAATCAGAGGTTGGCTCTGTTGGGTTTTTCCAAACTCTCAGCCGGATTACATTAACTCCTGCATTTTTTAAAGTTATCAGCATCTCTTCCGGCTGATTATTCTGATTACAGAATATCAAACCGCTTTGCCGTATGCCGGGTAAAAAAGATATATCCGCTCCCTTTATTTCCGGCGCTTTCTGAATTGGTACTGCATTATTTCCTTTTTTACCGGAGCAGGATATAAAGAATAAAACAGGAAAAAAAAGAGTGAAAAAAAACCTCATTCGCAATGAAAGTTGAGTATGATAAAAAACCTGAAAGTACAGGGTTTATTATTTTTCAATTCAGCATATTCTCCAGCTTCTTCTCGTTTAAAATTATAATATTTCCGTCTTTAATATCAATCAGTTTCTCTGTTCGGAAATCGCCAAGGGTTCGTATCAACGATTCAGTAGCTGTGCCGGCTATACTTGCCAGATTTTCACGGCTGATGCTGATAGAAAAAAGCTCTGTACCGGTTTTATACTTACGCTGTAAACTCATAAGTGCATCTGCCACTTTTTTACGGAGTGAATTGTAAGCCAGGCGCAGCAATTGTTCTTCCTTTTCGGCCACATCTTTGGCCAGCATTTGTATAAATTTTTTTGCTACAATAGCATTATTATTCACCAACTCATCAAAATCCTGTTTGGGTATAAGCGCCAGTTCACAATCTTCCATTGCTTCGGCTGTTTCTTTATAAGTACTTTCTTCCAGCAAAGCTACGTACCCTAAAAAATCGCCCGGGCTGTATAAATCCACCACCAGTTCTTTGCCATCATCATTTGCTTTATATGTTTTTACTTTTCCTTTTTGTACATAAAACAAACGGCTGGCACGGTTACCTTCATTGTAAATGGTTTGTTTCTTTTTATAGTGGTTAATATCACGGTCGCTGGTTAATTCATCCAATGATTCCCTGGAGCCGGCGGCCGAAAGTAATTTATTCATGCCTTCAATACCACCACCAAACTCTTCTTTGAGCAAATCCATTTTTTTCAGGCGTCCTTCAATAGCGCTCAGCAATTCTGTACCGCTGAAAGGCTTTGTAATATAATCATCAGCGCCCATTTCCATTCCTTTTCGCAGATCCAGCCGTTCCGTTTTGGCTGTAAGAAAAATAAAGGGAATGTTTTTAGTGGTATCGTTCTTATGTAATGCGTGCAGCACACCATAACCATCCAGAACGGGCATCATAATATCACACACAATCAAATCCGGGTTTTCTCCCAATGCTTTTTCAATTCCCTGTTTGCCATCGGGCGCTGTTACCACCTGGTAGTTGGAAAGCTCCAGTATCTCAGCGGTATTTTCCCTTATTTCATCATTGTCTTCTATAAGTAAAATCTTTTTGAGTACCATGTTTTATTTTTTAAAAGTGATTACAAATTCAGATCCTTTACCCGGCTCGCTGTTACAGGCAATTGTTCCGTTCATGAGTTCAGCATATTTAGCCACAATATGCAAGCCCAGCCCGGTACCCTGTATATTAATGGCATTGGTGGCACGGAAGAAACGTTCAAATAAATGCTCCTGGTCTTCAGGGGGTATGCCAATACCATTATCTTTTACACGCAATACCAGTTCATTATTTTTTACAGCCGTACTCAGTTTTATTTCAGAGCCATCAGGTGAAAACTTAATGGCATTGGAAAGTAAATTTATAATGATATGTTTGAACATGGATGTATCCAGTTCCCAGTGGCCTGCGTTACCGGCATCATATATAATTTGCTGGGATGGTTTACGGATGGTTTGCAATTCATTAATCGTTTCATGAATTACTTTTGCAACATCGGCAGTAACGATACGCACCTGAATTTTTCCCTCTTCAATGCGGCCTACATTGAGAAAATCATTTAAAATATCCGTAAGGAGGTTTACCGATGAAATAATCCGCTGTATATGCTTTTCCCTTTTGGGCTGGTCTTCCCCGGTAACATATTTCTGTAAAAGATAAGTGGAGGAAAGTACGGTGCTTAAGGGCGTTCGAAATTCATGGGATGCCACAGATACAAATCTTGATTTCAATTCACTCAATTCTTTTTCACGTTCCAGTGCAGACCGCAGTTCTTTATCTTTCTCAATATTTTCATTTATTTGCCGGTTCAGTTTTTCTACAGTTTGCTGTAATGAATTGGTGCGGTCCTCCACTTTTTGCTCCAGCTCTGCGTTGAGTTTTACAATAGCAGCGTCGGTCTCTTTCCGTAATGTAATATCATTAATAAATGCCATTACATACCGCTCACCATCCAGTTCATAATTACCTAAACTTATTTCCAGCGGAAATTCATCACCGTTTTTTTTTACACCGTGTAAATCCAGCCCTATACCCATAGGGCGGCTTTTAGGCGCCTGCATATATTTTTGATGATGACCTTTATGTTTCTGGTGATAGCGTTGCGGAATAAGCACCTCAATTTTTTTACCTTTTAACTCAGTCGCCGCTTCGTACCCAAACTGCTTTAATGCAAAAGGGTTCATCATAATTATTTCGGCTTTTGCATTCACCACAATAATACCAATACTGGAATGGTTAAAAAGGGTTTGTATCAGTTCACTGTCAAAAGAGGTATCTGCCATAAAAATAATCCCGGAATTTGCGCTAAGGTAAAGATACTGATGCAAAACAATTGACTCCTGATTATTCTCAGCATCAAAACTGATGCTGGTTTCGTTTACGGAACAGGTTGAATCATGCAGCCGGGTAACTGATTGTAAACCATCTTTCGTAAACTTGCAAAAAAGAGCAGCATGGCAACGGAAATAAAATGCCCCAATTGCGGGCATGAATTTGAACCGGCAGACAGCATCCGGAAATCTATTGAAGAGCAGGTGAAGCTAGAGGCAAATGCCCGGGCAGAAGAATGGAAAAAGAAAAAAGAAAAAGAATTTGCTGAAGAAAAAACCAAACTCCTGCAGCAAACGGAAGAACAGGTGCGTAAATCCATTACCGGTGATTATGAAAACAAATTAAAAATGGCCGAGCAGGCAAGCCGTGAAAATGAAGAGAAACTTAAACTGGCCCGCCGGCGAGAGATGGAATTTTTGAAAAAGGAACAGCAACTGCTTTCCAAAGAACAGGAACTGGATTTGCAATTGCAAAAAATGCTGCTGGAAGAGCGAAGCAAGCTGGCTGAAGTAATACGAAAAGAAGAAAGTGAAAAAGTTTCATTGAAAGAAACAGAATACCAGCTAAAAAATAAAGAGCTGGAGGAAAAACTGGAAGCCCAGAAAAAGCTGGTTGATGAAATGAAACGAAAGGCAGAACAGGGCAGCATGCAAAGCCAGGGCGAAGCACAGGAACTGTTGCTGGAAGAATTGCTGCGCAACAGTTTTCCGTTTGACAGTATTGATGAAGTAGGCAAAGGTGTGAAAGGCGCTGATTGTATTCAAACAGTGCGAAATCAATACGGGCAGGATTGCGGAAAAATTATTTATGAGAGCAAACGCACCAAAGATTTTTCCAATGAATGGATTGAAAAATTAAAGGCCGATATGCGTAGCCAGGGAGCCAATGTGGCGGTGATTGTTACACAAGCCATGCCTAAAGACCAGAACCAGTTTGCGCTAAAAGATGGCGTGTGGGTTTGCAGTTTTGCTGAAGTAAAAGCACTGGCCGCTGTATTGCGTGATGGTATTTTAAAACTGGCTGCTGCCAGTAAAAGCAATGAAAACAAAGGCGATAAAATGCACATGCTGTATCATTACCTCACCAGCAATGAGTTTGGCGAACAATGGAAAGCCATACGTGAAGGGTTTATGAGCATGAAACTTTCTATTCAAAAAGAACGGGATGCCATGGAGAAGCTATGGAAACAGCGGGAGAAACAATTAGAAAAAGTACTGCTCAATGCAGCACATATTAAAGGAAGCGTGGAAGGTATTGCAGGCACAGATGTAAATGTAAATTTGCTGGAAGACAATGAACTGTTAACCGAAGAATAAGTATGCCGCAAGCACCACAGGAAATTACGATTACTACAAAGGATACCAGTTTTACAGTTTACTCTGTTGAAGAGTATAACCAGTTACCTGATTCATTAAAGTCTCCTTTTATTTCTGAACAATTACAAAAACTTGAAACTGACCGCTTAAGAGAAAACTACAGAAGAGAACAGGAAGAAAAAGAAAAATTAACTCCTGCGGGAGCTGTTGTTATTATTGTTACTCTTGCAATGGTATTTTATTTTTTCAGGAATTTATTTACCTCTGCAAAATATGACCTGAAAGAAAGCATTTCCGAAAATTTAGTGGATGAATCTGCCGGGCAACCTCTTCATTATCCCGGGCGTGACTTAAACTTAAGTGAGGATGAAATAAAACGCATCTGCAGCAAATACAATCCTTATTTTCAAAAACTTTCGTTTGATAAAAAAATACAATTCATCAGGCGTCTGAACGGATTTATGCGGAGTAAGCATTTTTATATTTACGCCGGAAAAGGATATAAAGAAATGCCTGTTTTGATTTCAGCCGCCGCTATTCAAATAACTTTTGGCCTGGATGAATACATGCTTCCTTATTTTTCAAACATCATTATACACCCTGATGCTTACCTGGCAGATAACCCGTTACGGATATTAATGGGCAATGTGCAGGGCCGCAGTATTACCCTTTCATGGAAACATTTCCTGGAAGATTATCAAAACCCAACTGATGGTAAGAATGTGGGGCTGCATGAAATGGCCCATGCACTGCAGGTGCAATACCTGTTTACCAAACGTAACCGGAACAATGAATTCAAAGAAGATTTTGCGCATTACGACCGTGCTGATGATGAAGTGCTGAAGGAGAAATTTGATGCACATGGATTGTTTGATAAATACGCATTAAAAGATAAAAATGAACTATGGGCCACGAGTGTTGAATTATTTTTTGAACGGCCTGCAGATTTGAAACTGGATTATCCAGAACTGTATGACAGCATTAAACTGGTGCTGAACCAGGACCCTCTTACTCTTTAAAATTTTCTTTAACAAAATGATGATGCAGCAAAATGATGGCTGCAGGTATCTGTAAAAAAAACAAAACACATGAAATGAGCCATAACAAAATATTCATTTTTATACAAACCGATAATGAATATTTTTTATGGTGAATAACATGGCTTGCCCCGCAAAAAAGCGGGGTGGCAAAAATTTCAACTAAAAAATAAACACATGAAAAAACTATTTTTAGCATCGGCCATTTTACTGTTTGGCTTTACAGCAGGTTATTCACAAAAAGCGGCAAAGGTGGTTTTTATTGAAGCCGGAGGCCCCGGTCTTGCATCTTTAAACTTGGATACAAGGTTTTCAAAGAAAGAAGACGGATGGGGCGGACGCATTGGTATGGGTGGCTTTTATATTGAAGGAGAAGGTGCAGTTTTTATTCCTGCCACCATCAATTATATTACCAGTAAAAACGGACGGGATTACTTTGAAATTGGTGCCGGGGCTACTTATGTTGCCGCCTCATCATCTGTTGATACCGGCAGCCCTTTCAGAACCACCAGCGGTCATTTTAATTTTGGATACAGGCTGCAACCCAAAGAAGGAGGTTTTTTCTTTCGTGCCACCATCAACCCTGTGTTTGGTAAAGGTTTTTTCTGGCCCTACTATGGGGGCGTGAGTATTGGTTATAAATTTTGATCCGGTAAAAAGCGGTTGAAATTTCAACCGCTTTTTATTATGTAAAATCTTCCCCGTCAAAATCGTCTTCTTCTCCCCCACGTGATGTGTTGAGGTTAATAATACTTCCCATCAAATCTTTAAACTCCACCCTGCCTTCCACCACCTGTTTGCTGATGAGTGAAAAAGAAGCAAGGCCGTGCAATACAAACTCCATTAACAACGCTGCCTGTTTTTCATTGGCGCCTTTAAAATATTTTTTTACCAGCGCATACAATCCATCCACTTTATACAGCAGTTGAATTTTTTCTGTGTCCTTTAAATTCATGAGCAAACTCATGGTGTTGCCTTTATCAAACCAACCGGTGATAGCCTTGTACGGATTATCAGTTGCTGGCTCTCCCCTGCGTTTCTTCATTTGATCAGGATTGGGAAAGTATTGGATAAACTGCGTACGGATTGCTTTGTTTAATAAATTAAATGCAACCTGGTACGGGCCTTCCTGTTCACCTTCATATACCAGTTCAATTTTGCCGGTAATGGATGGAATCACACCAATTAAATCATTCACCCACACCTGTGTATCTTTTTCTTTGTTGGTGATGGCCCGCAACTCAGCCGTGCTCACTGCATTTTCATAAGCTGATATGGTAAGCCTTGCACTCACACCACTCTTTTTATCAACCAGTTCACTGCTTCTTGCTTCAAACGCCACCTGCTCAATCAACCGTTTAATTAAATCACTCATCTCCACACTCTTTTGCTGCTGCGGATGAATTTGTGCTTCCTGCTCTGTAATGGCCAAACCTGTTTCAATGGTTTTAGGATAGTGTGTGAGAATTTGACTTTCAATTCTATCCTTGAGCGGTGTTACAATAGAGCCACGGTTGGTATAATCTTCAGGGTTGGCAGTGAACACAAAAAGAATATCTAATGGCAACCGTAATTTAAACCCACGTATCTGCACATCACCTTCTTCAAGGATATTAAACAGTGATACCTGTATGCGTGCCTGCAAATCAGGAATTTCATTTATCACAAAAATGCAGCGGTTGCTCCGTGGAATGATGCCATAATGAATCACCCGTTCATCAGCAAAATTCAATTTGAGATTCGCTGCTTTGATGGGGTCAATATCTCCAATTAAATCAGCCACACTTACATCAGGCGTTGCAAGCTTTTCACCATAGCGTTTGCTGCGGTGTACCCATTCAATTAATGTATCATCTCCTTCAGTTGCTACTTTATCAATAGCATAATGGGAAATGGGGTTGAAAGGATCATCATTTAATTCACTGCCCGCCACTACAGGAATATATTCATCCAGCAGTTCCGTCATCAGCCTTGCCATTCTTGTTTTCGCCTGCCCACGCAAACCAAGAAACAAAATATTATGACGTGATAGCAAAGCACGCTCCACATCAGGTATTACAGAATCTTCATAACCGAGGATGCCGTTAAATACATTTTCATTGCTGCGGAGTTTGGCAATAAGGTTTTGCCGCACTTCTTCTTTAATGCTTCTGGATTGATAGCCGCTTTTCTTTAATTCGCCTAAGGTTGTAATATGTAACATAATTTTTTTTGCCGGTAAAACGTGAAGACGGAAAGTCTCTTTCATTCTACACAATAACGCCTGATACCATCTTTAATTAGTACAACATTAAAATTAATAACAAACCCAGCATGCAGTTGAGTTAATCTTAAATGACTGATGATTTGTGCCTGCCAGAGTTTATTAACTGTTTCTACTGCTTTAAATTCACATATTACAGTTTCATCAACCAGTGTATCCATTCTTAACCCTTCATCAAAAAACAAACCATCATAAAATATTGGCAACTCAGCCTGCCTTATAAATGGAATGCCTTTCTTTTTTAGTTCATGACAGAAGCATGCTTCTTAAATTTTCTCCAACAAACCTGGCCCCAGTTGACTGTGTACTTTATATGCACAATCAACAATTTCCCTGCATAAATACTCTTCCTTTTCTGTCAAGATATACATAAATAAACTTCACGTCTTTTCGCCTTCCCGGCATTGCTTAATAAACTGTTTTCCGTTTCCCACTTTCAAAGTCTTTAAATATAAATGCCCCCAGTTTATCCAGTGATGCAAAGAATGCTTTACCATTATTTGTTTCAGTAAACTCCTGCACAAACCGCTGCAGGTAAGGATCTGTTGCAATCATGAAAGTGGTAATAGGAATTTTAAGTTTTTTACATTGCGCTGCCAGGTTTAAACAACGGTTGGTGATTTTTCTGTCGAGACCGAAACTGTTTTTATAATACTTCTTTCCGATTTTTAAACAGGTGGGCTTGCCATCAGTAATCATAAAGATTTGCTTGTTCGGATTTTTTCTTCTTCGTAATATTTCCATTGCCAGTTCCAGTCCTGCAACGGTGTTGGTGTGATAAGGACCCACTTCCAGATAAGGAAGGTCTTTGATTTCAACAGGCCATGCATCATTACCAAACACCACAATATCCAATGTGTCTTTGGGATAACGGGTTGTGATGAGTTCACTCAATGCCATCGCTACTTTTTTTGCAGGCGTAATCCGGTCTTCGCCATACAAAATCATAGAGTGTGAAATATCAATCATCAATACGGTTGATGTTTGTGTTTTGTAATCCGTTTCCCGAATTTCCAAATCATCTTCCCGCATCTGAAAACTGTCAATTCCATGATTGATTTGTGCATTGCGGATGGAGTTGGTAAAATCAATTTGCTCCAGTGTATCACCAAACTGAAAAGGTCTTGTTTCAGGATTTAGTTCATCACCCTGCCCGGGTTTGAATGTATGATGCTGACCTTGTCTTGTCTTTTTAAGTTTACCGAAAATTTCCTCGAGTGAACGTTTACGGATTCCCTGTTCTGTTTTGGAAGTAATTTTGAATGTTCCTGTTACAGGGTTCTCATCCAAATACCCTTTTTCTTTCAACTCATCAATAAAATCACCCATACCATATTCATCGCTGGTGAGATTGTATTGACGGTCGAGCTGGTTCATCCAATCCATGGCTTCTGCCACATCGCCATTGGTATAAGTGAGCAACTGTGTAAATAAATCGAGCAACTGCTCAAATTTGGATTTACTGTTTTTGGAAGGATCGTATTTTGAAAAGTGGTGACCAGTCATAAAAGGATATACAAGTTAGCCATTTTTGAAACAACAAAAATAAACTGTTTATTTATTAACACTGCGTGGATGAATTCATAAAAATCAAGCCTGCTCATCCGTAAAACATTGCTTATTTTTCCGAATAAAAAATAACTATGAAGAAGCAAAACTTGTTTTTGATTTCCTGCGCACTGCTGATGGTGTTTACTTCCTGTAAAGGACCACAGCAGTTATTAAAACCCGAAGCTAAAATTGACACCCTTAACCTGCAGCTGGATATGCGGTTGGTTCAGGTATATGAGTACCGTGCCGCCATTGAAAAAAAGATGCAGAAGTTTGTGGATGTTTATAATACGGAGAGCCACCCCTTTAAACTGAGTTTAAACAGCGGCAGTATAACATCTGTATGCAACCTGGATATTATGCGTGCTAAATTTGTTTCTAAAAAACAGAGCAACCTGCATCTGGCCTACTCTGTTGCAGGTGTGGGCACATTTGCCACATTACTGGCAACCGGGTTTCCTGTTCCTGTGGGATGGGTGTTTATACCAAGAGCAAGAACAACACTGGAGCCAAAGCTCAGCAGCGATATTGCCAATGCCGGTGAAAGCAGCCGGGTTGGAATTATTTCAGGCGGCATGTACCGCACACAGGAAAAACAAATTGATATGCAGAGTACCAAATTTGTAAAATATGTTGTTTCCATTGTACAAAGCGTAGAAGAAGAGTACAAAAAGAACAAAGGCAATTAATATCATTAAAATAATAAAGAGGTAACACTTTTTTGCAAAGCTGTCACCTCTTTATTATCGTTCAGGTTACTTGCAGTGCCCCCACCGAAATTAATTTCCAAACTTCTCCCTCCACGCCAGCATCCCTCCCACTACATTCACCACATTGGTAAAACCCATTGTTTCGGCATACATGCAGGCCTGTCCGCTGCGGTTGCCGCTGCGGCAATAGAAAATCACTTCTTTATCTTTCAAATCATCAATCACTTCTGTGTTCATCGCCACAATATTTCCCAGCGGATGTAAAATACCGCCAATATTAAACTCTGCATGTTCATTGGGTTCCCGCACATCAACGATGTGCAGTTCTTCACCCGCATCCATTCTTGCTTTTAATTCTTCAACAGTAATTGTTCGCATAAAAATAAAATTTAGTAATCGTTTCTGGCAACAGGTTTTGGTTTATCCGTTGAATCTTTTAACGGCATTTGTTTACTGATCCACAAATCCATCAACTGTCCGCCACGGATGCGGATGGGTCTGCCTTCCTCATCTCTGCGGGGAGGATTTTGCTGAATAACAAATGCAGAAGATGAATCAGTAATCACTCCATCCACCACTACAGCACCCAGCAATAAACCATTTGTTTCCAGCAATACTCTTGCTTCACCAAACGTCATCCCCACCAAATCGGGCACAGCCATTTCTATATCCTGTACACCACCGCCAATCACTAATGATATGCGGCTGCCCATAGGAATTTTTGTTCCGGGTTTAATGTCGGATCCATTGTACAATTGCTCCAGTATTGATCCCACAGCAAAGTCTGGTTTAAAAGTGGTATCACCCAGCTTAAAGCCGAGTGTTTTTAACTGCATCTCCACACTTCGTAATGGTTGCCCCACAAAATTAGGCATGGTTACCATTGGCGGTTGTGCACGGTTTACAGTAAGATAAACCGTACGGTTAATCTTCACCATCTGCTCAGGATCGGGGCTTTGTTTTACCACACTCAGTTTGGGCAGGCTGTCATAATACACACTATCCTGTACCTCCACCTCAAAACCCTGTGCATTTAAAATTTTACGGGCTTCATCAATGCTTTTTCCTTTTACCTCAGGTACTTTAATGTAATCACCATGTTTGGTAATCCAGTCCAGCAACTGAAAGAAAACAAAGAATACAGCAAATGCAAGAAATGCTGCAACAAGTATGTTTACAATAAGGGAACGCTTAGTAATGAATTGAAACACTGAATTTGATTTATTGGTGAATATCGGAAATTTTATGTTTTGCTTTTACTTACCCGGCTCAAATGGGTTTTGCTTCAATTAATACCTGTTCAATTTCCGGCAATTGCATCTTCCGCAAGCGCTGAATAAAATTGTTCCAGCGTCCATCCATAAGCCCGAACCTGCTGGGGCACAATGCTGGCATCACTCTGACCGGGAATGGAATTAATTTCGAGCATATAGGGCTGTTGTTCAGCTTCGTTGTAAATAAAATCAATACGGATAACACCACGGCAATTGAACACACTGTAAATTTTCTTTGCAGCATCAGCCACATTTTTATAATGCGTTTCGCTGGCAACTGCAGGTGTTACTTCATCGCTCTTACCCTGGTACTTGGCTTCAAAATCAAAAAAGTCTTTATCATCATGCGCTTTTACTTCCGTCATGGGCAATGCAATAATTTCGCCCTTGCTGCGAAACACACCAATGGTAAACTCCCTTCCTTCAATCATTTCTTCCACCAGCACCTGTTCATCTTCTTTAAATGCTTTTTCAACAGCAAAAGCCAGATCTTCTTTTTTATTCACCTTGCTCATGCCAATGCTGCTGCCGCCGTTATTAGGCTTTACAAACACCGGCATTTTTAAATTAATGGAACCCGCATCAAAAGGAATATGTTTAAACAAATGAACACTCTTTGCCACTTTTAACCCGGCAAAAGATGCAACAGCTACAGAATAACGCTTATTAAATGTAATGGCAGAAGTGGCCGCATTGCAACTGGTGTAAGGAATACCCAGCATATCAAAGTATCCCTGGAGTTTGCCATCTTCACCGGGGGTGCCGTGCAACGCAATAAATGCCGCATCAAATTTTAACTTAGTGCCGTTAACAAGGATGGTAAAATCATTTTTATCAACCAGTTGTTTGTTGCCATTTTCATCTTCATACATCCAGCCATCAACAGTAATATCAATGAGATATACTTCATACTTCTCCTTCTCCAGATGATTGTAAATAGTTTTGGCGGTTTTGTAAGAGATAACAGCTTCGCCGCTGCAGCCGCCGGTTACCAATGCGATTTTCTTCTTCATATAAATGGTTGGTTCAGAATTATGCAAAAATGATGCAAGGTTTTATCTACTGAAATTCTTCTGCTCCGGGGTTCCCTGTATCCAGCACAAATTTCCACTTACCGTCTTTTTGTTTTTGCCAGATGGAAAGATAAGTTCCATTCATAACCGTATCCTTTGTTTTTACCTCATACACACCATAGGTATAACCCAAATCATTACTTTGTGCCAACTGTGCACCCTTTGGCTTCCATGTCATCACAAAAGAAGTATCTTCCTGTGCTGATAAAAATTTAATTACATCGCCTTCCACTATGGGCATATAGCCGGGTCTCAGCAATACCGCATCATCGGCCACAAATTCAAGAAAGGCTTTTTTCATTCCCAGTTTAGCGCTCGAATCAGAAAACGCACGGTCAGTAGCTGCCATTTCATCTATTGCTTCCTCATGGGCTGCTTTGGTTTTCATCTCCTCCCTGTTAGCAGAAAATACACAGGAATGCAAGCCTGTAATTACGAAAGCGGCTATCACTAATTTATACATGTGTGCAAGATAAGATTTCGGGAGAAAAAGCAAAGTTTGAAAGCAGATTGTTGGGAAAGGTTTTGCAAATTATTAAAAGTACGTTTATCGCACTCATCCCCAACCCTTCGCTGCAAACAGAGAAGGGGGCTTTAGCCCCCGCTATATTGAGTAGCTATAATTTTTCAGAATCGTTGCTCATCCCTCTTTGCGAAGCAGAGAGGGGAAAGGGGTAAGTCACTAAAAAAAGAAAGTAAAGCAAATTTCAAATGAAGAGCATCACTTGAACAGTTGTAATGAATATAGCTTTTTTTGAAGCGTACTGTTTTCATCACACTATAAAAAAGTAAGGTGAAGGATTTCATCCCTTCACCTTTTTTTACGGGAAATATCACCCGTTTGTAATCAGGAATCGTTCTTACGGGAACTATCCATGGAAAAAACATTTTATATATGCAGCGCTGCTTTTTTGCTCATTAACTGCTCTACCGTTTCCACATACATTTCATCGGGCACACAGCAATCAACCGGGCAAACGGCTGCACACTGCGGCTCTTCATGAAAGCCCTGGCACTCGGTGCACTTATTGGGCGTAATATAATACGTATCCATACTCACCGGCGCATTTTTTGCTTCGGCATCCACCACGGTACCATCCACCAATGTGTAAGAACCCTTTACAGTTGTACCATCAGCAATAGCCCACTCTACGCCACCTTCATAAATAGCATTGTTGGGACATTCCGGTTCGCATGCCCCGCAATTAATACATTCTTCTGTAATCTTAATAGCCATACGGTTTTGAATTTTTGGGATTAGATTCGTTTACTTTTGCGTTCCTAACGCAATTTAAAATTGTTTGAATGAAATTACAAGAAAGATTAGAAATTTTAATACAACTGGGTCAATATATTTCTGCACAATCTGAAGAATGGCAGGCAGCCAAACAAAGAGCCATGCAAAAGAACAATTGGTTCGTGCCACAGTTTGTGGAACTTGCTGCTGGAAATATTGCCCAAATGTTTTTACAAAAACAAAAATTGGAGCAGTGGGTGGATCATTACAAACTTGATGACAATATTATTCCCAAAAAAGCGGGTATAGTAATGGCCGGCAATATTCCGCTGGTGGGTTTTCATGATTTTCTGGCGGTGTTTGTAAGCGGTCATCATCAAATTATCAAACAAAGCAGTAAGGATGATGTGCTGCTGAAACATTTGGCGGATACAATGATTGAATGGAACGCTGATGTGGCCCACCATGTACAGTTTTCTGAAACACTTAAAGACTGTGATGCCTACATTACCACAGGCAGTGATAACAGCGCCCGGTATTTTGAATATTATTTTGGCCGCTACCCTTCCATCATCCGAAAAAACAGAACAAGTGTGGCTGTACTCACGGGTAATGAAACAAAAGCCGAATTGAATTTACTGGCGGATGATATAATGCAATACTTCGGGCTTGGATGCCGAAACGTAACACAGCTTTATGTACCAAATGATTATGATTTTGTTCCGCTGCTCAACGCATTGCGTAAGTACAGCTGGTTCTTTGATCATCATAAATACAGGAACAACTATGATTATCAACTGGCCATTTATTTAATGAACAACATCTTTTACATGACCAATGATTGTGTGGTAATGATTGAAGCAGAAAGCCCCTTCTCTCCTATTGGTACATTACACTATCAGTTTTATGATGATGCCGGCACAATGTATAAACAGCTAAAAAATAACGATAAAATCCAGGCAGTTGTTGGCGCAAATGGTTTGCCGTTTGGCGCTGCACAAAGTCCGGGGCTGATGGATTATGCAGATGGTGTGGATGTAATGCGGTTTTTGCCGGGGTTATGAAGAAAAAAGCCTATTAAAAAACAGGGAGTTCATTGATCACTTTTAAACCGCTTTCGTTTTTTTCATAACAAACCGTATAAGAACCATTGGTAATTACCAGGTATTGCACCGGTATTGATTGATTATACCGCAGCGCCTGCTGCAGCACATCATCATCCAGCTTTACTTCCATTGCCTTGCATTCAATCATCATCCACGGTTGATGGTTTTTATCAAACACAAGCAAATCAAACCGCTTTTTTAGTTCGCCCAGTTGAATTTCTTTTTCAACACCAATCAAAGAAGCAGGATAGTTTTTTGTTTGAACCAGGTACTGAATAAAATTCTGCCGCACCCATTCTTCAGGCGTGAGACGCACCCACTGCTTACGGATTTCATCAAAAATCAACTCCTTTCCATCCGCTTCTTTAATCTGGAAATCAAATTTTGGAAACTCCACTTTCACCATGCTTCAAAGTAAATGATTATTTTAGCAGAATTCAAAAATAAAGAAGTATGAAGACGAAAGAAGAAATTGTACGCAACTGGCTGCCACGGTATACGGGCAAGCAACTCCATGAGTTTGGCAAATACATCCTGCTCACCAATTTCAGCAACTATGTAAAAATGTTTGCAGAATGGAACAACGTATCCATTTTCGGTGAAGACAAACCCATGCAATGTGCTACAGCCGAAGGTATTACCATCATCAACTTTGGTATGGGCAGCGCCACTGCTGCAACAGTTATGGATTTGCTTTCTGCCATCAGACCCAAGGGCGTTTTGTTTCTGGGCAAATGCGGCGGATTGAAACGTAAAAATAAAATTGGCGATTTAATTCTTCCCATTGCTGCTATCCGTGGTGAAGGTACCAGCCGTGATTATTTTCCATCAGAAGTACCGGCCTTGCCTTCTTTTGCTTTGCAAAAAGCTGTTTCAACAACTATACGTGATTTTGATTGTGATTACTGGACGGGCACTTGTTACACCACTAACAGAAGAGTGTGGGAGCATGATGAAGAGTTTAAAGCCTATCTTGAAAAAATAAGAGTAATGGCTATTGATATGGAAACTGCCACTATTTTTACAGTTGGCTTTTATAATCACATACCAACCGGCGCATTGTTATTAGTGAGTGATAACCCCATGACACCCGAAGGTGTAAAAACAGAGCAGAGTGATAAAGAAGTTACCACCAATTATGTAGAAACGCATATTAAAATCGGTATTGCTTCACTCAAACAATTAATTAACAACGGACATACGGTTAAGCATCTGAAGTTTGAAGAGTAAAAAGTGTTTTAAGATGAATGAATACTTAAAACGTAAATGATGTTATTGGGCGCTCTGCTGCACCACCACTTTTATTACTCCTTCTTTACCGTTTGTTACTACCTGCAGCATATACACTCCCGGGGGTATGGATTTGTTTCCCAAATCAAATACAACATTCAAAACTCCTGTTGTATTCACTACCTGTTTCCATACTTCTTTACCATCAAGGCTCATCAAACGAACCGTTAAGCTGCCTGTTATATTATTTTCAAAAGAAAGCGTGAATGACTTGCGCACAGGATTGGGGAATACTTTCATTTTAATTGCCTGTTCCGCATCATGGCGTCTTACTGTAACGATTTCAGAAAATTTACTGCCGCTTCCTTTTTCAATCATTCGAAGTTTATAATAATACAAGGGTTCCTGTAAATTCCTGTCGAAATAAGTATACACATTCCGTACAGGCGAATTGATTGCATTTACGGTTCCAACTTTTTCAAAGTCTGAATTATTGGAAGAACGCATTATATCATATCTGTCAATATTCGTTTCATCCTCCACCATCCATTTCAGTTCTGCTTCATTTTCGTTTTTCCATTTACCCGTAAATGAAATAAGTTCTTTTACATCGTTTTCTGTGTAGCCGGAGCCGGGCCCTTTACCAACTGTATATAACTCCTGTAATTCTCTTGCATAGTTTTCATCCGGCGCCCATTTATTATTCCATGCGCCATTTAAAAAGAAGAGCATATGCGGATCAATGGTCACCTGCTTTACCAGTGTTTTCATATTGCCCAACGCATTCTGCCGGATCGTTTTGAAATGCTGAAAATTGGTTTTCGCATAATTGATATCACTCATCTGTACACTGAAATGATTGGCCCGGAACAAATTGATCTTTTCCAGTATATGCGGCGGCTGACTGATCATACGGTTGTACCACCACGGAATAAAACTCCAGTAGGTGCGGAAATAAGTAAGAACAAAATCATCGTTGAACGGTGCTGCGTAATTTACCCAGGAAGCCCCTGCGGGGCAACCCTGTGTATCAGCATAATCATTTTGGTAACAATTTAAAGGTGTATCTGTTGGCTGCACAGGATTATCAATGAGGTAATCCACTGCCTGGCTCATGGTCATTGTTTTGAGCAAATCAGCATGCGTTTTTTTACACCAAATGTGGTGCGGCGGAGTAAATGAAAAATTTGAACATCCGTCCATGGACCAGAGTAAGGAGCAATGCCGCTGTTGGTACGATTGAGATTGTCCGGTATTTTTTGGTTAACATATTTTTCATAACTGCGTGATGCAGGAATGGTATCGGTTGCTGTTGGTGAGCCGCCTCCCAAAAAGGTTCTCCGGTTATAAATTTTCCCCATGTTCAGTTGCTTTAAAAGTGAACACGTTCAAGTTACCAGTATGCTGAGTTATAATGAACTGATAAAAGATTACTGAACAATGCAGGAACCGGATATTCAAATGACTGTACTTTATCAAAACACAAAACATGCCAAGCACTCAGAAGCAAATAATTATTTTTGAAAAAAACAGTCTTGTTTATCTTTTATTTTATACGGCTCAACAAACACCTGGATAAAAAAATCAAAAAACACTTATCTTGTTGCTGATGCTGCTGCAAATCAATAATCTTACAATTCAATTTCAAACAGAAGGGGAAACAAGTAGAGCGGTTAACGGCATTTCATTCAGTATTGATAAAGGAGAAGTGGTGGCTGTTGTGGGCGAAAGCGGTTCAGGCAAATCCATTACTTCACTTTCTGTTTTGCGTTTATTGCCGGCGCCACCTGCACAATACCCCAACGGAGAAATATTATTGACAAAAAAAGATGGCAGCACCATCAACCTCCTTGCAGCATCAGAAAAACAAATGCAGCAGATACGTGGTAATGAAATTGCCATGATATTCCAGGAACCGATGAGTTCACTCAATCCGGTTTTTAAATGTGGCGAGCAGGTGATGGAAGCCATTCAACTGCATCAAAAAGTTTCAAAAACTGAAGCCAAACAAAGAACCATTGCTTTGTTTGAAAAAGTAAAACTGCCCAATCCTGCTGCCATCATCAACCGTTATCCGCATGAACTCAGCGGCGGACAAAAACAAAGGGTGATGATTGCCATGGCCATGAGTTGCAATCCATCATTATTAATTGCAGATGAACCTACCACTGCTTTGGATGTAACCGTGCAAAAAACAATTCTTCAGCTCATGAAAGAATTGCAACAGGAAACAGGTATGGGCATTTTGTTCATCACGCATGATTTGGGTGTGGTGGAAGAACTGGCAGATAAAATTGCAGTCCTTTATAAGGGAAACATTGCTGAACAGGGAACTGTTAAAGAAATTTTCAGCCATGCACAGCATCCTTATACAAAGGCTTTGCTTGCATGCCGTCCATCATTGTACATAAAAGAAATGCGGTTGCCGGTGGTGAGTGATTTTTTAGAAAGTGAAGAAATAAGAAACAAGGAACAAGAACCTAAAATTACAGCCGGTAGCCCTAAGCCGATAGTAGTTAGTAATGCAATTTTAAACGATAACGACAAATTACTTTCAATTCAAAATCTCAGCGTATGGTTTCCTGCGCAGAAAAAATTATTTGGCAAAACAACGCAGTTTATCAAAGCAGTAAATGATGTGAGTTTTGATATTTATAAAGGTGAAACACTTGGTCTTGTTGGTGAAAGCGGTTGCGGCAAAACAACACTCGGAAGAACTATCCTGCGTTTGATTAAACCCACATCGGGCAAAATTATTTTGAATGAGCAAAACATTTTGGATACACCTCTCTCCCATTTTAAACAACACCGCAAAGAATTGCAAATCGTTTTCCAGGATCCTTATTCATCACTTAATCCACGCATCAGTATTGGAAGCGCCATTGCCGAGCCAATGCTGGTGCACAATGTTGCAGCAAACAAAAAACAGGCAAAAGAAAAAGTAATTGAGCTGCTGGAAAAAGTAAATCTAAAAGCAGACCGGTACAACCGCTATCCGCATGAGTTCAGTGGTGGTCAGCGGCAAAGACTTGTTATTGCAAGAGCGCTTGCACTCAATCCCTCTTTTATTGTGTGGGATGAATCTGTTTCTGCTCTTGATGTAAGTGTACAGGCGCAGGTACTTAATTTGCTCAATAATTTAAAAAAAGAATTCAACTTTACTTCTCTTTTTATTTCGCATGATTTAGCGGTGGTGCAATACATCAGCGACCGGATCATTGTAATGAATAAAGGACAAATTGAAGAAATGGGAACGGTTCATGACATTTATCATCATCCCCAAAAAAAATACACACAGGAATTATTAGCTGCCATACCCGGAAGGAAATATCAACTAACACGGTGAATTTACTGCTCCTTTGGAAACAAAACGCACTTAACTACCGTGCTGTAATCGTAGTATTCCTATAATGGATATGTAAAAACACAATAGTATATCCGCAAATAAACATATGCTGGTAAGTGTTTACACTATTGTATGTAAGAGTTTTTTTATTGTCCTTTGCAGTAGAATCTTGTACCTATAAGTAAATATCAATCCCTATGAAGCGTTTATTTTTATTATCAGCAATAGTGTGTATTGTTACATCACTTAAAAGTCAAATACCCAATTACACCCCTAACCAGGTATTTGCATTAGGCCCTGTTGCATTGCAGAGTTCTCCTACCAATCAGCACCCTGCTTTTTCAGTTACTCCGCCAACCGGATCAAATACCACAGATGGCAGTGTTTCTATCACCTGGAACTTTGGCAGCGGCACACGTATAAGAGCATGGGATATGCATGGAGGTTTAAGATTTGATGGTACATTAGTTTCCGGGATCGGCAACAGACAATTAAACAGTGGCAACTCTTTTCAAAATACAATCAGCGGCCTTGCACCCGGCGCTTATACATTTGGCGTTTACAGAGACCTTTTTGATGATAACCTCACCACCAATAACCAGGCTGGTGGCAATGTGGATGATTATACATTCGGAAACTGGAATTCAGTTGGGGGAGACCAGCAACGTGCCGGTGTTTACAGTGTTGTGCTGTTACCAGCAGGTGATAACCTTGACGGTCTCAATGCATCACAGCAAGCAACTGCAAATGATTGTTTAACTAATGATGGAAGCATCAGGATTAGCGGGTTAAAAAATGGCACCCTATATGAAATTTCAACTACGGTTGGAAGCGGCTTTACTATTACAACAACCGGCTCCGGATCTAATTTTCAAATTGATAACCTGTACCCTGGCATTTACCCCGTGCGCATCCGTGTACAGGGTCAAACTGCTTTCCGTTTAATTAATGTGGAGGTGCAGGTTAAGTCGGGCGTAAAATGTTATACAGATAATGTAACCTGCAGTTACAGTGTTGGTACCAATGCCATTACCAATGGTAATTTCGGAACCTCTGCATCGCCCACATTGCCGGCCAATTCCATTACTGATTACACATTTGTGCCATTTTCCACCAGCGACCCGCAGGATTCAAGATATTCACTTGCATGGTCCAGTTTTTTTCCTGATGTGAGTTTTACCGCCAATAACAACTGGTTATTACGCAACTTTGATTATACCTCCCGCAACAATCAGTTATGGGGAACCATGCAGGCTACCAGGGATCATACCGGCTCCAATAATGCCAATGATGGCACTACCAACGGATCGTTTATGATGGTGAATGCCAACTACCAGCAGGACAGGGTTATCTCCATCAGCAATCTTTCCATACAGGCCTGTAAAGAATATGAATTGAGCTTTTGGGTAAAAAATATCCAGCCCTATTTTGCACGTAATAA
The DNA here is from genome assembly GCA_019747705.1 of Chitinophagaceae bacterium. Classification (GTDB taxonomy): domain Bacteria; phylum Bacteroidota; class Bacteroidia; order Chitinophagales; family Chitinophagaceae; genus Lacibacter. Next base: position 27,685 of record JAIEQM010000063.1, on the reverse strand, counting down.
AAATAACAGCAGTAATCCCAATCTTACTTATCAGCCCATTATACCAAGGCTGGGCCTGGTGGTAAATGGTATTATTTATGATTTTCAGAACCTCAATGCCAACCAGCAACCTTCTGATATTATAACAAGAACAAGATTGAATGACCAGGGATGGCAAAAAGTAGGTGTGCGTTTTAAAGCGCCGGTAACTGTTGGCAACAGCACGGTTACAGTTTATAATTTTCAGCAGGGTGGTTATGGAAATGATTTTGCTGTGGATGATATATTCTTTTCAGAAGTAACCAACCCTCTGAGTTTCTCAGGCAACACGTCGGGCAGTTGCGGGCCATCATTAACCGTATTAACAACAGCCACCGCCCCCTGCCAGCAATTCGGAAGCCCAAGTTATCAATGGGAAGTAAGCGCCAATGGAGGGGCAACTTATACCAATAGCGGTTCTCCCTTCAGTAATTTACCCAATACCGTTTCAGCTACCAATACTTCACCAACCATACGTTACCGTTTGGCAATTACTGACGGCAGTTGTGTAACAAGAACGCAATCTATTTTTTTTATGAACTCCAATGGTTATTGTATTCTTCCGTTTGAAGGACTTAAATTATCCGGCAGGATACCGAACCAGGTGCCTGAATTATTCTGGCAGGTAAATGATGAACAAAATGTAAAAGCTTATGAACTGGAGCGCAGCAGGGACGGAAATATATTTACTGCTGTTACAAAACTGGATGCAAAAGGATTAAATGAATACAGCTTTACTGACAGAAATAATAATGGCGAATTTTATTACCGCATCAAAGTAATTCTTCAAAACTACGAAGCCAGGTACAGCAACATCATTAAACTCAGCAGTAACACAAGACCCGGCGCCAGTTCATTAGAAGTATATCCCAATCCTGTGAGAGAAGCTGCCACATTTAATATTGCTTCTGAAAAAGCAGGGGCTTGTGAACTAAAAATATTTGATATGAGCGGCAAGCAGGTAAAGGCTGAACGCATTTTCTGCCAGAAAGGAGTAATGGCCTATACTATGAACAATTTTAACGCATTAACCCCCGGTATGTACACCGCTGAACTGAGTACTGAAGAAGGAATAAAACTACGGACCAAACTTATGCTGGTAAAATAGGACAGCAAGATGAAAGCCCCCGGTGATGCGGGGGCTGTTTTTTTAAAAGGTGATATCACATTTACAACTATTAGACATTAAAATTGTCAAACAGGTGTTGTTATGCCAACGAAGGAGACATCTGCTGAGCTGTATTACTAATGCCAAACAGATCCCTCCTTTGCCGGGATCACAATATAGTTTTAATGTACCTTGGTATTATTTCATCAATCAATTTCTCTGCTCATCATTTCACGGTAATCATAATTACTGCTGTAAAACATGGCAGCGCTTTTTCTTTTTCGCCAGAGCAGTTCCTTTACAATTTTTTCCATTTGTGGTTTTAAAGGTTTTTCTGCATCCACTTCTGTTTGTGTTTTAGAAATATATGTATCATCTGCATTGGCTTCGCTTTCATTCAATGGCTGTATGCCTGCATAAGCAAATTTCCATTCTCCTTCCCTTTCTGCACTGCGGTATTTATAAAAATGGATCCATCCTTTTTTTGCTTTTTTGGAAATCACAAATTTATCAAGCCATACCAGTGTATCTTTCCCTCTTTCATAATAACTGTTGCCCCGGTTGGCCAGTAATGCATACGTCATTTGTTTTTGGGTAAGATATTTTTTCGGGAAGAGTTCTGTTTTATTTGCTTCAGCCAAATCATCATACAAACGGGTCTTAAACTCTTCCATGCCTGCAAAATAATTCCATACCGTATCATTCACCTTCCTGCCATGGCGCAGCAAAAGCAAACTGGTATTATATTTTACCTCCCTGTCTTTTAACTGCTGCAACTGGCTAAAAAATAAAGGCACTTCAGGTTTTGTATCCCAAAAAGGGATCAGCAATACGGCATATTCATCCAGTAATTTATTACCATTAGAAAAACCATCTTTTTCATCAGACGTTGCTGTGTGCAACTCTGCATCTTCTTCCGTGTTTTCTTTTGTTTTGGACTCAATTTCTTTTTTCTTTTCTGCCACCAGTTGTTTTTTCAGTTGCTGTTTCGCTTCCAGGTAAAAACGGTTGTAATAATTTTCATAATCAGCAGCCTTTATATAACCGCTGTCCACCAGCCTGCCCATCAGCCGCATTACCGGTTTTTTATAATCGTCCAGGTTAATGAGTTCAAAGAAAGAAGGAAATAAGGTTTTAGTTAAAGCCAGTGAATCATACAGCATGCTGAAAAAGCCACTGTGCGAATAAGAAACTCCGGCGTAATCCACTGCTGCATCTTCCATATCAATATCACCGGCATCAACTGTTACAGAAGAATATCTTCCGTAATTGTATCCATTATCCTCATCTTCATCAAGTATGAGCGGGTCTTTTAACATGAGTTCATTAAATACTGCATAAGATTGTTTTGTTTTCTGCCGCATCAATGCTTCCAGCGCCTGTTGCTGCAGTTCAAGTGTATCACCGGCAGCCGCATAAAGTTCTTGAAGATAATCCGTAGCGGCAACTGTATCAATATAACCCAGCTCCTGAATAAACTCTTTTTTAATGCGCAGGTAATCTTTTGTTTTCCATGAAAGCTCCCGTATAGCCCGCTTGAACTGTGGTAAATCACCTGGTTTGAACTTTGTTGAATTTATTTTGGCCAGCGCTTTTTTCTTTAATGCAGAATCGTTGCTGAAATACTGTTTAAAAAATAGTTCTGCCTCACTGGATGCTTCCTGTTTTACGGTAGCTGTATCTGTGGGTAAAAAGCTTTCAAACATAGTTTGTGCAAAAGAAGACCTTGGGGTGAGTGTATCTCCCATTCTGTGGATTATATACACAATTCCCTTGCGGTAATACACCTGTGATTCTAACATGCGGCTGCTGTTGGTATCTTTTACTGTAACGTTGTAAGTATCATAGCCGCCTGCCGTAATTCTTTTAGGACTGATTTTATACACCATATTACTGTCTGTTAACCGCAGTTCTTTATTTTGAAAGAGGCTGGCTGAATCACTGATAACCGATGAGGGAGACATCTTCTGTTTGATAATCAATATTCGCTCCCCGGTTGTGGAATCACCCCCCACTGTAACAAACTCTGTATTGTTTAATTCTTCATCCAGTCTGTTTGCCATTTCACTCCACTCTGTACCGTCCAGCATTTCTTTCATTTTATCTTTAATGCTTTTATCTTGTACGGGAAAGAGGGGTGAGTTAACAGTGAATTTAATGGACGTATCAGTTCTTTTTTTTGCCGCATCATATACAAATGGTTTTATTTTAAAGGAACTGATAAACTGCTGATGCACCGGCAATTCTTTTCTGGCATGTGCAACAATAGCATAATAATAAGGCCCCTGTATTACAAATTTTGCATTGCTGATACTTCCATCTTTGTATTTATACCTGCAATCTAATGATGGATAACCCTGCCATTGCCCCTGCTTTGAACTGATCTTTTCATCAAGCATGGCAGAACTGGCAAAACTTTCGTCAATTAAGTTAAGATCAAACGTATCTTCTTCAAGAAAACCAAAGTTCATTACCTGTGCACGTATAATGAGGTAAGTGCTGCCGCTGTTTTCATCATAAGCTGCAAATTTCTGAACGGGCACATTATTTTTCGTTTCAGTAAACACAAACGGTGTTTTTTGAAACTGCACTTCAAAACCACCCCAGGCAGGGCTGAATGTATTTGCAGTTGTTGCCGTTTTTATTTGCAATGAATTAAAGTACTGGTCTGCTTCCGTTCCGTTTAACACATAATCACCATTACCGCTCATTTTAAACAGGAGTATTTCAAAAGGTGTGCAGTAAATCTGGTAACGCTGCACATCACCCCGCCTGGTGCGGCTTGTTACTTCCACTCCTTTATAACCACTGTTCTCCACATTTTTTTTGCTGAGCATTTTACCGGGTATATTGGTGTACAGTACGCTGTCCACCTTTTTCTTCATGGCGGCCGGTGTAAGCCCCTGCATAGTTGCAAAAGTGGGCACACGTGTAACCATGTAATACGCACCATTGCTCATATCGGCAAACTGGTACTGATTGGGCAATTGCAAATCATCAAAATGAAAAAGTTTTCCCGGCATTTCAATACTGAACAAACTGTCATTGCTGTATTGCCTGGTGAATTTCAGCGGCACCCTTATCTTTTCAATTTCTTCTTTCTGCAGCCCGTCCCGCTCCGTCATAAAAATGGGGCGCAGTTTATAACCCTTCTTTCTTAAATATTCAATAACACCTCTTGGCCCTGCAAGATGAGCAGCGCCCACACCTGCAAATAATGATTTATTTTTTTTGATAATGGTATCAATGGAAGCGCCCTGTATTTCATTGCGGCGGTAAAGCATTTTCTCCAGCATGGCATCACTGCTGCTGCTGCGCTGGAAGGAATCGATCAAATCAAGGTTACCATTGCGGTAAGCTTCTTCCAGTTGATCCGGGCTGATATAAACATTAAGTTTACGTTTTGTTTTGGAACGGGCCTCATCAATATAGGCCTGCGTTACCAGTTTATTTGTTTCTTTTAAATTCTCAAGCCCTGCAATTTCTTTTTTTAATTTGCGCCCCGCCTGGAAAATATACATATCCAGGAATGTATCTTCTTCAAAATCTTCCGTACCTAAGTTATTGCGGTATAAAAAACCATTGAGGATAGCGGGGTTGGAAAGAAAAGCGAGTTCCATTCTTTTTTCAAAAGATGAAAATGCAAAGGTTTTGATATTGACGAACTGGTTGGGTACTGAGCCCATCATTTCACTGGCAAAACGCAGCCATGGAGCTCTTGAACCAATACCTTCTTCCGCAAAATTTTCCTGCCACAGTTCAGGATTATTTTCCAGTGCCACCACATCAGCATTTTTAATGGCGTAGAAAAAAGAATCAGACAAATAAAAAACTTTTTTACTGCTCACATGCATGGTGCCAAAGAGGTAACTGGGTTTTGCAAGGCCATTGCCGGTAATTTCCCAGAAGAGGCTTGGGTACTTTCCTTTCTTTTTGGTTTGCTGGGCAAAAGAACAATGAACATACAAACATGCAATAAGCAACAATAAAATGCGGATGTTTTTAAACATAGCTGTAATGAATAGTTCAGTAATGGATTTTTGAACGCCAATGATACATAAAATGAGCGGAAAGCAGTACTTCCTGTTTAAGCTTTTACAAAAAGATTAAACAGGGATGGATTTCCATAACTGATTAAACCAAAGCCGGGGATGATTACCTGTTAAAAGCTCAATAGCTGCCGTTAAACGGTTAAAAATAAAGCAGCATCCGTCAGTGTCTTTAAAAATTCCCCTTGCAATGCTCAGAAAAAAATTGTAACCTTTGTTATCTCTTATTTTTTTGCTCTTTAAAACAATTTCTATGGGAATGTTGCATCAACTCAATCAGTGGAGCATCACCCATCACCCCCGCTGGCTGGTGATACTGCGTGTTGCGCTCGGCTTATGTCTTTTGCTCAAAGGCATTTTATTTATCAGTAATGCTGTTGTGTTGCAGAGAGTCCTGGAGGTGAACAATCTTCCATCGGGCGAAGCCCTCAGCGCTGCCATTGCTGTTGTGCATTTGCTGGGTGGCATCCTGCTCATTCCCGGTTTACTCACACGCTGGGCTGCCGGAGCACAAATTCCTATTCTTATTGTAGCCGTTTTTTTTGTAAATGTGCGGAGAGGCGTGTTTGCAGCCGAATCAGAATTTTCGTTTTCATTAATTGTGCTGATTATGCTGGTGTTTTTTACTGTGGAAGGCGGCGGGCCATTATCATTAGATGATTACTTCCGGAAAAACCCGAAGTAAGGCAGGGTTTTATGATGGGTATAAAATATTACGTCAATTATAAAATTGCTGTACACTTTGTCAAAATTCAAAAAGATGTACAAGCAGTTGCAATACCGGGGAGCATGCTTTCTTATTTCGTATCGTACTGTAATCCTGATTACAGGAGAAAGCTATTGTTAAATTAAGCATACTATCACAAAATCTCACAAGTATTTGCAGGGCGTTTATAAAATCCAGACAAGCTAAGCACGACCGTGAGGTTGTTGCGACTTTTTAAACTTAGTATAGCACTACCTGTTTTAACACATCTTTTAAAATCTTATCTTCATCCCTGCTGCTTTGTTAAAGCAATTCATGAAAAAAGAATGCAATGTTCTTATTCCATCTGGCTGTACCAATATTTTTTTACCGGCAAAGCAATGGGCAGAATACAGCAGCATTACTTCCTCAAAAGAACTCGGGGCAGCATTTAAAACAGGTGTAATAATGAGAAGGTAAAGCCGCAAAAAATATCTTTTACGAATTTCAGGATATTCAGGTTGATGTATATTTAACTTTCTGCAACTAATCAGCTAACCTTTAAAAAAATCAGCCACATGAACAATAAAAAGTTATCATCACAGCAATGCAAAGAACTGCTCAGCAAGCTGAAAACCCGTTTTGAAAAAAACAAGGGCCGCCATAAAAATATTGAATGGGCAAATGTACAGGCAAGGCTTGAAGCAAAAGAAAACTCCGGGAAACTCTGGTCGCTGCACGAAATGGAAAATACCGGCGGGGAACCCGATGTTGTTGTGTATGATAAAAAAACAGGCAACTATATTTTTTATGATTGCTCCGCAGAAACACCTAAAGACCGAAGAAGTATTTGTTATGATGGTGAAGCATTGCAATCAAGAAAAGAAAATAAACCTAAAAACAGTGCAGTTGAAATGGCTGCACACATGGGCATTGAACTATTAACAGAAGAGCAATACCGGCACCTGCAGCAACTCGGAAATTTCGATACCAAGACCTCCAGCTGGATAAAAACACCTGCGGCCATCAGGGATCTTGGTGGTGCACTCTTTTGCGACCGGCGTTACAATACGGTATTTGTTTATCACAACGGTGCAGAATCCTATTATTCAGTAAGGGGTTTCCGTGGCTGGTTAAGTATATAAATTGTGATGATTAAATTTTCATTTGAGAAAAATAAACGGTTGGGGCCGCCTGCTCCACCCGGCTATTTCTACACAACAGCTTCTTAAAAAAATCTAACTTTATTGCAAACAACCGGGCATGAAAAAAAATACACTGCTGCTTTTTTTTGTTTTGAATGTATCTGCATTGCTGTGTGCACAAACAATAAAAACGGATGCAAGTCTTCTGAAACTCAAAGCGCCTGATACGGTGAAAGCAGAATTCATTACCACCAAAGGAAATTTTACAGTAGAAGTGTACCGCAATTGGTCTCCCCTGGGGGCCGGCCGGTTTTATCAACTGGTAAAAAGTGGTTATTACAACAATACCATCATCTTTCGGGTGGTAAAAGATTATCTGGTGCAGTTTGGTGTGAGTGAAGACAAACCGAAAAACATTTTCTGGCAGGGAAAGAATTTGAAAGATGAACCGGTGGTGGGCAGTAATACTGCCGGCACGCTTTGTTTTTCAAGAGGAGCGCCCGGCACCCGCAAAACATCCATCTTTATCAATCTTAGGGATAATCTTACCTATGATACCATGACGGTGGCAGGTGTAAAAGGTTTTGTGCCCTTTGCCCGAATCACCGGCGGTATGGAAGTGGTGAAGAGTTTTTTCAGCGATTATGGAAATGATACCATGAAAAGCGCTGACACCATTTACTTTAAAGGCAATGCATGGATGAACAAAAAATTCCCGGGGTTGGATATGATAAAAGAAGTAAGAATTTTGAAATAAATCAGCCGTTGCAAAAAAAGATTCCTGTTTTCACAGCCGCAAAGTACTTATTTATCCACAAAAAATCAGTTTTGCACGGGATTTGTTTCTGTTATCCTCCCAATCAATATCATTATGAATCTTGATGTAAAACGTAACCTGCAGTTTACAAAGCTGCTAAAAGCAGATGGCCGCCTTCGTGAATTTAATTTTACCCGCCATACAGGAAATACAGATGGCGTCTTTACAGTTGATGTGGTAGATGAACGAGGCAACCGTATTATTTTTAAAATGAAGCTGAACAATGACAAGATATGGGAGCCCGAAACCGGTTTACCCTCCTGGATTGCATTGCATACACCTACCCTGCAGGAAGCCATTGAAACCGAATTAAACAGCTTTCACAAAAAAATTCTGAAAGAAAAGGAAGCATCTGTAACACCTGCATCTTAAAATAAATGCTTTATTCTGCTGAATTCATTAAATAATGATGTTTGACAGGGTTACCTTTTCAGTTCTGCCTGCATTTTATTCAGCAAATCATTAAAACTGTCTTAAGTTTTCCACAAACAGGATTTCAACAGGGTAAAATGATTAGTATTGCTTTTGTGAACTGTATCTGAGTGTGATTAACATATCTTCATTTACAGATTGCAGCTAAAAAGAAAAAGCACATGAAAGCTGAAGTTGAAAAAAACCTGCAGTTTACCAGGCATATTAAAGCAGAAGGCCGTTTGCGGGAATTTAATTTTACAAGACATACCGGTTTAAGAGAAGGTTTATTTACCGTTGATGTGGTGGACGACCGCAGCAACCGTTTGATTTTTGAAATGAAACGCATTAACAATACCTGGATGATTACACAAACCAGTTTGCCGCAATGGGTGCTTTCCTGCAATACCTTATTGCATGAAGCCATTGAAACAGAACTCAAAAACAACAACCTCAGTAAACCAGTTACTGAAAACGCTGCTTAACTGAATTCTGTTACGGATTTCAATTTACAATTCCTGATTTTTTTATTCTGCATTGCACTCCTAAATTCGCAACCCATTTAAAAAAGTTGAAAAATGATGAGTGAATTTATTTCAAAGATTGCAGGTACCCTTAATTTACGCACCTCACAGGCAGAAGCTGTTTTAGAATTGTTTGAAGAAGGCGCAACCATTCCGTTTATTGCCCGCTACCGTAAAGATAAAACCGGCAACCTGGATGAAGTACAGGTGCAGCAAATACAGGATCAACATAAATTTTTAACAGAATTTACAGAGCGTAAAACCTTTATTGAAAAAACAATTACCGAACAGGGAAAGATGACGGATGCACTGCAGCAAAAAATAAATGCTGCCGCCACCATCAATGAACTGGAAGATATTTATCTCCCCTACAAACCCAAACGAAAAACAAAAGCGCAAACCGCTAAAGAAAACGGGCTGGAGCCTTTGGCATTGCTGCTGCTGGAGCAAAAAGATATGGATATAACTGCTGAAGCCTCCAAATTCATCAACGAAAAAATAAAAACAACTGATGAAGCATTACAGGGGGCAAGGGATATTATTGCAGAACAGGTGAATGAAGATGCAAACATCCGTGCCAAACTGCGCAGGCTTTTTGAAGAAAGGGCATTGGTGAAAAGCAGTGTGATGAAGGATAAAGAAACAGAAGGTATCAAGTTTAAAGATTACTTTGATTTTAGTGAACCGGTACATAAAATTCCATCACACAGAATATTAGCCCTACTCCGTGGTTTTACAGAAGGCGTTTTAAAAATGAGTATTGAACCTGAAGAAGAACCGGCCATTGAACTGATTGAACATGATTTTGTAAAAGGCATAAATGATTGTACCGCACATGTGCGCAGGGCCATTAAAGATGCTTATAAAAGATTGCTGCAACCAAGTTTGGAAACAGAATTTCGCTCCCGGCTAAAACAAAAAGGCGATGAAGAAGCAATAACTGTATTTGCAGAAAACTTAAGGCAATTGCTGTTAAGCAGCCCGTTGGGAAGTAAACGGATTTTAGCTCTTGACCCCGGTTACAGAACAGGATGCAAGGTTGTTTGTCTTGATGAAAAAGGTGAATTGCAAACCACTGATTTAATTTATATACACGAGCCGGGCAAATTATTTTCCAGTGAGCAAACCATCCGTCATTTGGTTACTGCATTTCAAATTCAAACTATTGCCATTGGCGATGGAACAGCCGGAAGAGAAACAGAACAGTTCATTAAAAAACTCAATTTGGGATTACCCGTTTTTTTGGTGAATGAAGATGGCGCTTCTGTGTACAGCGCCAGCGAAGTGGCAAGGGAAGAATTTCCCGATAAAGATGTTACGGTACGTGGCGCCGTAAGTATTGGCCGGCGATTGATGGATCCGCTGGCAGAACTGGTGAAGATTGATCCCAAAAGCATTGGAGTGGGTCAATACCAGCACGATGTAAATCAAATGCGTTTAAAAGAGCGATTGGATCAAACCGTTGTAAGTTGTGTAAACCAGGTGGGTGTAAATTTGAATACCGCCAGCAAACATTTGCTCAGCTATGTAAGCGGCATCAATACTGGTATTGCAGAAAATATTGTAAAGTACAGAAATGAAATGGGCCGTTTCAGCAACCGCAAACAATTATTAAAAGTTTCAAGGCTGGGCGATAAAGCCTTTGAACAGTGTGCGGGCTTCTTACGTATTACTGATGGGGAGCATCCATTGGATAAAAGCGCTGTGCATCCTGAAGCATATCCGTTAGTAGAGCAAATGGCAACCGACCTTAATATAAAAGTGAAGGAACTCATTGGCAATGAAACCATCATCAAACAAATCACACCCAAAAAATATGTGAGTGAACAATTTGGCGAACTTACCATCAATGATATTTTAAAAGAGTTAATCAAACCCGGCTTGGATCCACGCAGCGAAATTCAAAGTTTTGAATATGCCAATATTTTTAAAATTGAAGATGTAACTGCAGGCATGGTGGTTCCGGGTATTGTTACCAACCTCACACGTTTTGGTGCGTTTGTAGATATTGGTGTAAAACAGGATGGGCTGGTACATGTTTCAGAAATTTCACACGACTATATTACTGACCCTTCAGAAAAATTAAAACTCAATGATAAGGTAACAGTAAAAGTGGTGGAAGTGGATGTTGTACGTAAACGCATAGCCCTTTCCATCAAACAAACCCTGGAAGCCCCGGCAAGAAATACAAGAACCAATACCAGTATTAAAAAGAAAGAAACTGATCTCAGCAGCTTAAGTGTAAATGATGCACTGGCGGCATTAAAAAAGAAATTCGGGAAATAATACCGGCTCCCTATTCCATTGCTGCCTTCTTCATTTCAGCCGCTTTTTCTTTTCCAAGATAGCGTTCTATCCAGCCATGTACAAGATAAATTACAGGGGTGGAAAGAATGGCCACCAAAAATTTATAACTGTAACCCACAATGGCAATGCCGGTAACCCTTGCAAAAGGAAAGCCCTGTGAAAAATAGAGATACAAATAACTTACCACAATGGTATCAATAAACTGTGATACAAGTGTTGAAAGTGTGGCACGCATCCAGATGCGTTTTTCACCTGTAACTTTCCTGATACGTTTAAACACAACAGCATCTGCAACCTGCCCAATAATAAAGGCGGTTAATGAAGCCACAATAATATTCATGCCCTGCCCCAGTACTTGTGTGTAAGCTGCCTGCATATCCGGAACACCTTTACTGCTTTGCGAAACAATCCACCAGCCGGATGGCGCAACATGGATACTGATATAAAAAACGATAAAAGCCATGCAAATTAATCCTGCTGTAAGAAAAGAAAGAAAACGCACTCCTTTTACACCATAATATTCATTAACAAGGTCTGTCATAATAAACACCACGGGCCAGGGTAAAATACCTACGGATAAATCCATTGACAGACCTGACTGGCCAAACAATGTGAAATTAAATTTATCAAACCCCAATGTATCCTCCGGCGAAAATATTTTTACACCAATCACTTCAGCAATAATGGCATTGGCTATAAAAAAGCCACCCAGTAAAATAAAGAGTCGGATGGGCCGGTCTTTAATGATTTGATGTATCATAGAAAAAGAAATAAAAAATCTGAAAGAGGAAAACAAGCATATTCAGCACCACAATCACGGGCATTTGAAAATTCCGTTTTCCCATCAGTAAAAGTACAGCCAGGTAAACAGCCATCACCAAATTGATGAGGATAGAAAGCACCCAGCCCCCAATCAGTAAAACAGAAACCGCAGACTGGGGCAGCCATTCGGCTGAAGGAATGTAATGCAGTACCAGGCACAGTAAAAAAACAAGGTTGAGAATAAACCCCGCCCTTGTAAGAAAAAGAAAAGCCTTCATAAGCGTTAAAAATGCTGATGATAGCCCAAAATACCATTATTTTGCTTCACCAAAAATTCAAATTCAGAATTATGAAGTTTGATGTTAAAAAATTAGTGCCGCATGTTATTGCGATAGTGATATTCCTGATAATTGCATTGATTTATTGTAAACCTGCGCTGGAAGGTAAAGTGCTTCAGCAAAGTGATATAACCCTGTGGAAAGGGGGCTTTCAAAACTCAGTTGTTTACAGCCAAACCCATGATGGAAAATATCCTCTCTGGACCAACAGTATGTTTGCAGGTATGCCCACCTTTCAGATTGGCGGTGTAGGTGGCAACTATTTTGCAGGCTATCTTAATTTGTTATTAACACTGGGTTTACCTAAACCCGTTTCCTTTTTCTTTTTAGCATGTATTTGCTTTTATTTTTTATGTATCGTACTTAAAATAAGACCTTATATTGGCATTATGGGTGCTTTGGCATTTGCATATGCCACTTATAATCCGATAATTATTGCAACGGGGCATGAAACCAAAATGCTTTCAATAGCATATATGCCTGCTCTGCTGGGATCTATTCTTTTAATTTATGAAAGACGTTACTGGCTGGGCGCTACTTTTACCGCTATTACCAGTTCAGTAATGATCGCACAAAATCATCTGCAGGTAGTTTATTACCTTTTGCTGGTTATTGTAATTATGAGCATTTTCATGGCAGTTAAATGGCTCAGAGAAAAACAGGCTGCACACATGTTCAGGTCTTTTGTATTTGCTGTTGGGGCAGGTATTATTGGCGTGGCAACCAATGCCACAATCCTGCTGAGTACATATGAATATCAAAAAGAAACACAAAGAGGCGGCGCTTCTGTTTTAACGGATACAACATCAAAAACGGCAAAGTCAAAAACGGGTCTTGATAAAGAATATGCATTCAGTTATAGTATGGAAATTCCTGAGCCGTTGGTAATGATGGTGCCACGTATGTTTGGTGGCAGCAGCAGCCATCAGGAAGTGAGTGAGGAAAATTCCAAAGCTATTGAAGCGATGAGCACAATGCCCCGGGAACTGCAGCAACAGTTACCCCTGTCTTTTTACTGGGGTGGTATAGGAGGAACATCCGGCCCGCCCTATTCCGGGGCCATTATTTGTATGCTTGCTGTTATAGCACTTTTTATGCTCGATGGCAGGCATAAATGGTGGATGCTTACTGCAATTCTTATAACCACCATGATGAGTTGGGGCAGTTATTTTGACACTGTAAATTCATTCTTTTATGATTACCTCCCTTTCTATAATAAATTCAGGGCCCCTTCAATGATTTTGATTATTTCCCAACTTTTGTTACCGGCGCTGGCAGTATTAGTTGTGGAGAAAATTGCCGGCACAGAAAACAAAAAAGAGCTGCTGCCCCAGTTTAAAAAAGGGGTGATTGCAACCGGCGCCATATTAGCATTGTTGTTCATAATGTACCTGATGTTTGATTATAAAAGTACAGATGACAAAAATTTACTGAAGCAGGTGGCAGGAATGAACCAGCCGCAAATAACCCAGGCTGTAAAAGATTTTTACGAGGGACTGGTAGCTGACAGAAAATCGTTATTCTTTGGAGATATACTGCGTTCTTTCGGGTTTATTGCAATTGGCCTAAGCCTGTTGTTCCTGATGATTCGTAATACACTAAAGCCAATAATTGCTTCCGCCATCATAACTGCTTTTGTATTCGTTGATCTGATAATGATTAATACAATTTATTTAAACAGCAGTAATTACCAGGATAAGGAAGAAAATACATTTTCATTTAATCTGAGTAACGCCGACAAAGAAATATTAAAGGATACAGGCTTTTACCGTGTATTTAATGTAAGCGGCAATGCATTCAGTGAAAGTATCACTTCTTATCATTATAATTCAATAGGCGGTTACCATTCAGCCAAATTGCGCATTTACCAGGATCTGTATGAGCGCCAAATTATTGGCAGGGAAAAAATGAACATGCAGGTACTAAACATGCTCAATACCAAATATCTGATGCGGCGTGATGGTAACGGACAAACACAACAATATCAAAAAAATGATTCGGCTTATGGTAATTGCTGGTTTGCACGCAAAATAGTTTTTGTTCCGGGCCCAGACGCTGAAATGGCAGCGCTGAGCACAACTAATCTGAAAGATACTGTTTATGTACAGGATATCTTTAAAGCTGATGTAACAGAAAACATACAACCCGATACCAGCGCTGCTATTTACCTGGTAAAAAATGACAACGATATTATCAGGTACACCTCGTCTGCACGCAGTAACCAATTTGCAGTATTCAGCGAAATTTATTACAAGGCTGGGTGGAAAGCTTTTATTGATGGAAAAGAAACCCCCGTTGTAAAAGTAAATTATGTATTGCGGGGTCTTTCGGTTCCTGCCGGTAACCACTCTGTTGAATTCCGTTTTGAACCTCAGGGTTATATAAAAGGAACCCTTTACTCACGCATAGCACTTATTGCTCTCTTGCTTCTGGCAGCAGTTTCCGTTTTCTTTTTATGGAAGGAAAACAATAAAAAGTAAAACAACAGTAAGCGTTATAAAGAAATTGAATATGGGCGAAACCATCTCAATAATTACAATTTGTTATAATAACCCGGCAGAGTTAATTGAAACCTGCAACTCTGTAAACAACCAGTCAGAATGCCCGTTTGAACATTTGATTATTGATGGCAGCAATAACGAAAACATCCTTAACTGGTATCATTCAGCTCAGCAACCAGCTTACCGCAGGCTTATTCATGAACCAGATGAAGGTATTGCAGATGCGTTTAACAAAGGCATTAAAAATGCATCGGGAACAATTATTCATCTTTTAAACGCCGGCGACCGTTTTACTGATACCAATACATTGCATATTGTAAAAAAAAAATTTGAAGCTGATTCAACACTGATGTGGACCCACAGCAGGTACATTCAGCACCGTGGGCATACTGATGTAATAAGCGGCCTGCCTTTTGAAAAGAATAAACTATGGAAAGGAATGAGGCAAACTGCCCACCCCACTATGTTTCTGAAAAAAGAACTTTATAACAGGTACGGATTATACAATTTACAGTATAAAATTGCGATGGATTATGACATGCTGGTGCGGATACGGAATGAAAAATTTTTATTCATTCATCAGCCACTTGTATATTTTGCACCCGGAGGCGCCAGTAACGCCTATTTTACAAAAGGCCTGGAAGAAGTAAGAAACAGCTATTCGTTTCATATTGGGAAAAGCAGAAAGCAGGGATGCTGGCAATGGCTGCAGAAAGCATTGCATTTATTTATGAAAACAGGATTGGGTAAATTTTGGTTCCGGGCAAAAAACAAAGCAAATACGGTTTGAGTTTTTCATACAATGAATAAATGCCGGAGAACACGGCTTACTCTAAAAAATAAAAGAAAGTGAAGCCCCTCAGTTTTATAATTATAACATACAACAGGTCAAACGATATGCTTGATCTGCTCAGGAATATAAAAACCCTTGAGCAGGCTGAAGAACTCCTTGAAGAAGTAATTGTAGTAAACAACTGCTCAACCGAGAATTATGAGCCTGTAAAAGAATTTATTGCTTCAGAACCTGCAATTCCGTTCCGCTATTTTGATGCACCGGAAAATCTTGGCGTTGCAAAAGGCAGGAACTTTGCCCTGCAAAAAGGCAAAGCACCCCTTGTAATTATGCTCGATGATGATGCAGTTTTACAAAACAAAGATTGCCTGCTTAATCTTATTGCTGAGTTCAACCTGTCAAATACCGAGAGACCAAAAGCAATTGTTACGTTTAAAGTTCTTTATTATGATACACTGGAAATGCAGGTTAATGCATTCCCGCACAAAAAATTTAGCAACTATAAAAACAAGTCTTTTTTCGAAACCTATTTTTATGCCGGTGGGGCACATGCTGTAAAGCGGGAAGTAATAGAAAAGCTTGGATACTATGCCGCCGGCTTTTTTTATGGAATGGAAGAATATGATTTAAGTTACCGCATACTGAATGCCGGTTATTCAATTGTTTATTCTGACAAGATTGTAATGCTTCATAAAGAATCACCCAAAGGCCGTACAACAAAAGAGGAAAAATTCAGGATGATGTGGGTGAACAAAGCAATCGTGGCCTACCGGTATTTACCAAAAAAGTATTTTTTCAGTACTGCTTTTCTATGGTGCCTTTTTTACTTAAAAAAAGCAGGGTTTAATTTTAAATTGCTGATGGCCGGTTTAAAAAAAATCATGGCTATCAGTAAAACAGAAAAAAGAAATGTGGTTTCTGAGCATACACTGGCTTACCTTAAAAAAGTAAAAGCCCGGTTGTGGTATTGAAAAACAAAAAGGTTTGCATCAATTTTCCTGTTGAAACACATAAAATACTTTAAACAAAACAGAATCAATTTATACTTAAATGATTGTAAGAAAATTACAAAAAATCAAAAACCTCTTTTTCCCTCCCGACGGGCGAAAATTACTTTCTGAAAGGCTCAGCACAAAACTGAATCTTGGCTATCAGTATGAGAACATTGCTTTTGAGGCAATACAAACAGTAAGAAATAACACAATGCTGCCGTATGAACAACTGGTATCTTTATATGAACAAATTGTTTACTGCGAAAAAAACAAGATACCAGGCTCGCTGGTTGAATGTGGTGTATGGAAAGGCGGCGCTTCAGGACTAATGGCTTTGGCCAATAAACAATTTGGTGACCGGCCAAGACCCCTTTACCTGTTTGATGCTTTTGATGATATTTGCGAACCTGACAGCCGGTACGATGATGAGCAACTTGTGAAAGAAATAAAAAAGATAACATCGTCAGATAAAAACGAGTTTAAAGGGGAATTGAAACCGCTTACAGGCATTTATGATAAATGGGGCGGCCATGGCACATTGAATGAATCGAAAATATTGCTTGAAGAAAAAATCAAATATCCCGGCCATCAGTTGTTTTATGTGAAAGGATGGTTCCAGGATACAGTGCCGGTATGGAAGGACCAGATTGATGAAATTGCTGTATTGCGCCTGGATGGTGACTGGTATGAATCAACTAAAGTGTGTATGGAAGGATTGTATCCCAAACTTGTAAAAGGCGGTATTTGTATTATTGATGACTACGGATACAATAAAGGATGCAGTAAAGCAGTGCACGAGTACCTTGATGCACATAATGAACATCCGCTGATGTGCAAGATTGATTACCTCCGCTACTGGATCAAGCCCTGAACCATTATATGAAAAAAATGCTGAATATAGGCTGCGGCCACCGCTTTCATAAAGATTGGGAGAACATTGATATTGATCCCGCTTCACCAGAAGTAAAAAAAGTAAACATCCTTAAAGGGCTGCCCTATGCGGATAATTCTTTTGACATTGTGTATCACTCCAATATACTCGAGCATTTACCATCTGATACGGGAAAAAAAATGATTGAAGAATGTTTCAGGGTATTAAAACCGGGCGGGATGATCCGTATCAATGTTCCTGATATGGAAAAAATTTGCCGGGAATATTTATCAACCATAGACAACGCAATAGCAGGAGATGAAATGGCCACATATAATCACGACTGGATGCTTATTGAAATGCTGGACCAGGTAAGCCGTAATAAAAGTGGCGGCCAAATGGCTGAATATCTATCACAACCTGAGATCATTAATATTGAGTTTTTAAAAAAACGCCTTGGTGATTATGTTACAACCTGGCGTTTAAATATGAATAAAGCCCCGGTAAAAAAAAGCATTTCAGAAAAACTGAGATTTATTTTAAAGCATCCTGACAGGTTGAAACGACTGTGGTATTACCTGGTTCTTTCCGGGAAAGAAAGAGCGTATCTTGAAATAGGACGTTTCAGGCTTGGCGGCGAGGTTCATTATCAGATGTATGACCGCTATTCGCTGGAACGGCTTTTATTAAATACAGGGTTTAAGAAAATTCAAATTCAAACTCCCGTAACCAGCAGTTGGAAAAACTGGACTTCTTATAATCTTGATTCACCAGATGACGGGGCGGCTTTACTGGCAGAAGCTTTTAAATAATGAAGATCATCCATTTTACATACAACACATCAGGCGGAGCAGGAAAAGTTGCGGTTCATCTGCACAAATTGTTTTTAAAAAATGGCTTTGAATCTGCACTTATTAATACAGAACAGCAGGAGCCGGAAGAAAACATTTATACAATCCCTGCCCTAAACCGCACATTTCGTAAAATCATTAACCGTACCCGTTATTATTTGTTCAGAATTTATGCAAGAATCCGTTATAACCGTAAACAGGGTTTTAGCTTTAACTACAACTACAACTACAGAGGTTTACAGTTTAACGAAATAAAAGAAGCAATTCCTTTTACTCCCGATTTAATTTTTCTTCACTGGATTTCAGATTTTATTTTACCGGAACATATTACTGCTATGGAAATTTATTACAAATGCCCCATCATTTGGCGGTATAATGATCTGGCGCCAGTAACCGGTGGTTGTCATTACCCGGGTATTTGTGAAAACTATAAAACTGAATGTGGCAGTTGCCCTGCCCTGAGCTCAAAAAAACGAAAGGATCATGCCTTTAAACACTGGCACTTAAAAAAACAACTGTTTGATGCCAGCAATATTACCATCATTAACAGTACAAAAGAAACAGAAGCAGCTTTTAAACGTTCGCCCATATTTATAAACAAAAAACAGGAATTTATCCGCAATAGCCTTAACGAAGAATTGCTAAATACAAAGCATAAGAACAAAGCAAAACAACAACTGAATATAAAAGAATCCACAAAAGTTGTTTTTTGGGGAGCGTCTCATATACAGGAAGAACGAAAAGGGTTCAGCTATTTTATTGAAGCCCTGCACCAACTGGCAGCAGAATATACTGAAGACCTGCTCATAATCATCAGCGGACGAAAACCGGCAGCATTAAATCCACATATACCGTTTCCTCATACTTATACCGGTTTGCTTTCTTATGAGCAATTAATTTTGCATTACAAAGCTGCCGATTTGGTTGCGGTTTCTTCCATTGAAGACGGTGGCCCCATGATGATAGTGGAGGCAATGATGTGCGGAACCCTGGTTGTTTCTTTTGAAACAGGTTTGGCTAAAGAACTGGTTATTTCAGGGAAAACCGGTTTCCTTGTTCCCAAAGCCAACTCAAATGAACTTAAAAATGGGATTAAATATATACTAAATTTGCCGGGAGATAAAAGGGAGAACATGATGCATAACTGCATACATCTCACAAAACAACTATATGGTGAGGAGCAGGAAATAAACAGCTACCGTCAATTATTTAAAAAACTATTACAAGTGCAGGATATATGAGTTTTAATTTAACGGAATTTGCAAAAAAGGTTGAAGAAGATGGCTATTGTGTTGTTGAAAATGTTTTGTCTGCTGAGTTTATAGCTGAGACAAAAAATGAACTTCAACAGGCTATACAAAAAGAACAGGAATATCATGGTACTTCCAGCTACAATGACTATGGAATGGTATTGTTATGCGCACTTTATGGCGGAAATTTCATAAAATTATTTGATAACAAACTTCTTACAGATTGCATTGAAGCTGTATTAGGTGAAGGAAGTATTGTGTATGCCTACACGTCATCTTCTATGCCCCCCAATAAATCGAATTATTCACGGCGGATACATGTGGACTCTCCACGAATAATACCCGGCTATATGACCAACCTGGGTGTTACCATTGCACTTGATGATTTTACTGCAGAAAATGGCGCTACCTATTTTTTGCCCAAATCTCATCACCTTGCAGAGCCTCCTGCAGAAGAATATTTTTATGCCAACGCAAAACGCTTTATTGCAAAAGCAGGAAGTGTTTGGTTTTTTAATGCAAGAACATGGCATGCTGGCGGGGATAACAAAACAAGTGAATGGAGGCATGGATTAACGCTGAACATGTGCCGCCCGTATATGAAACAACGTTTGGATATTCCCCGGGCAATGGCGCACATGGATCTGAACAATGTGTCAGAAAAAGCTTTGCAAAAGCTTGGGTTCCTTGCCCAAACACCTGCCAGCTATGATGAATATTATGCACCTCCGGAAAAAAGAAAATACCGTCAGAAATACGAATAAATTATAACAACATTTATTTTATGCAACAATCAAAGTACGAAGAAGTAATTACTGCCAATATTAGCCTGCATTCAAAAATGGCTGATGATTACAGCACCTGCGAGCCTCATTTCCGGCCGGAAAATGTTGAAAAAGTTGAGCGGAAATTGTCAACCCTTTTCCGTGAAGTTAATGCCCGAAAATTACTGGACCTCGGATGCGGCACAGGGTTCATTATTAATATTGCCAAAAAATATGTGCAGCACATTGATGGTGTGGATGTAACACAGGCCATGCTTCATAAAGTTGATCTGAGTGGTAATGCGGTCATCAATCTTCATAATTCTGATACCGGCAGTTTTCCTGCTGTGCCGGGCACCTATGATATCGTTACTGGATATTCCTTCCTGCATCACTTGTATGATATTAAACCCACTTTAAAAACAGCATTCACTGCTTTGAAAGATGGCGGAAAATTGTATTGTGACCTCGACCCTAATTATTACTATTGGGAAAGCATTCATCAACTGGACAGAAATGGCAGTTATGATACCATCGTAAAAAGAGAAATTGAAATGGTAACCTATAAGGATGAGGATATAGAAAAAAACTTTGGTGTTTCAAAAGACACGTTTAATAATGCAGAGTTCGGCAAAAACATTGCGGGTGGCTTTAAAGAAGAAAATTTAATTGCAGATTTAAAAGCTGCCGGTTTCAGGGAAGTGCAAATATTGTATTACTGGTTTTTGGGCCAGGCCTCTTTAATTAATGATACCTGGGGTACAAAAGAAGAGCGGATAAAATATGCTGATGTAATGGACAGTGTATTGCAGCGTTCACTCCCTGTATCCCGAAACCTTTATAAATACATGGGGTTTGTTGCAACAAAATAAGAATTATGCGTAATATAGCATATGTTGGTTTCGGTGATTTGGGACAACAGGTTTCACGTTTTCTTAAGCAAACAGCTACCGGCCCTATCAGCGAAGTTTACTTTGACGATCAGCTTTTTTCGTCAAAAACACTTCATTCGTTTCCTTTCTCAGCATACAAAAACCCTGAATTCAGTCATCATGATTTTTTTGTGTGCCTTGGTTATAAAAACCTTGCTTTAAAATCAAAAATTATTGATGAACTGAAACGGGCAAACAGGAAGCTTCCGAATTTTATACATCCTTCAGCAATTATCAATCCTTCAGTACAACCTGGGGCAGGAATCATTATCTATCCCGGCTGCAACATAGATCAGAATGCAGCGCTGGAAGATGGTGTATTATTAAACAATTCTGTAACCATATCTCATAACACGGTAATTGGTAAAAGTTCGTTTATGGCACCTGGGGTAATCGTTTGCGGTTATGTAAGAATAGGTATGGAAAATTTTGCAGGCGCCGGCAGTATTTTTTCCAACAATGTGATAACGGGGGATAATGTAATTACAGGTATTGGCACTGTTGTTACAAAAAATATAGCTGCCGGCAGTTCTGTAATTGGCAACCCCATGAGGCATCTCAGCAAAAAGATAAATCTCCGGTGAAAACAGTTGTTCTTCAATCTAACTACCTTCCATGGAAGGGCTATTTTGATCTGATTCATGATGCGGATATTTTTATTTATTATGATGAAGTGCAATACACAAAAAATGACTGGCGTAACCGCAACCGCATTTATACCAAAAATGGCCTGCAGTGGCTCAGCATCCCCATTGGTAATGACGCCGTGAAATTGAAAATAAGCGAAGTTAAATTGCCGGCAGGTCAATGGCAGCAACAGCATTACAAATCTCTCCTGCTGGGTTATGGCAAAGCACCTTTTTTTCACCAGTTAAAACCGCTTCTTGAAGAAGTTTATATAAACCGCCAATGGAGCCACCTTTCTGAATTAAACTGTTTTTTAATAGAAACAATTTCTTCTTTGCTTGAAATTAAAACCGTTTTTAAACATTCAGCAGATTATATACTGGAAGGGAACAGAGCAGAACGCCTTGTGGATTTATTAAAACAAGCCGGCGCCACCACTTATATCAGCGGGCCCTCGGCAAAAGAATACCTGGCAGGTAAAGAGTCTCTGTTTATTGAAAATAAGATTCAACTTATGTACAAAGATTATTCAGGTTATCCGCCATACAAACAACTGGGTAGTCCGTTTGAAAACTATGTTTCCATTGTTGATTTGCTGGCAAATATCAGGTTGGATGAAATTAAAAATTACATTTGGGCATGGAGAAAATAATTCCTTTTAATAAACCCTATTTAAGCGGCAGAGAAACCGAATACATTCAGCAGGCAGCTGCTGCACTTAAGCTTTCCGGCGATGGTATCTTCACAAAAAAATGTCATACTTTTTTTGAAACGAAATATGGTTTTACCAAATGTTTACTTACAACCTCCTGTACCGATGCATTGGAAATGGCTGCATTGCTGGCCCGGATAAAGCCCGGTGATGAAGTAATTATACCCTCTTTTACTTTTGTTTCTACTGCCAATCCTTTTGTATTGAGGGGCGCTACTATTGTTTTTGCAGATTCTGAAGAACAAACCGGCAATATTAATGCCGCACAGATTGAAGAACTGATTACTCCCAAAACCAGGGCAATCGTACCCGTGCACTATGCCGGTGTTGCCTGTGATATGGATTTAATTCAGGGCATTGCCCAAAAACACAATATCATAATAATTGAAGACGCAGCTCAGGCAGTTGATTCTTATTATAAAGGCAAACCATTGGGCTCTTTTGGCGAGTTTGCGGCGTTCTCTTTTCACGAAACAAAAAACATAATCAGTGGTGAGGGTGGTATGATTACAATTAACAACCCTGAGTATGTTGAACGAGCAGAAATCATCCGTGAAAAAGGTACCAACCGCTCCCGGTTTTTCCGGGGTGAAGTGGATAAATATGGATGGGTTGATATGGGTTCTTCTTTCCTGCCATCCGAAATTATCAGCGCTTTTTTATACGCACAGCTGGAAAACCTTGCTGAGATACAGGCTAAAAGAAAAAAAATATGGGATCTGTATTTTCATGGCCTCTCGCCGCTTGCTGATGAAGGTTATATAAAATTACCCTTTCTACCGGCCTATGCAACCAACAATGCACATATGTTTTATTTGCATTGCAGCAATCTTGAACAAAGAACCCGTCTCATTTCATATTTAAAACAGAAAGGAATAACGGCCGTTTTTCATTATCAGTCCCTGCATCAATCCCCTTTCTTTAAAAACAACTACAAAGGAAAAGAGCTGCCTGTTTCTGACCGGCTTACAGACAGGCTGGTACGTTTGCCCTTTTTCTATGATCTTGATGAAAATGAAATTGCTTATATCATTGAATCAATTAAGCTTTTTTTCAAGCAACCTGGTTAAAGCAACTCAACAAATTTTTTACAGAAATTCTTTTGCTATCCATGCTATCTTTTCCGGAATAAAAGCTATTTTCTTTGAGCTTTTCAAGAATACTATGTTAATGATTCTACTAAATGTAGATGCAGAGCTGTATTAATACAACTCAGTACCATATTAAATAAGAACACTTTCATTTAAATCCAGACCAACCAGCTCAAAGCTGGCTATCTCTGCGTTCCTGATCCTTTTAAATTCCCTGAACAAATTCATGAGGAAAAAATATGAATTTCTTCATTCTGTATCACTAAAATATAAACATTCTTATCCGGCAAATTCTTAATACAACTCCTGAAATGCTTAGCTTGTTTAACACTGCATCATTTTCCGTGGTTATAAATTTTACCTTTGTAGTAATAGCAAATTGATTTACGAAACGGTGCCATCCAAACCCTTCCTTTGCTATCACAAAACAATATTTCATTATCGGGCAAGCCATCTGATGCAGTAAAGTTCTTAAAGTTGGTTCCGTCAAAACGGCTAACACCACTTTCTGTACCAAACCACATAAACCCTTCTTTATCCTGGCACAAAGAATAAACAGTATTTCCAGCAAGCCTATCTTTGTTAGTATAGTTTGTGTAGCTGTATTCCTGAGCAAAACAGAATACCCGGCGGCAAACAAAAAAAAACAGAAGACAGGTTTTATTCATGATAAAGTAAAAATAAAATTTCTTACTTAGTTTTAATAAAATCAGGGGTATGCTGCGAGCAGTTCCAAAAATTTTATCATCCCATTCTTTCGTGCAGGTGTTAATTCATAAGCAATATGGTGACTATAATATTTCTTTAAATCAAACTGTGAAAACTTTTGTGCCTCTGCAATTTCATCCAGTTTTTGAAGCCCGGCTGCGTTGACAGCATTAAAGTTATTGATCCATTGTGCATTCATCGGTTTGATGCCGGCCCAAACTGCAAATACAAAAGGCAAACTGGTCATAGCACGCCACTCAGCAGCTAAATCATAAACATAAGTTGATAAGCGGCGTTGTTCAAAAGCCCGGTCTCCAATAACAAGAGCGGCTGCAGTTCCGTTGATTTTGGTTCGGTAGGTTTCATCTCTTGCTTCTGCAAGTTGCGGGTTGATGCCCCAGAATTCTTTCATCAGTATTTTAAGCAATGCTGCTGATGAGCGGCTTTGATAATCTAAATAAATAATTTCAATCTTCCCCACCGGCACTTCACTAAACAGGCAAACAGATGCCACATCATAATCCGCAGCAATTCCATAATCACTCACAATAAAATATTGAGGAAGTTGCGGCAGCATGGCCACAGGAACAAGCCCCACATCCACCGTTCCTGCTTTGAGCATATCCGCAATATGAGCTGGATAATCAAGCACCAGTTCATGCGTTTGCAAAAAAGTTTCATTTTGCATGCCATACAGCAGGGGCTTTGTATTTAAATAACTTACAGCGCCAATTTTTATCTTACTCAATTCAATTACTTTTGCGTGGCAAAGAAAGGAAGAAAGTGAACAGGTTGATTCCTTGCAGGGAAATAATTGCATTGCAGTTTCAACCTTATTTTTGTACCTGATACCTTAAACTGTTTTCATGGAACTTCAAAACCTCACTGCTATTTCGCCCATTGACGGTCGTTACCGCAACCAGCTTCAGCACCTGGATACTTATTTTTCTGAATATGCACTCATCCGTTACCGGATACATGTGGAAGTGGAGTATTTTATTTTTCTGGCAGAAAAAAATTTTTTTAAACTTTCCCCTGCTGCTGTTAAAGCCCTGCGAAAGGTTGTGAGTGATTTTTCAGTTGAGAAAGCTGCTGAAATTAAAAACCTTGAAAGCGTTACCAATCATGATGTAAAAGCAGTTGAATATTTTTTGAAGAGGGAACTGGATGAACTAAAACTTTCAAATTTAAAAGAATGGATCCATTTTGGTTTAACCTCCCAGGATATTAATAATACATCTGTTCCGCTGCTTTGGATAGATGCGATGGAGCATGAATTACTGCCGTCACTGGTTAATTTAATCTTGCACTTAAAATCTCTGGCAAAAGACTGGCAAAACATTCCGCTGCTGGCACGCACACACGGACAACCCGCCTCTCCCACCAAACTCGGAAAAGAAATAATGGTGTTTGTGGAGCGATTGGAAAACCAACTCAGCCTGCTAACTCAAATTCCATTCACTGCAAAGTTTGGCGGCGCTACAGGTAATTTTAATGCACACCATGTGGCTTACCCAAAAACGAACTGGCAAAAATTCGGTAATGAGTTTGTTGAAAAAAAACTGGGGTTGCAACGCCAGCAATACACTACACAAATTGAGCATTACGATTTTCTGGCTGCACAAATGGATGGCATCAAACGCATCAATACCATTTTAATTGATTTGTGCCGTGATGTATGGACCTATGTATCTATGGATTATTTCAAACAAAAAATAAAGAAAGGCGAAGTGGGCAGCAGCGCCATGCCGCACAAAGTAAATCCTATTGATTTTGAAAATGCAGAAGGCAATTTGGGTATTGCCAATGCTTTGTTTGAGCATCTTTCAGCCAAACTGCCTGTATCAAGATTACAGCGTGATTTAACTGATTCAACTGTGCTGCGTAACCTCGGTGTACCCTTTGCACATTCCATCCTGTCTTTAAAATCTATTGAAAAAGGATTGCATAAATTATTGCTCAACGAAGAAAAAATAAAACAGGATTTAGAAAACAACTGGGCTGTGGTAGCAGAAGCTATTCAAACCATTTTAAGAAGGGAAAACTACCCCAATCCGTATGAGGCATTGAAGGAATTAACAAGGGGGAATGCTGCCATCAACCAAAAAATCATACATCATTTTATTGATGGATTGAAAATAAATACTGCGTTGAAGAAAGAACTAAAATCTGTTACTCCCTTTAATTATACAGGCATTTATTGATTCTTTTATTCAATAAAAAAACATTTTTTTAAAATAAAATTGGTGATATCATTCTTTAATATCATATTTAACTTATCCAATATCAATCTAAAGCCAACGGACAATCCAATCAAGTCCTTAGAAAAACTTCCTTCAGGAAGTTTTTTCTTTTTTGACACTACTTATCACCCGTTCATTTTTACGATTCATTTCTTTTTATTCAATTGCACTTCAATACAAATGTCTGAAAAAAGCAACCTGCGCTGGTTGTAGAAGTGGGTTTCACTCTTTGGATATTTGAAAAAAAATACCAACGGTTTCCAAATCACCCAGCAAGAGATTGTATGTACAAAGTGCAGTATAACCAAAAGTTATCAATGTGTTTTTTGACCCCCGACTAACAATAGAAATAAAACATTATCCTGTAGCACTCAACGCCCACGGCTGCATTGTACCAATTTTCAACAATAGTAACTAAGAGGATTTGCCGGGAAGAAAGTTATTGATTTTCTCATGTAGATTACAGTTCATACGTATAGTCATTAAATGTCTCATCCGATTTTACTGCACCTGTTCTGCTAAACAAAGTCTGCCCGCTTTCGTTATCCGTTGCTGTTCCGGGCCACAGCTCACTCACATTGTCTTTTGCAAGTTGTTCTTTTGCCACCCGAATAAACTCCCGGCCGATTCCTTTTTTTTGATGCTCCTCTATGACTTCTATGTCATATAAGTAAGCCAAATGATGGCTGGAATAAATTGACGGAAATCTATATACCAGGCAATATCCAATTACTTTTTCATTTACTGCGGCAATATATAAATAGGTTCGGTCGTCGCTTAAAACACTTTTCAAATGGTCAACTGTTGGTTTTTCTTCCTCCGAAAGGAAGTCTTCAACCAACTGCTCAATAAAATAACTGTCGGAATAAGTTAACCTGGATACTTGAAAATGCATGTTGTATTCGTTTACTTTTTTCTTACCGGTTGGCGCCTCCGCCAACCGAAACTAATTCTAAAGTTTAGCAAATGAATATGATTCATGCCGGGCAGTAAAGACATTTATTCGCATGCTTGTTTTTGTTCGGCTTCAGTTCCCTGATGTCGTTGTTGGTGAAAACACACAACAACGGCGGTGTGCTTATTTTCAACGGGAATACCAAAAAGGGCAAAAAATAACTGTCGGAATAAGTTAACCTGGATACTTGAAAATGCATGTTGTATTCGTTTACTTTTTTCTTACCGGTTG